>CAYWMW010000056.1:0-4734 GCA_964458975.1 uncultured Lewinella sp. | reverse complement strand
GGCCCCGCAGGCCCGCAAGGCCCACAGGGTGATGTTGGCCCCGCAGGCCCAACCGGCCCTGCCGGAGAGCTGGAACTCCCCTACTACGAAGGCGTAACTACCCCCGCTAGTACGGCTGCCTTTCATGTACACAACAACACAACTAACGCAACCTACGGTGTAGTGGGCACTACGGGTGCGGACGGAGCCACCATCCCTGCCAACCGGGCGGGGGTGTTTGGCTACTCTACTGATGCGCATGGTGTTTATGGACGTTCTGAGAATAGCTTTTATGCTGGTGTTCAGGGGGTATCTAACTCCGCTACTGGCCGTGGCGTGCTCGGTTATGGCTTCGGCGGCGGCGTCGGTGGCTACTTCTACACTACGAGTACTGGCGTTGCAGCACTAACCACCGGTGTGGGCAAAGTCGGCCTCGGCACCCAGGAGCCCGAAGAAGACGTTCATGTGGCGGGAGACCTCTTCGTGCAGTCAAACCTCGGCACCATCCAGCTGGGTTTCCCTGGCGATGGTAACCGCTGGAATTTCAGTACCATCGGTTCCGGGGCTGATTTACAGTTTCGTTCCAGAGTGGATGGTTCTAATTCCTATAACACCAGGTTCAAACTCAACCAGGATGGAGAGCTTCAGCTGGGTACTACGGGCACTCCCTCCGCCTGGGCCCACGTCAGGAACAACAGTACCCTCAATAAACCGCAGTTGAAACTCGAAGAGGTAGGCAACGACTACGCTCGCCTGGAATTAACCAACAGCACCGCCGGAGGAGCGTTCTGGCACGTAGCCGGTTTGCCTTCCGCTACGACCGCCAGTGCTCGTCTGAACTTCTACTTCCGCAACGCCAACGGCGCTGCTGACCGGATGACGATCACCGGCGATGGAGAGGTGGGCATCAACGGTACACCAACTGCCCGCCTGCACGTTCACCAACGTAGTCAGACCGTCGGTACGGGCTTACGATTTAGCGATAATACTGCGAACCAAGACTGGGACATCACCCACGGTTTCGGCTTGCGCTTACATTATGGCAGCTCACTACGTGCCGTCATCAGTGCTACTACCGGGGCTTACATTCAAGGGTCTGACAAAAGCCTCAAGGCCAATATCAACGTCCTCTCCCCCGTCCTGAACAAGGTCAACCAACTGGCGGTGAAGACCTACCACTATAAGTCCGACAAAAGCCAGGAGAACACCATCGGCCTGATCGCACAGGAAGCCAAGGAACTCTTCCCCGAACTGGTTTCTTACTCCGAACCCGACAGCCTTTACGGTGTCAACTACGCCGGTTTTAGCATGGTGGCCATCAAGGCCGTTCAGGAGCAGCAAGTCATCATTGAGGCGCAGGAAAAGCGGATCGGTGAGCTAGAGGCACGGCTGGCGCGGATCGAGGCTTTGCTTACAGACGGTAAAGAGTAAACAAATTACCCTCCCGGCCGAACGATCAGCCAGGAACTTTGTGGAGTAGGTTATGCGGCACCTTTGGGAGTTCTTCCCTGGGGTGCCGCTTTTTTGGGCGCGGCCGCAGGATACAGGGAAGGTTTTCAAAAAAAAACAGTCTCCTCCGGCAAAATTCGTTGGATTACGGACAGACTATCGGGATAATCCCCTGCGTTCAAAACATCACGCCCCGCAAAGCGTACTCTTTTACAGCCCAACTTCCCCCCGGCTAATCAAAAACCCCACAATTTACATGGATCAGATCACCATCCTCTGGGCCGACGACGAAATCGACCTGTTCAAGCCCCAGCTTTTATTCTTGAAAAAGAAAGGCTACGAAGTCATCACCGTCACCAACGGCCACGATGCCCTGGAAGAACTGGAGGGAGAAGCTGAGATCGATGTCGTTTTCTTAGACGAATCCATGCCCGGCCTCACCGGCCTGGAAACCCTGGGCCGGATCCGGGAAGCGGGCAACAATATCCCCGTGGTGATGATCACCAAGAACGAGGCCGAGAGCGTGATGGAGGAAGCCATCGGTAGCCAGATCGCCGGTTACCTCCTCAAGCCGGTCAACCCGATCCAAATCCTCTCGAGCCTCAAAACCATCGTCGACGAAAAGCGCCTCGTTCGCGAAAAAACCGACACCGACTACCAGCAAGACTTCCGCCAACTGATGATGCAAATCAACAGTGGGCTCGACAAGGAAGAATGGGTAGACGTCTATAAAAAAATCATCAACTGGGAACTTCGGTTAGACGAAAGCAAGAGCGAACAGATGGGCGAAATCCTCGCCGTGCAGAAGCGGGAAGCTAACGCTGAGTTCAGCAAGTTCATTGAACGCAACTACGTTGACTGGGTGCAGGGAGACGATGCCCCCATCATGTCCCACAACCTGATGCGGGAAAAAGTCTTACCCCACCTCAACAAAGAGGTGCCAACGGTGATGATCCTGCTCGATAATATGCGCTTCGACCAGTGGAAGGTCATCGAGCCCTACCTCTCCGAGCTCTTCAAGATCGAAGAAGAAGACTACTTCTACAGCATCCTCCCCACCGCCACCCAGTACAGCCGCAACGCCATCTTCGCCGGTATGATGCCGTCGGAGATCGCCAAGCACTATAAAGACTGGTGGAAAAACGATGCCGACGAAGGCGGTAAGAATATGCACGAAGCCGACCTGCTCGGCAAGCAGCTCGAACGCGTCCTCCGCCGGGGAGACATCAAGTGGGACTACACCAAGGTCACCAAGACCAACTTCGCCCGCCAGATGCAGGACCGCGCGCTGGATTTTCTGAACAACGACTTCAGCGTCATCGTCTACAACTTCATCGATATGCTGAGCCACGCCCGGACCGAGATGGAAGTACTCAAAGAACTGGCGGGCGACGAAAAAGCCTACCGCAGCCTCACCCGCAGCTGGTTCGAGAACTCCCCCCTCTGGGCTACCCTCCGGAAGCTCGCCGAGCGCGACGTGCAACTCATCGTTACCACCGACCACGGCACCATCCGCGTCAATACGCCCAGCCGCGTCGTCGGAGATCGGGACACCAGCACCAACCTCCGCTACAAACTCGGCCGCAACCTCAACTACGAGGAGAAAGACGTACTCGAAGTACGCGATCCGCTCAAGGCAAAACTGCCCCGTCCGAACCTCAGTTCCACTTTCATCTTCGCCAAGGAAGACAAATTCTTCCTCTACCCCAACAACTATAACTACTACAATAACTACTACCGGGATACTTTCCAGCACGGAGGGATTTCCCTGGAGGAGGTAATTTGTCCGGTGATTCGGCTGCGGAGCCGGTAAGGTTGTGGGCGAAGGGCTGCGCCTGTTATTTCAGGATGCGGGACACCAGCCCATCAAAATCCGTACTCTTATCCACCCCATGCCCCAGCCGTGCAATCACCATCCGGCGGGAGGGGATGACGAACACCCGCTGGTCCTGAAAGCCGCGCATCATGTAGGCGTCTTTGGGCAGGGAGGGCATGTCTGGGCCGGGGAGCCAGGTCTGTGCGCCGTAGGTACCTTCGGAGCCAGCGGCGGGTTCGCGCATGTAGTTGATCCAGCCGGGGTAAAGTAAAGTATCACCGTTCCAAACCCCGTCTTGCAGCATGAACTGGCCGAGGTTCGCCCAGTCGCGGGCGGTGGCCCAGCCGTAGGAGCTGCCTACCGGAAGCCCCGCCTGGCTTGGCTCGATGAGGAGGCTTGGGGCAACGTTTTTGAAGAGTTCGCGGGCGTGTTCGGCAAAGGAAGCGTCTTTGTGCATCTCATCGATCAGGTGGGCGATGATGTTGGTCGTGCCGCTGGAATAATTCCATACGGTATTTCTGGGCGCGACCGCAGGTGCAGCGGAAGCGTATGCGGCCATGTCGGGCATTTCGTGCAGCATGATCGTCGCGTCGGAGAGGCTGCCGTAGCCTTCGTTCCAGGAGAGGCCGGAGTTCATGTGGAGGAGGTCGGCGATGGTTATTTGCTGGCGGGCGGAGTCGGTCCAAATTTCTGGAAAGAGCCGGTTGACATCAAGCAGGCCCTTGATCGGTAAGCCTGCTTCCAACGAGGTTTCCAGGGCTTTACCGAGGGTGAGGGCCGTCAGTGTCTTCGTCATCGACCAACCGAGGAGGGGAGTGTTCTGGTCGTAGCCATCGGCGTAGCGTTCGGCGATGACCTTGCCGTCCTGTATGACAACTATGCCGCGGGCTCCGCCGCCGGGGACGGGGGCCATGCCGAAGTCCATGGCATCCTTCAGGGAGGCGGGGCCTTCTACCACTGCTCCTTCAACTTTCTTTGCACCTGCGGCCGCGCCCAAAATCTTAGTTAGTGGTTTTTCCTCATCGTTAATCAGCGTACAACCCACGCCATCACGGTATACCGCCCGGCGGTGTACCAGGCCGAAGAATGAGCCCCGTACTTCATTGCCCGAAGCTTCCAGGTCGACCATCCCCAGCACAGAGAAATTGAGATCGTGCGCGCTGATCTCTTCCAGCTCACGCCCCTGCAAAAAATGGCAGCTGCAGGCGTGCTTGGTGGCGTAGCCCGTCCCGATATTAAGCAGCGGTTTGAACCACAAAAAAGCGGCAAACACAAGAACGGCCAGTAAAATAAGCAGGGTCAAAACACGGCGGAGAGCAGGAGAAATACGCATGCTGCAAGGTAGAACTTGTTTCGGACTCGTGCGGTGGGTTGGGGTGGCTGCGCGATGATTTTGGAACACAGGATTACACGGCGCAAACCAAATTATCGCTTTTTTTGCCCCCTAGCCCCCAAAGGGGGAACAAAAAGCGACAATTTGGTTTGCGCCC
>CAYWMW010000055.1:9168-19495 GCA_964458975.1 uncultured Lewinella sp. | reverse complement strand
AGTAGCCATCAGGGTTCGGACAAGGTCGCGAACGAAAAGTTTAAACCAGTTCAATCTCAAAAAACCTCCCCCCGCACCTGCGGCCGCGCCCAAATAAGCAGCTCCGCCATGAACTATACAATAGAGGTGAACGTACAAAGAGAGTTAAAATCAGCACAAATGAATATTCGAACACTTACCAATTTTTCCGCCCTGGGCCTCGCCTTATTGCTTGCCGCCTGTGGCGAACCCACGGCCGAGGTGCAAGAAGCAGCCCCCGCCGTTGCCGCCGTTTCCACCGAAGGTATGCCGGAAGCCTTCGTCGCCACCCTAAACGCCCACGGCGGCCTGGACAACTGGAAGGAATTCCGCCAACTAGCCTACGCGATGCCGCGCGGCGAAGGCCACGAAACCCAACTTGTTGACCTCTACGACCGCCGCGAGTACATCAAGCAACCCGTCTCTGACGGCGGTGAGCCCATCGAAATGGGCTTCGACGGCGAAAACGTCTGGGTAACGGCCGATACGACTTATAAAGGCAACCCCGTCTTCTACAAAAACCTGATGTTCTATTTCTACGCCATGCCCTGGGTACTGGCGGATCCCGGCATCGTATACAAGGAAGCCGAGCCGATTACTTACGACGGCATCACCTACCCCGGCATCATGGTCGGCTACGACGACGGCGTAGGCTTCAGCCCCAAAGACAATTACCGCCTCCACTACGACCCCACCACGAAGAAGATGCGCTGGCTCGGCTATACGGTCACCGGGCGCTCCGGAAAAACCAGCGATAAATTCAGCTGGATCGAATACCCGACCTGGAGCGACCACGGCGGCGTAGAGCTGGCCGATAGCCTCGTTTGGTACACCACTGAGGAGAACCTGCCCGTTGCGCCACGCAATACCCGTGTTTTCTCTCAGGTCGAGATTAGCAAGCAAGCTGCGGACGCTAAGGAATTTGCGATGCGGGAAGGTGCGCGGGTAGTGAAGGAGTAAAGGGTAAAGGGGTAAAGGGGGAAGGGGGAAGTTACATTTTGTCCCGGTACTCTTTTAGCAGTTTTCGCTCTTTAGTGGATAAGCTCTTGATGCCGTTGGCCCTGATCTTGTCCAGCAAGTCGTCCATGGTTGGCTTCGCCTTCTCCCTGAACTCATAGGTTTTGATGGAATGGACTTCCTCGCCCCAGTACCCCTCAATGAAGAGCATTGCGGGGTTCTTGATGACCAGGTACATAAAGATGGCACACGGAAGGATGATCATCAGTACCACCCACCAGTGGTCGATGGCCAGCTGGGGCTTCAGGGCGCAGGCCATCAACGTGCCAACGATCGCTCCGCCGAGGTGTGCATCGTGGCCAATGTTATCGGCCTGCGCCTTGATGCCAAAGATGGAAACCAGGATGAATACTGCGCCCAGCAGCCAGCTAGGAATGCCGTAGGGAATGAAGAAAAAGTGCAGATTAGCCGTCGGCATCAGTACAATGGAGGCCATGATTACGCCGCTCACCGCTCCGGAGGCACCAAGTGCTTTATACGCTCCGTGGTTCCGGTGGAAATAGAGCGCAAGCAGGCTGCCACCGAGCAATGACGCAAAGTAAATCAGGGCAAACTGCGCCATCCCGAACACATACTCCAGCGCATAGCTAAAGCTGAAGAGCGCAACCATATTGAAGCCGAAGTGCCACCAGCCACTGTGCAAAAAGCCGGAGGTGACCATCCGTTGCCATTCTTTACGGATCAAAATACCGTCCGTCCAGAACAGGTATTCTTCTTTGAACCAGCGGTCTTTCTCCCCTTGGTAAGTCGCGAGGAAAGTAGCCGTAATGATGATGACCGCGATGACGCTTTGGGACATGGTGTTTTTCTTTTACCGTGTGCTCACAAATATACGTAGGCTTTTAGAGCTTGTAGGGGAATTTGGTTCCTGACCGAGAACGAGCTCATTCGTGTGCTGATCGAAGAGAAAAAATGAATGAATAATGGATTATTGATTCATGTTTTTCTCGAAAAGCAGGCGCGAATGTGTCGTTCGCAGGTCGGAATTAAATTTCCGAGCAAGCTCTTATTGTTCCGCGACCCCTTAGTTTGGCTTTAGGCGGGTGCCCTGAAAAAGACGTACGAACTAACGCCATAACCACTATCTTCGCCCCCGCTTGCCAACCAACACATTCTATGCGCACCTTTTTGCTTTTATTCTCCTGCCTCCTGTGCTCCCTGATGCTTTCCGCTCAGCTGCCAAATACACAGGTTTACGTTTTCGACATTGCCGAAGGCGACAGTACCATCACCTTCACCAAGCCTCAGTACATGACGGCCTTCAACCAACGGGGCTACAACAACCAACCATACTGGCTAGACCGTAACGTTCTCCTGCTTTCTGTACAGCAACCGGAGATGCAGCAGCCAGATATTTTCAGCTTCGATCTAACGGCTAAGACGCAAACCAGGATGACCCGAACGGTAGCGGGGGAGTACAGCCCGAAAGGAATGGGGGACGGCCGGAAGTTCAGTGCCATCCGCCAGGAATACATCGGGCAGGATACCGTACTTCGTTTGTGGGAGTTCTCCACCAATTTGCAAGACAACGGCCGCCCTGTATTCAAGTACATCAATGGCATTGGGTACTACGAATGGCTGAACAGTGTTCAGCTTGCGTTATTCATCGTTGGTACCCCCAATACCCTTGCGCTGGCGAGCGCGGATACGGACCGGCCGAGAACGCTGGCGAACAACGTTGGGCGTTGTTTTAAGCGCCTGCCGAACGGTAACCTGGCCTACGTGAGCAAAGCAACCGCTAGTTGGACGCTGGTGGAGCAAAACCTCTACCGCCTTACCGATCCTCCCCGTGCGGTAACCACCTGTATCAATGGTTCTGAAGACTTTGCTATTCTTCGGGACGGTAGCTACCTCATGGCCGGCGGCTCAAAAATATACCGGTTTGATCCCATCCGAAACCCCCAGTGGAAAGAGGTGGTCGATCTACGTTTTTACGGCATTAAGAATATTTCGCGCATCGAATCCAATGGATTTGGTAAGCTGGCCATTGTTGCCGGGAGCTAACGAACTCCTTCAATTTAGCGTTCCTCAAACCAGTACCGTAACTAGTTGATTAACAATTAATTTATCAGGTGTTTCGTCAAACAAATAACCAGCGTACGAAATACCCTTGAACCTAACCAAACCACCACCAAATGATCATAGGTTGCCCCAAAGAAATCAAAAACAACGAGAACCGAGTTGCGCTCATCCCGGGCGGAGTACTCGCGCTCGTTAAGCGCGGCCACAAGGTATACGTTCAGTCTACCGCTGGCCTCGGCTCTGGTTACTCCGACGAGGAGTACGCCGAAGCCGGAGCAGAAATCCTACCGACCATCGAGGACGTCTACGCAAAGTCGGAAACCATCGTGAAGGTCAAAGAACCAATCGAGCGTGAGTATGCACTGGTCCGGGAAGGCCAGTTCGTGTTTACCTACTTCCACTTCGCCAGCTCCCGCCCACTTACAGAGGCGATGATCAAGAGCAAAGCCATTTGCCTCGCCTACGAAACCGTGGAAGCTCCGAACGGAAGCCTGCCGCTGCTCGTACCGATGAGTGAAGTGGCCGGCCGGATGGCCATCCAGCAAGGAGCCAACTACCTGGAAAAACCACAGGGCGGCCTTGGTATCCTGCTCGGCGGCGTCCCCGGCGTAAAGTCTGCTAAGGTGATGATTCTTGGCGGCGGCGTTGTGGGGGTTCAAGCGGCCAAGATGGCTGCTGGCCTTGGCGCTCAGGTGATCCTGATGGACATTAACCTGGACCGCCTTCGTTACCTCGATGACATCCTGCCCGCCAACGTCCGCACGGTATTCTCCAGCGAATACAACATCCGCAGAGAGCTCTCTACCGTAGACCTCATCGTTGGTGCAGTCCTGATTCCCGGCGCAAAAGCTCCGCACCTCATCACTCGGGAAATGCTCTCCGAAATGCGGGACGGCTCCGTAGTTGTTGACGTTGCCGTAGACCAGGGCGGCTGCATCGAAACCTGTAAGCCCACCACCCACGCTGACCCAACTTACGTGGTTGATGGCGTTCTGCACTACTGCGTGGCCAATATGCCCGGAGCAGTGCCCTACACTTCAACCCTCGCGCTTACCAACGCAACCTTCCCCTACCTGCTACAAATAGCGGAAAAAGGCTGGGAAAAAGCTTGTGCCGATAACGCTGGCCTGCAGAAAGGCCTCAACGTTGTGCGCGGTGAGATCGTTTACCAACCCGTCGCGGAAGCTTTCGGACTGTAGACTTTTTACGCTGCTTTTTCGAGGCGATAGAGCTACCGCAGGTACCACGCACGGCGCGTTCCTAAGATTTGCCGAGGAACTAATCCCGTAGGGATCTAACGTTGGTAACCCGAGACGAAGCGTAGCGCAGTCTCGGGTTACCACACCCTCCGTACGAAGCGCAGCGAGCGGTACTTGCGGCAGCTCTATCACTCTACCTTCTATCACATCTATCAATCTACAAAAATGACCGTCCACCTCCAACGCCAAGACGACTCCTTCCACCTCAAAGCCACCAACGAGCACGGCCGTACCGTCGAAACCGACGCTGGCCCGGCCACGGGAGGCAAAGATGCCGGTATGCGCCCGATGCAGGTACTGCTCTCCGCTGTCGGCGGATGTTCCAGCATCGACGTAATCATGCTGTTGAACAAGCAACGACAAGACCTGCAGGACATCCGAATCGCCGTAACCGGCACCCGCCGCGATGAAGAGCCACGCATCTTCACCGCCATCCACGTAGCTTACACCCTTGTGGGCGAGATTGACGAGAAAAAAGCAGAACGCGCCTGCCGCCTGAGCATGGAGAAGATGTGCTCGGTCAGTCTGATGCTGAAGGCTGGTGGTGTTGAAATCACCTGGGAGTATGAGGTGGTGGATGCTTAAAATTAATCTTGGGTTGTTAGACTGTAGACCTCAGCCATACCCACACCGCACCCCCACCACCCGAACGGGTACCCACCGAAAACCGATCCATCGGAATTCATGCACCATCTCCACGAGGTGCGGGCAACCAGCACAATCCTGATAAGTCCGGGCGTAAGTCTGTTGCCAGTTATCGCCTTTGACAACGGAGTTGCGCTTCTCGTCGGGGCAATCGAGTGTCCGGAACCAAGTTTTTCCCCTCCAGGTGTTTTGCCGGACCTTAAGCAGGGTGGAACCCTCCCTACGCCGATATTCCGCCCGGTGCTGCTCCGGGTTAAATAACCACCGACCGTGGACGGCCATGCCGCCGTTCCGCTCTCCGAAGCGGATAATTCTGCGGGCGAGTTCCTTGGTGTCTTCTCCCCGGCCTTCTTCTACCAGTTCTTCAAAAATGGCGAGTACGTCAATCTCTACCGATTGCAGGCCCGCACGGATGAAGACTCGCTGCTTATAAGGATCAACGGCGTGCGAGACCTTTAACTCCACCACCACTTTCTCAAAACCGTAGAGAACGACATCCGCAACGAAGCCCTTGAGCGGAACCTCTTCTCCCGTCCGTCGGTAGCGGTAGGTCCGGAAACTACGCAGCGGTTTGTCCACACCGTAAGCGAACACCGGCGGTAGGGTAATCGAATCATGATGATGAAGCACGGCCTTGGCGAAGCGGTGCAAACCCGACTCCACCGCACCGGTACACTCCGCCGCCTGGTGGTGGGCAAAATGGTGCGCGTTCACTTTCCCCCGCTTAGCCGACAACCGAGCACCGCAGCACGGGCAATAACAATTACAACTCAAGCCCCTCCGCGCCCGACGGATCGGCACCAATAAGTTGTCTTCCCCAACACCAACGATGAGGGGCAATCTCCTGGCGGACATTTACCTGGAATTTCAAACGAATAGAATTGCACGTAGAAGGGAGGAGTGGTGTATTTACTAAGAGTTGGTTGTTGATAGATACGCACTACTCAAATGTACAAAACAATATAAATAAATACAAATAGTGTTGACTTGGAGCGAGCTGCCTCCGGCAGCGAGACTGTAATGAGCTACCTCCGGTAGCGAATGTTTCTTTGCCGGAGGCAAATCACTCCAGTCTCGCTGCCAGAGGCAGCTCGCTCCAGTTAGTACGCACCGCTGCTGAGGTAGCGATCCCCCCGGTCACAAATAATGCAAACGATTAGGCCTTCGTCTAATTCTTCCGCCAGCCGCAGCGCGGCTGCAGTGGAGCCTCCGGAAGACATCCCGGCGAAGACACCGGCTTCCTGAGCAAGAAGTCGCATAGTCTTAACGGCTTCCTCCTGGCTAACGTCGATCTTCCGGTGCACGACCGAGGCGTCGTAGATTTTCGGTAGAAAAGCCGGACTCCAGCGGCGGATACCGGGAATTCTACTGCCGTCCGTTGGTTGTACACCGACGATCTGGACGGTGTCGGATTGCTCGCGCAGATAGCGGCCCGTGCCGGTAATCGTTCCGGTAGTCCCCATGCTGGAGACGAAGTGGGTGATTTCGCCGTCGGTATCCTTCCAGATTTCAGGGCCGGTGGTGCGGTAGTGGGCTTTCCAGTTGTCTTCGTTGGCAAACTGGTTCATCTGTACGTAGCCTTCGCCGGAGTCTTCCATCTGCTGGGCGAGTTCGCGGCTGTACTCGATGGTTTTTTCGGCGGGGGTGAGGATAACTTCGGCGCCGTAGGCGCGCATGGTGCCGACGCGCTCCGGGGTGGAGTTCTCGGGCATGACGAGGGTGATCGGGATGCGGAGTTTGGCCGCGATCATGGCCATCGCGATGCCGGTGTTGCCGCTGGTGGCTTCCACGATGGATTTCCCGTCCAGGTCACCACGCTCCCAGGCACCGAGGATCATGCTTAGTGCGGCACGGTCTTTCACACTGCCGCCGGGGTTCTGGCCCTCCAGCTTACCGAAGATTTGTACGGCGGGGTTGTCGGACAGGTCGGACAAGTCGATGAGTGGGGTATTGCCGATCAGGGAGAAGAGGTTGGACATGGGGGCTATGTAGCATCGACCTTAAGGTCGATATATGTTCTGCGGCCTTCAGGCCGGAGGCGGTAAATCAGGCAAACGCGCTGGATGGCAATAGGGTTGATTTGGCGGAGATATAGGCTTACTCAAACGAAAAGTAAGGAAGTAACTGTGGTAAATTTTTCTCGTTAATCAACCGCAGCCGCCGTAAATCTTCCGGCCCGTTAAAGCGGCCAAATTTTTCCCGGTTCTTTACGATGGAGTTGGCCAGGTTTCGGCTGATGTACGGGTGCTTTTTCATTTCCTCGTACTTGGCCCGGTTGATGACGATGGGGCGGTAGATCTTACCGGGGGCGAGGTATTCAACGATGGCCTGGAAGGTAGAATCTGGTAGGCCACGGGTTTCGGCGACTTGTGCTACGGAGGCGAAGCCGCCGAGTAAGTCCCGGTATCGGACGATGCGTTTGGCCCGGTAGGCGCCGATGCCGGGCAGGGTTCGCCAGGCGATGGTGTCCGAGCGGTTGATATCGAACGAAGCGGGTGGGGGAGGTGGCGGTTTTGGTGTGTAGGCGTAGGTAGTGGGCGCGGCCGCAGGTGCCGGGGAGGTTGGAAGGGCAATGTCAATCAATCCAATCACCTCCTCCACAAGCGCAGCGTCCAGTGCTCCGACGCGGCGCAGATCGGTCGGCCGCCGGAAGGTAATCTCCCGGTCTCCCCGGTACCGGGCCAAAGACTTCGCCTGCCAACTGGGAAAACCGAGCAACTGAAAACTATCCACTGAAATCTTGTTGGGGTCAAACCGAAAGCGTTGGGCGGCTACCTTAGGCTTCTCCTCCTCCGGTGGGATCACGGCCAGAGAGACGAGGTGGTCTTTCTGCGCATCGCTCATCGTGCTCAACCGACGAATATCCTCCGGTTTTTTGAAGGCAGGGCCATACTTCGAGGCATTGCGGTAGTTGACGAATGCTGAGGCTTGTTTGGGGCTTAGCCCCAGACGTTCCAAATCCTGCGCAGCGACGGTGTTCGGATCAAAAACAAAACTTTGCACCTGCCTCCGGGCCTTATAACCCCGCGTGGAAGACGCCGCCACCCGCGCCAGCGGAATAAGCCGGGCTTTATCGTCTTCGGTAAGCACGTACAGCTTGCCAATGTCCTCCGCTTTGCGAAAGGCATTGCTCCGCGTACCCCGAAATTTGAGCCAACCTGCCGCCTGCTTACCGCTCAGGCCAAGACGCTGCAACTCGTCGGCCGTCACCGTATTCGGATCAAAGGTAAAAGTCTCCGGCGGTGGACGAAAATCGCGCCGCTCCTCCGCCTTTACCGAACCGCTCAAAGACTGTGCCGCCGCAACGAGCTTACCGGAAGCTTCTTCACCCATACCTCTACGCCAGCCTACCGTAAGGTAAATCAGGATAAGAACGCTCAGCAAGAAAATTAGCCCCATCCGCTGCGAACGCGGATAAGCTCCGTAGCCATAACTCATGACTACATAGGTAAGGGTAATTTCATGAACTGACAAAGTAAACCACCAACCAGGGCCAGCGCAACGAACCAGTAACCGGCGTGTACCAGCATATATTTCCAGCTTTTACGCTCAAATAAAGCATTAATGCAAATGATCGGAGCCACGAAAGCAAGCGCAAACATACCACCGTGCATCGCACCGTGGCCAAAGTGCAGGTGCCGCGTAAACATTCCGTATTTATCGTCTAGTGCCGTCAGGTCTTGCCACAGTACACTGCCCGGATCATTCCACTCCGGCAACATCCCGAACATCCCCGAGAGCCCGAACTGATGAATGACGACCATGTGCAGCAGCAGCGTAACCAGTACGCTGTACACGTAGCTGAGCCCCATGATCTTGAACATGTTCGCATTTTCTATCTGCGCATCGGTCACGCCAGCCTCCCGCTGCCAGAGTTTGCCAAATAAAGGCCCGTACCAGACGAAGCCTACGGCGAGGGGAACAATTGCAAAGAGAAAGGTGAGCCACCAGTTGCTAGGTGCCATAATGTGTGTGTTTTAGTTGGCCTAAAGTTAGGTGTTGCAACCTGCAAGTGTTAGTAAAAGTAGTTTTTATTTTGTGAATAAATAAAAATGTTTAATTACAGCCCTGCCTTACCGTGTATTCTACCGATGCCTGTTGCATTTGCAGCCATTGCCATTCACGTATCTGCCGCCCTTGGTTGGCGGGCGGCTGTTGTAATTCCTGAAGCACCTGTTTGAGGAGCTTTGTGTGTTGTGTTTATAATTTCAGCCCAAATGAAGCGGCTGAAGACCGCTTCATTTGGGCTGAAATTAGAAACACAGCACAACCCTTGCCAAAACAACATTTTGTTGTTCGGAATACCCGCCGTAGGTTTGCAGCGCAAGCAAGCAACTTGCACAACGGAATTACCATGATTAATCGTCAGTACTACTTTTACTTTAGCTTCTACTTTTACCCCAACCGGTAAGGGACGCTGAACTATTGTAGGAAAAGACAATGCGAAAAGTGGCCCTGAGTAATCGGGGCCACTTTTTGTTTTTAGTGCCAAAGAAATGGAAACGACCACTGCCATCAAGACATTAAACGTAAGCATCCAGGGCTACGCCGGGGCTTTTCACGAGGCTGCGGCGCGGCTGCACTTTGCCGACGCCGAAGTGGTGACCGTGCCCGCACACACTTTTGCGGATGTGGTCTCACAGGTGGAGTCAGGCCAGAGCGACGTCGGCCTGATGGCCATCGAGAACACCCTGGCGGGTAGCCTGATGGCCAACTACGACCTGCTGCAAACCGCCAACCTCCGGATCACCGCCGAGGTCTACCTCCGCATCCGCCTCAACCTGATGGCCTTACCGGGCACCCAGTTGAGCGAACTGCGGGAGGTCTACTCCCACCCGGTAGCCCTGATGCAGTGCCGGGAGTTCTTCAAGGCCTGGCCACAGATCGAAGTGATCGAGGCGGTAGACACTGCCTTGAGCGCAAGAGAGGTGATGGAAAAGCAGGACCCTACCCGAGGAGCCATCGCCAGTTCTGCCGCAGCCAGGCTTTACGGATTGGAAATCCTCGCCCCCGGCATCGAGACCAATAAACTGAACCACACCCGTTTTTTGGTACTGGAAGAGGGCCGGGACCACTCCGCCGACCAGGGCAATAAGGTAAGTATGAGTTTTAGCACTAGTCACGAAAGTGGTTCGTTACATAAAGTCCTTAATGTACTGGCGGCTTACGAGATCAACCTCACAAAAATACAAAGTAAGCCCATCGTTGGCCGGCCCTGGGAGTATCGTTTTCACGTAGATTTCTTGCTGGAAGGCCACGTTACTTTGAAGCAAGCCCTGGAAGCCATCCGGCCAATTACGCGGGAACTCCGCGTGCTGGGCGTTTACAACCAGGGCATCAAGCCATAACCTGCAACCTGCAACCTG
>CAYWMW010000055.1:0-9068 GCA_964458975.1 uncultured Lewinella sp. | reverse complement strand
CCTGCAACCTGAACCTTGGAACCTGCAACCTAAAAAAATGACAGCAACGAAAATTCAAACCATCATTCCCACCTCAAGCCGCCTCGGCGAGACGAAGGAGTACTACTTCGCGACCAAGCTGCGGGAGTTGGCGGCCCTGCGGGCTGAAGGTAAGGACATCATCAGCCTCGGCATCGGCAGCCCGGATCTGCCGCCGGCTCCGGAGGTGATCGAGGCACTGACCAGGACGGCAGGCAGCCCGCACAGCCACGGTTACCAGCCTTACGCTGGTTTGCCCAAGCTGCGCAGTGCCTTTGTTGGCTGGTACGACCGGTATTTCGGGGTCAACCTTGATCCGGAGACGGAAATCCTGCCTTTGATCGGTTCTAAGGAAGGCATCATGCACATCAGCATGGCGTTTCTGAATCCGGGCGATGAGGTACTGGTGCCCAACCCCGGTTACCCGACCTACCGCTCGGCGACCGAGCTGGCGGGCGGCGTGATCCGGGATTACCGCCTTTCTGACGCAACGAACTGGCTCCCGGACCTCGAAGCACTGGAGGCTACTGACCTCAGTAAGGTGAAAATAATGTGGGTCAACTACCCCCACATGCCTACGGGTACTGCTGCGCCGGAGGGCTTCTTTGAAGCGTTGGTTGCTTTCGCGCACCGCAACCAAATTTTGCTCTGTAACGACAATCCTTACGCCTTCATCCTCACCGACTCACGCAAGAGTTTGCTCTCCGTGCCGGGGGCGAAGGAGGTGGTGATTGAGCTGTGCTCGCTCAGCAAGGCGCAGAATATGGCGGGCTGGCGGGTGGGCGCGGTCGCAGGTGCAAAGGAGTACCTGAAGAGCATCGTCCGTTTCAAAAGTAATATGGACAGCGGAATGTTTCGCCCCGTACAGGAGGCGGCAGCGGTTGCGCTAAGTCTCGGGCCGGAATGGTACGACGGGCTCAACGCACATTACCGTCGCCGCCAAAAGATCGCTTTTCAAATCATGGACCAGCTAAACTGTTCGTACCGGCCGGATCAGGTCGGGCTCTTCGTCTGGGCCAAGTGCCCCACCGGAAAAGATGGCTACAACATCAGCGATGATGCCTTGTACAATAAGGATGTCTTCCTTACCCCCGGCGGCATCTTCGGAGATGAGGGCAACAACTACGTGCGGATCAGCCTCTGCTCAACGGAGGAGCGGCTGAACGAAGCGCTGGAGCGGCTGAGCTAGCCAGTTAGCGAGGGGGTACGCGGCACCGCTGCGCGGTTTGCTTCACCCCTCGCTAGGCTAGGCGTCCCTCCGGGACTTTACCCCTTCCCCCTTTACCCCCTTCCCCCCCTTCCCCCTTTACCCCCTTACCAATGAAAGTAACCATAGTCGGCATCGGTCTAATCGGCGGCTCCCTCGGCATCACCCTGAAGGAGAACGGCTTTGCAACGCGCGTAATTGGCGTCGATGCCAGCCAGGAGAACCTCCACAAGGCGACGCGCCGCCGGCTGATCGACGAAGAAATGAGCCTCGCCGAAGGCGTAAGCATTGCCGACATCATCATACTCGCCACCCCGGTAGACGTGATGCGAAAGCTGCTCCCGGAATTACTGGATCGGGTAGGGGGGCACCAAACCGTTCTGGACGTAGGCTCCACCAAAGAAATGCTGCTTGATGAAATTCAGGCGCACCCGAACCGAAGTCGCTTTGTCGCCTGCCACCCCATGGCCGGAACGGAATTCAGCGGCCCCGAAGCAGCCCTGCCCGAGCTTTTTGAGGATAAGGTCTGCGTGATCGTAGACGCAGAAGACTCCGCCCCCGACGCACTCGATGCCGCCCGCAGGCTCTTCAAAAGCGCCGGAATGAAATTCAGCCGCCTGGACCGGAAGGCCCACGACCTGCACTGCGCCTACGTTTCTCACATCAGCCATATCGCCAGCTTCGCCCTAGCGCTGACGGTACTGGAAAAAGAACAAGACGAACAACGTATTTTTGAGCTGGCAAGCTCCGGGTTTGGCTCTACGGTTCGCCTGGCGAAGTCTTCCGCAGATATGTGGGTACCTATCTTTCGCCAAAACCGGGACCACGTCCTGGATGTCCTGGACGAACACATCGAGCAACTCTCAAAATTCAGAACTCAACTTATTAAACGCGACTTTGACGGTTTTTACGAACGTATTGAGCGCGCTAATGAAATCACTAAAATTTTAAAATAACGTCAGTTATCGGTTGCCCGTTATCCGTTGTCAGTTACGACAATCGATAACTGACAACCGACAACTGACAACCGACAACTGACTTAAAATGGAAATGAATATCAAAAAAGTTTTAACCCCAACCCCCGGCCGCGGTCTCGTAATCGCTGGCCCCTGCAGTGCCGAAACCGAAGGCCAGGTAATGCAGTGTGCTAAGGATCTCGCCAAGCTCAACCAGGTTGATCTTTTTCGCTCCGGTATCTGGAAGCCCCGTACCCGCCCCGGGAGTTTCGAGGGCGTTGGCAAAGAAGGCCTGCAGTGGCTCAAGCGCGTGAAGGAAGAAACGGGCCTGCGCACCACCACAGAAGTAGCCAAAGCCGCTCACGTTTACGACTGTCTCAAGGCAGGAATTGACGTCCTCTGGCTCGGTGCGCGGACGACCGTGAACCCCTTTAGCGTACAAGAGGTCGCCGACGCCCTGAGTGGTACTGACATTCCTGTACTGATCAAAAACCCGATCAACCCCGACCTCGGCCTCTGGCAAGGTGCCGTAGAACGAATCTACAAAGCGGGCATCACCCGCATCGGCCTCATCCACCGGGGCTTCAGTTACCACGGCAAAACCAGCTACCGGAACGTTCCGCGCTGGCAGATGGCCATCGAGATGAAGCGCAAGTTCCCGGACCTCCAGATGTTCGTAGACAATAGCCACATCTGTGGCCGGCGGGATACCCTCCAGGAAGTAGCCCAGGAAGCCCTCAACCTCAACTACGACGGCCTGATGACCGAAGTACACCCCCGCCCGGACGAAGCTTGGTCTGACGCAGCGCAGCAAATCACGCCAGCGGTATTCGGCGAGCTACTCAACAACCTCCGCCTACGTAAGCCCACCGCAGACGAGGTAGAGATGGCCGACCTCATTGAGCTCCGCCGCCAGATCGACGAAGTAGACAGCGACCTGATCGGGATGCTCGGTAAGCGGATGCAGCTCGCAGATTCCATCGGAGAGTTCAAGGCCGCCCGCAACATCGCCGTTCTCCAGAGCGATCGCTGGGAAGCCATCATGGCCGAAGCCGCAAAAGCCGGTACCAAGCACGGACTGAGCGAGGAGTTCATGAAGTCTTACCTCCGGGCGGTACACCAGGAGAGTATTGACCACCAGGATGCTATTGTAAATAAGTAGTACTTGATACACATCGCTGAATTACCAAACCCTGCTGAGAGATTCTTGGCGGGGTTTGGTTTTTTTTAGGCGTGTAAAGGGGGGTGTGTATAACGAGATGCACAAAACGAAGATAATCTCCCCAACAGAGACATCCTTTCCTTTCCTTCGGAGGTGCCGTTTACCCAACAATTGGAAAATTTTTCCTTTTCAAGAAAAACAGCAAGGCGAAGCCGCAGTGTTATAGGTCTCCCCTCTTCTTTGGAGAGGGGCCGGGGGTGAGGTTACGAGCGAAGCGAGCATCCATGTTTGTGCATCTCGTTATACACACTAAAGGGGGATGGTCGGTGTTTAAACACGTTATTGAGTTGTAGGGAAAGTCCTGTTTGGTGTTTAAACATGTTGTCGGGTTGAAATACAAAGCCCGCAATCCAAGCATTCGTACCAACGATCCGGGAAGTCCGGTAAAACGAAAAGCTTGGGAAGCTTTCGAAAGTGTGTCGGTAAACGAACCAGGAGAGCGGGCGCAAAACAGGGTTAATTTAAAGGGTGTCTATTCCCGGACCAGGGGGTAACTGTATCCGTTCATATTCATACCTCAATATTAGGCCTACGAACTGGCGAATCCGATTCAGGTCGATGAAACAGGATGAAAACACGACGAATGCACCGGTTTGCTTTGTTATTAAAATAAGTGGCTGGTCTCAGTAGTGAATTTGGAAGCTGCGTGTAAAAATGTCAGTAGTTATCGGGGTGGATGGTAACGAGAAAGCTACCCCTGAGAAAAAACAAAGCTATTTTTCACCCGTCAGGCAACGCTTTGCGTACTTACTACGTTCTTTCCAGCGAATATTCGCTGGGAATTTGATCTCGGCGGCTCATTTATCGTAACCTACCCTTTTTACAAGTCTAATCAAGCCCCCCCCCTTAAAAAACCAACATGACCGCTATTCAAGTTCCCGTAACCCGTTCCGCAAGCCTTATGCATAACCTCAGTGAAGAGCTGCGGGTACCCGGGCACCGCCTCCACCCGTTCATGCGTTTGCAGGACGACTTTTTTCTTGAGCGCTTTGATGTCGACCTGCTCATCGCCAGTTTAGAGACCAAGCTGGAGTACTACCTAACGGAAGAAGAAGCCGCTCAGGTAGAAACAGTGGGTGATCTTCAGGCTTTCTTTCTCCGGTAACCCAAGACTCCACTGCGCTACCTCTCGGATGGCAGGTCTTGAATCCTTACATGACTTTTCTTTGTCAACTTATTCTTGCGCAACCCCTCAGGTGGTTTGTAAAAGCCATTTCAGGACTCCATCTTTTTACCTTCAGTGCCGGCAGCTCTGGCCATCAGAAAATCAAACTGGAAACCACGGAACTTACTCCGCAAATGCAGGGTGGTATCCGTCAGGCCCTGGATGCTAAAGTCCATTGGTAGCTTAACGCCTTCGGTGGCAATTACATCTCCCGTTTTGAGGTAAGTGCCCGGGGTCTCATTTCCCATAAGGTTGGTTCCCAGGCTTCCGTCTGGTCGGAATTCAAAATGAAGACCGTCTACTACTCCGGTTTTGATGTTGTTTTTACGGGCTTCAACTAGTTCCCAGCGGCCTTCAATACTGGCCTTTGAGGAAAGGGATCCATTGTCGTCTCCGCAGGAAACGAACAGAAGACTAAGGAAGGAGATAGATAAGAACAGGCGCATAGTCAAGGTTTGGAATCGGGGCTTTAAACTTGAGGGGAAAGGTACAGCCTTACCGCTGAAATTTTAAAATAGTTCTGTGTCGGTTGGAGTCAAGTAACGGCTTAGTTGATCGGTTTAATGCCCGGGCATTAACTAATCGGTAGCCGCCGCTCTTCGCAGCCGGTCGTTGATGGCCCGCCCGAGGCCCTCTTCCGGTAATAACTGAACGGCTACGTAGTCGTAATTCCGCTCTGCCATCAGACGCAGAATGCGGAATAAATGTTGGGCGGCTTCCGCAAAATCTCCTTTCGGGCTGAGATCGTATACTGCTACCTGATCCTGCTCCCGATGAAAAAATGGAGCGCCTCCTTTAGCAAAAGTAATCCACGCGGTACGCCCAATCATCGGTGTTTGCTCGTTGAGTTCTTCAAAGAGTTCAATGCGGTTGCCGGGTGAATAGTGCCGGCTAAGCATCCCCGGCGCCTCGGGGCTGCTACTGCTGTGGGTGCGCACCTTAACGGAATGACCGAGCAGGGCCTCTATATCTTCAATCGCAAGACCACCTTTGCGCAGTACCGTTGTTTCTCCGTCCGCAAAGCCGACGATGGTACTCTCCAAACCTACTTTACAGGCACCTCCGTCCAGGATCAGGTCAATACGGCCTCCCAGCTGGTCCGCAACGTGTTGTGCGCTGGTGGGGCTCACAAAACCAAAGGGGTTGGCACTTGGCGCGGCGACGGGGAAGTCCACCTGCTCCAACACCTCCTGGGTAAGCGGATGGTCGGGCACCCGGAGAGCCACCGTTTTTAGCCCGGCGGATACGAGGTCCGGTACGATGTCTCGCTTGGGCAACACCAGGGTAAGCGGACCCGGCCAGAAAGCATCGGCTAGTACCCGGGCTTCCGCCGGCACCTCTTTTGCGTAGCACAGAATTCGGTCCGCACTGCTCTGGTGAATGATCAGCGGATCAAACGCAGGTCTGTTCTTTGCGGCGAAAATGTTGGCTACGGCGACTTCGTTGAGGGCGTTGGCACCGAGGCCGTAAACTGTTTCGGTGGGTAGGGCAACGAGTTTGCCCTCGCGTAAAAAGGCGCTGGCTTCACTTGCTTCGGTACTGATGGTTGCTTGGGTTGGCTGTCCGCTGGGCATCTTGTTGAATAGTTTCCTTCAGGTAAACCTAACGACGGGCGAAATCGTTCCGGCCTGGTCGATGCACGCTCCGCGTGCGAGTTTACGATGCAGCCTCCGGCTGCGAGCTCTGTTATAGCCTCGCGCTCGGAGAACGCTTCGTAAACTCGCACGCGGAGCGTGCATCGACCAGTTTAAAAGTCTCCGCCACCACCATCGCTACCACCACTCCGCCCACCACGTCGGCGTTCGGGCTTAAGCTGCTGCAAACTGTACTGAAAACCGACGTAAACAATCCGGCTCTCCCGCTGAAACTGGCTGCGGGTGGTAAGGTTAACCAGCTCGGTATCAAACTGGTAACGGCGGGTGTTGAAGATGTCGGTAACGCGGAGGGTCAGGGCGGCTTTTTTGTCCAGAATTTCTTTGCGGAAGCCAAGGTCCAGGCTCTGGATGGTTCCGATGCGCCCCTGTGGCCGCACGCCCGGGCTGCGGTAAAAGTAGGTAAACTGCATCTGCACGTCGGCCGGTAGTTGGTAGCTACCCTGAAGGTTGCCGCTGAATAGGTAGCCGTTGGCGTCTACTGTCTCGTCGTCTGCACGGCCGACAATCTCCGCGCGGTAACCATTGGCGCTAACGGTCAATTCCAGTTTTTCTCCGATCCGGAGAGTATTGATCAGCTCAATACCGTAGTTACGCCCCCGGTCCAGGTTACCACGGGTGCCAAGGGTTACGCCACCCGGCTGGGCGATGCTGATACGGCTGATGAGGTCGTTGAGCTGGCGGAAGTAAAGCCCCGCCGTCAGGGTTCCCAGGCCGTGCCGCTGCTGTACGTTGAGCTCAAAGCTGTTGATGAGTTCAGGGAGGAGGAAAGGGTTGCCACTTCGGAGGTTGAAAGGGTCTCCCCGGTCAACGAAAGGGTTCAGGGCCCAGGCACGGGGTCGGTTTATGCGTCGGCTATAACTTGCCTGGAGGCTGGTGTTGTCGTCAAAAGCATAACCAGCAAAAATACTGGGGTAAAGCTTGAAGTAGTCGTTTTCGAATTCTTCAAAATCTGGTTCAATGAGGGTGCTAGTGGTGTAAGCCTGCTCTGCCCTCAGGCCAGCGCTGAAGGTGATCGCATCGATCTTACCACCGAAAGAGGCGTATAGCGCGTGAATGTCTTCTTCGTAACTGAAAAGATTACTCTGCTGCGCGTTGACAACAAATTGGCTGCCATCGAAGGTGGCAAACTCTGAGTCTATCGTCAAATCCTGTAGGGTGGAACGGTAACCAGTGGTAAGCTTGAAGTCTCCGATGGCTTGTTCGTAATCAATTTGAGCAATAATTTGGGTACGGTTTTCCAGGGCGGGGCTTTGCTGCAGTAGGTCTTCGATCAGTGCGCCGTTGCCGTCGAGGATGGTTTCGTCGTAATTCTCCTGCTCAAACTCATCGTTTTGGCTGTAGCTGAAGTTGGCGGAAAGCTTACGGCCTTCCTTTTTGAAGGTGGTGGTGTAATCTAGAGCAACCTCATAGTCGGTCTCGTCGGAGGGCTCGGTTTCCAGGCGGGTACTTTCGCGGTCCAGTTCGCCGGCGGTGTTGAAGAAGGTGGTGATGCGCTCGTTGTTGCTTTGTCCGTTTTCGAGTTGGTAGTTACCCTGCAGCCCCAGAGTCGCGCGCTTGCCAAGACTGTACTCGGTACCGAGTTTAAAGGTGGTAGATTTACGAAGACGGTCGCCGTCGAAGGTGAAGCGACGGCTGAAGGAGCTGTCCTGAATCGAGCCGGTCTGGTCCCGAAAGCCTTCAAAGAAGCGCTCATCGTAGCGGCCACTAATGCCCGCAAAGGTGTTGAATTTGCCTTTGCGCCAGTTGAGGTCCAGACTGCCGTCGAATTTGTTGTTCGTTCCGGCGTTGAGGTTGACGGAGGCGTTGAAGCCATCTTCTCGCTGGTTTTTCAGGATGATGTTGATGATGCCCGCCGTCCCGTCAGGGTCGTAGGCCGCGCCGGGGTTGGTGATAACCTCAATGCGTTCGATGTTGGTGGCGGAGAGGGATTTCAGGTAGGTGGCGGGGTCTGAGCCGACAAGGCCGGAGGGGCGGCCGTTGATGAGGAAACGGACGTTGCCGGAGCCGCGCAGGGAGACGTTGCCTTCCAGGTCAACACTCACACTCGGTAGTTGGCGCAGCAGGTCTTCGGCGGAGCCACCGGCGGCGGCGACTGACTTTTCTACGTTGAATACTTTGCGGTCCAGGCCCAACTCCATCACGGCGCGTTCGGCGGTAACGACGATTTCGTCGAGGTCCTGGCCAGCCGTGCCGAGGGAGACGTCTCCGATCGAGAAGACCCGCTCGATCTCGCTGAGTTCTACCTCCCGGTTTTCGGTGTCGTAACCGATGAAACTCATCTCTACGCGGTAGTCTCCGAGGGGAACATTAGCAAACTCAAACTTACCGTCGATGTCCGTCGTAGTACCCGTAAGCATACTGTCGCGGACGGTGTAAATGATCACGTTGGCGAAGCCGATGGGCTCGTCGGTCTCCGCATCAACCAGCGTCCCGACTACCTTGCCGGGCGAAGAAGGGGGCTGAGGTTGAGCGAAAGCAATAAGCGGTAAAAACGCGAGCACAAGAAGCAGGCGCGCACGCAGGTGCAGGGGGAAGTTGGAAGGCAAGGACATTTGGTTGGGGGGCTGGTAGAGGTTCGTAAGCGTAAAGCTAAAGTCGATATGTTTAAGGCTGTAAGCTTAATCAGTGCCTGATTGTTCAGGGCGGTTAATCTCATTAACACCTCGTTGGGGAATTACTAGTAGCCACTAGAACTAGGCTGTCTAATCTGACGGTCCTAACCCATAGCTGGTTCTTACGCTCAAAACGCAAAGCGTTTTCTTCTTAATAGCCCCTCTCCGCCGAGCCTGAGGCGAGGCTTGCTGGAGAGGGGATGGGGTGAGGTTGCCACGGGCTGAACGCGACA
>CAYWMW010000054.1:0-20212 GCA_964458975.1 uncultured Lewinella sp. | reverse complement strand
CCTATGCGAATTTTGTTTTTTTTATTTACATGCTCTCTGCTGGTGTCTTGCACCACAGATAGTGATAAATCGATGCTGACCAGCGATTTGTTAGAGCAGAAAATATTGGCGGATGACGAGTTTAAATCCGCCATTGTCGCACACTACGATTTTATCAATCTTGAGCGGGCGGATCGCTTTGCGCATGGGGTTTCTTTGCCCGGCAACGACTGGACGCTTATCGAGCAAAGCCCTGAACTTGCTTCAGAACGATTTGAGGCAGCCGGGTACCCAAACGCTGAACTCATCGGTAATGCTTATCAAAAGGTCAAGGAATTCGGTCCTGTAGTAAGCGAACGGTACGGTGATTTTATCGCTGAATTTACGCCGGATCAATTAGAGGCTGCAGTAGCTGCAGTTGAAGAAAAAATGAATGTTGGAGAGCAACGTATTACCAAACCCGAAAAATATTAGACTATGAAAATGTTAATAACGACTGTCGTATTCTGTTTGTGTTTTGCACTACCTGCGCTTGCCGACGCGAAGGCCAACTGCGCGGGAGAGTTCTCAATAGGATTTGGGGAATGCCAGGACTTATACAGTTGGAAGTGTTGTACATGCATATTTGCACCAGAGTAAAGAGCTTTGCCGTACCTTACCAAGGTGAATACCCGGATTGTAGGCCGATTACGTCCTCGCCCATAAGTCTCTACTTCAACTTTTCTTCATGAACCGTCTCTCCTCCACCCTGCTCCTCATAAGCTTTCTTTGCACCTGCGTCAGCGCCCAAAGTACCTTTAATACTACCCTGCGCGACCAGTTGACGTATACCGACCGCCTCAGCGACGTGTGGGGCTACGTGGCGCCCGACGGAACGGAATACGCCCTGGTTGGACTACGCAACAGCCTCTCCATCGTGAGTCTGGCCGATCCGGATAATATTGTGGAGGTTGCTAATGTGCCCGGAGATTTCTCCGTCTGGCGCGACATCAAAACTTACGGTGATTTCGCTTACGTGGTGGCCGATCAGGGGACGAGTGACGAAGGCATACTTGCCATTGACCTGACGAACCTGCCGACCAGTGTAAGCTCGGTGAACTATAATACAGGGAATACCAGCGGTGCGGATTTGTTGAGGGCGCACAATATCTATATCGACGAGTCTACCGGATTGGCCTACATCTCCGGTTCGAACGTTAACAGCGGCGGAATGGTGATCTACGATGTGGCAACCACACCGGGCGTGCCGACCTTTGAAGCATTCGCGCCCAGCGTCTACGCGCACGATGTCTTTGTGCAAAACGGACTGATGTACGCCAGCGAAATCAATGTTGGGAAGCTGACGATTTATGATGTCTCCGACCTCCAGAGCATCACCGCATTGGGCAGCACCCTGACCCCCCGCACCTTCACCCATAACGCCTGGGCTACTGCCGACGGTAACTACGTTTTTACTACGGACGAACGGGGCAACGCCTCCACCGCCGCCTACGACGTATCTGACCCAACGGACATTGAGCTGATGGATGAATTCAGACCCACCCGGAGCCTTAATACCAACACGATACCCCACAACGTCCATGTGAAGGATAATTTTCTGGTCATCAGCCACTATACCGACGGGGTTGAAATTGTGGACGCTACCGACCCCGGCAATATGGTGGAAGTGGGGTACTACGATTCCTGGACGGGCGCTGACGGCGGCGGGAATGGCTCCTGGGGCGCTTACCCTTTCCTGCCCTCCGGGCTGGTGCTCTCTTCCGATATCAACTCCGGGCTTTACGTTTTCGACGTGAATTACCAACTCGCCTCCCGCCTGGCGGGCACCGTTACGGATGCCGTTACCGGTGCCTTACTGAACAACGTAAAGATTACCATCGCAGACCCGGCCGGAACCACCAGCGGAACCACCGCCACCGGGAAGTACAAAACGGGCATCGCAACCGACGGTATGACCAACGTGACCTACAGCCTGGCGGGCTACGAAAGCCAAACGATTGCGGTCAACTTTGCGCGGGGAATAGAAACCGTTCAGGACGTTGCGCTGCAGGCGGCAGTATTGCCGGTAATCTTGTCCTCCTTCACGGCCGAACCTTCCGGTAAAACGGCCGTAAAGCTCAACTGGACGACTGCGTCGGAGGCTGGGAGCGATCACTTTCAGGTGGAGCGTAGCTTATCGGGTAGCAGCTTTGAGGCCGTCGGCCGCGTAGCCGCCGCAGGAGAAAGTGCGGTGGCCGAGGCCTACGGTTTTACGGACAATGGCCTCACCGGCGGTACTTATTTTTACCGCCTTAAGCAGGTAGACCTGGACGGTAGCTTCGCCTTCAGCGACGTGCGGGAAGTGGTACTGCAAAGCAGCGAAGCCCTGCGGGTATATCCAAACCCGGTAGGCAACCGGCTTCGCCTTTCTGATGAGGTGGAGGGCACCGTTAGGATTTACCGCAACGATGGCGCTTTGGTTCGGGAAACCAAGGTTGTTGGGCGGGGGCTGGAGGTAGCCGACCTGCCTGCTGGGCAGTATTGGTTGCGGAGGGGGAACTCGGTGGTGCCGTTTGTGAAGTGGTAGGTTGTTACCTTTGATAAAACTCTAATTCACATCCCATGCTTGATTTACGCCTGCCTTATTTCTACAACCTGCCCGTTGCTGTTTTACTGGCGTAGAGAAATGCATTTGTTTTACAGCGTGATGATATTAAGTATTGCCTTTTTGGTAGCGTTCGCCATTATGGTATAACCTACTTACCAACCAGTTTTTCCAGTTGAGAAGCAGCCCGATCAAACCCAAACGCCCCCATTACCCCCTCCAACTTCTCACTGATCCGCGCATTCCCCAGATTGCCGAGGCTACCCAGATGTGTGTGTTTCAGGTCAGTAGGCGGCACAAAGGTTCCCGCCTCAATATCGCGGCCAACCTGGGTGTAGGCATCGCGGAAGGGCACGCCTTCGAGCACGAGATTATTGACGGCTTCGACGGAGTAGAGGAAGGTATAGCGCGGGTCCGTGGGGAGTTCCTGGGCGCGGACGCTGGTGCGGGGGAGGGCATAAAGAGCAATGCTGAGGCCGTCTTCGATCTGGTCCAGGGCCGGGAAGATGGCCTCTTTCAGGAGTTGGAAATCGCGGTGATAACCGGAAGGGAGGTTGGTGGTTAGCTGGCTGATCTGCCCCGGTAAAGACTGGAGCAGGTTGCAGCGGCCACGCAGCAGCTCGAATACATCCGGGTTCTTTTTGTGGGGCATGATGCTGGAGCCCGTAGTGAGTTCCGGGGGCAGCTGCATGAAGCCGAAGTTCTGGCTTGAGTAGAGGCAAACGTCCATCGCCATGCGCCCGATGGTTTGGGCGAGGCCGGCGATGCCGAAGGCGACGAGTTGTTCCGTCTTACCGCGCCCCATCTGCGCGGCGACAACGTTGATGACCGGCGCCTGGAAGCCGAGCAGCTCCGTAGTCCGGTCCCGATCCAGGGGGAAGCTGGAACCGTAGCCCGCTGCGGAGCCGAGGGGGTTTTGGTTCACGACGTCGTATACGCCCCGGAACATCCGCAGGTCATCGATCAGGGCTTCGGCGTAGGCCCCGAACCAGAGCCCGAAGCTGGAGACCATCGCTACCTGAAGGTGGGTGTAGCCGGGGATGAGTTTGTCTTTGTGTTCTTCGCTGAGGGTGGTGAGCGTCCGGCTCAGCTCGGCCGTTTGCTCGATGATGCCCTTCAGGCGGTGGCGGAAATAGAGGCGCAGATCCACCAGCACTTGGTCGTTGCGGCTGCGGCCGGAGTGGATCTTCTTACCGTCGTCCCCCAGCGCGCGGGTAAGCAGGAGTTCTACCTGGCTGTGTACGTCTTCGACGCCGTCTTCGATGAGGAAGTCTCCGGCTTGGGCAGACTGGTACAGCTCCTTCAACTTTTCTTTGCACCTGCGTGCCGCGCCCGCATCCAACAAACCCACTTCGGCAAGCATGGTTACGTGCGCCAGCGAGCCGAGGATGTCGAACGGAGCGAGTTCCAGGTCGAGTTCACGGTCGCGCCCAACGGTGAAGTCGGCGATTTTTTGATCGAGGTCGTAGTCTTTTTCCCAAAGTTTGGTGGGCATGGTCTAGCGTTTAGGATTTAGCTTTTAGGCAGCAGGATTTCGGACAAAGATCGTAAAGACTTTGTTACTAAAGGTGGGCTGTCTAATCTGCAGGTCTTCTCCCGTAGCCACCTCACCCCAACCCCTCTCCAACACGTTTCGCCCGAGGCTCAACGGAGAGGGGCTATTCAAAAGAAAACGCTTCGCGTTTTGGTAGTAAAAACCCGTCAAGGGTAATAACCAACAGATTAGACAGCCTATTACTAAAGGTGGGGAAATTGGAAGGGTGTGGAGCGTGTGAGCGTTTTCGCTTAAGTCAATAAACTAAGATCGAAGGTGAAGCCGGGTAATATGTCTTCTCCGGTGATTTCATGGTCTAAGGGAGTAACCAGCTCTACTGAATGATCCGCTCGGTACACCCATAGGCGGTCGTTATCTACGTCAACGAGCCAGGCCAGTTGGACGCCGTTGGCGATCCAGGCTTTGCTCATTTTTTCTTGCAGAACTGATAAATTGTCTGACGGCGAGAGAACTTCAACTATGAACTCAGGGACGATGGGAGCGAAGTGGCGTAAATCATCGTCAGTAAATTTGGCGAGTTGTTCGGCAGAAACATAACAGGCATCGGGTGAGCGGACCGAAGAGTCGGGAAGGCGGAAACCAGTGCTACTGCTGAAGGCCTTCCCTCCATTTTTGCGAGCATACAGGCCTAAATCGATACTGATTTCGTTTTCGCGGTTGCCGCTAATAGGAGATACTGGAGACATAAGTGTGAGTGTTCCGTCAGGTTCCCGCTCTACTACCAATTCTGGATTGGCGAAGCAAAATGCTTCGAATTGCTCGTTCGACATCGTAACAGCACAGGAAAGCGGGAAAAGGCCTTCTGGTAGAACGATTGATACGCTTCTGTTGAGTGATTTAGTCATCGGGAGGGAATGGCTTGACTTCGGTAAGATAACGTTTTTACCGCGAACTTAGTTACCCGTACCAAACACTAACCTCCTCCAACCCCTTCCGCGAAATCACCGGAACTTCCGCATTTTCAGCCGGGTACCCAACCGGCAAAAGCAGGAACGGCCGTTCATTTTCCGGCCGCTCCAACACCTTTTGCAGGAAGTTCATCGGGCTGGGGGTGTGCGTCACCGTCACGAGGCCAGCGTGGTGGATGGCGGAGATCAGCATGCCGCAGGCGAGGCCGACGGACTCGTTGACGTAGTAGTTTTTCTCCTTATTTCCGTCTGCGTCCCGATCGTAAGCTTTTTTGAAGGCAACGATGATGTAGGGGGCAGTGGTGAGGAAGTCTTTGATGTGGTCGGTGCCGAATTTCTTCAGGTCTTCGAGCCAGTCGTCCGACATGCGGCCGTGGTAGTTTTCGTACTCTTCTTTTTCGGCGGCTTCGCGGATTTTGGCCTTCACTTCCGGATCGGTGATTACGCAGAAATTCCACGGCTGCTTGTTCGCGCCGCTGGGCGCGGTGGAGGCGGTTTTGATGATGAGCTCGATGACTTCGCGGTCTACCGGCCGGTCGCTGAACATCCGCACCGTGCGGCGGGCTTCGTGCTGGGCGTGGAAGGCTGTTGCTCTGGCGAGCATTTCTTCCGGGGAGTATTCGGTGTGGTGGAGGGGCTGGAAGCCCTGGTTGGTATGGGACATACGGTTCTACTGTCTTTGACCAGTAAAGATAAACGATGAAGGAGAAGCTTGCTGCTGCTAAACGAAAAACCGGCCGCCGGGTATATTTTTCGACGGCCGGTCTGGCGCTTGTTTTAACTTATGACAAACTAGCTGATGGGGCCAACACCATTAGCATTATCAATCACCCCAGGCATATTAACCGGCGGCAACTTGTTCTCATCCGAAGGGCGGGGGCCGATGAGGCGGACGAGGTCTTTGCTACTTAGTACTTCTTTGTCTAGAAGCTCTTTTGCCAGCAGTTCAACTTCGGCGCGCTTTTCAGTTAGTAGTGCCTGCGCGCGTTGGTATTGTTTTTCCAGCATGACCCGTACCCGGTTATCAATCAGGGTGGAGGTCTCGTCGGAGTAGGGGCGCTGGTAGGCATCGCGGCCCATGCTGTAGAAGCTTACCTGGCCTACTTCGTCGTCCATACCGTAAACCGTGATCATGTCGTAGGCCTGCTTGGTTACTTTGTCGAGGTCGTTTTGGGCACCGGTACTGATCTTGCCGAAGAAAACCTGCTCGGCAGCGCGGCCACCGAAGGTCATGCACATCATGTCCAGCATCTGCTCGGTACGGGTGATGTACTGCTCCTTTGGGAGGTACTGGGCGTAGCCAAGGGCCGCAACTCCGCGCGGAACGATGGTCACCTTCACCAGCGGGCTGGCGTGCTCCAGGAACCAGCCGCAGATGGCGTGGCCCGCTTCGTGGTAAGCAATGATCTCCTTCTCGTCGGGGTTGATGAGCTTGTTCTTCTTCTCCAGGCCACCGATTACTTTGTCGAGGGCGTAGTTGAAGTCGTTTAGCGTAACGCTTTCCTGGTTACGGCGGGCGGCGATGAGGGCCGCTTCGTTACAGATGTTGGCGATTTCGGCACCGGCGAAGCCGGGGGTCATCTCAGCCAGCGTGAAAGGGTCTACGGTTATACCGTCGGTCTTGATGTTCTTCAGGTGAACCTTGAAGATGGCCTCCCGGCCCTTCAGATCAGGGCGGTCGATGCCAATCTGCCGGTCGAAACGACCGGGGCGGAGCAACGCGCTGTCCAGTACATCCGGGCGGTTGGTCGCCGCCATCAGGATGACCCCCTTATCGGTGCTGAAACCGTCCATCTCCACGAGGAGCTGGTTGAGGGTGTTCTCCCGCTCGTCGTTGCCACCCTGCATGCCACCTCGGCCACGGGCGCGGCCGATGGCGTCGATCTCATCAATAAAGATGATACACGGAGCCTTTTCGCGGGCCTGCTTGAAGAGGTCCCGAACGCGGCTTGCACCGACACCGACGAACATCTCCACAAAGTCAGAGCCCGACATGGTGAAGAAGGGAACACCTGCTTCACCGGCAACGGCTTTCGCGAGGAGGGTCTTACCCGTTCCGGGAGGGCCTACAAGGAGTACCCCTTTCGGGATTTTACCCCCCAGGGCGGTGTACTTTTTCGGGTTTTTCAGGAAGTCGACGACCTCCATCACCTCTTCTTTAGCTTCGTCTAGGCCAGCAACATCGGCAAAGGTGATGTTCACTTTACTGTTCTGGTCGAAGAGGGTAGCCTTAGACTTACCAATGTTGAAGAGCTGGCCGCCGGGGCCGCCACCGCCGCCGCCCATCCGCCGCATCAGGAACACCCAGATCAGGATGATGATGGCCAGGGGAATGAGGAAGGGCATGATTTCCGCGAGGATGTTCGTCCGCCGTACGGATTTTACGTTTACCCGATCCGCGAAGGCGATGTTAAGTTCATCCTGCGCTTCCTTCATGTAGTCGTTAAACACACTAGCATCGAGGATGGGGAGAACGTAATCGTACTTGGTGCCGCCAAAACCGCCGGTGGAGCCGTCTTGGTAAGGCCCGTTCGGCTCACTCTTCTTCTCTTCGGAAATATAAATTTCTGCGGAGCTGCCGTTGACGACTTCGATCCGCTCGATCGCACCTTCGTCTGCCAGCATCTGGTAGAGCCGTTGCTTATCGATCTCGTGGTTGCTACCGCTAGCAAGGCTGGAAATCAGAAGCACCAAAAGCACCAACGACATGAGGGCGTATATCCAGTAACTTTGGAATTTCGGACCTCCTTCGGGATTGTTATCTTGATTATTATTACTCATGGTAGAAAGCTAACGCACAATTGACCGATTCGTTGGGTCAAAACTGTGCTGATTTCGTGTTCCGCTAAAACGTTACAATAACGTGAGGGTAATCTTAGGTGTCGTAGGTGGTAATGTCGGCATCACTCCAGAGGTCTTCCAGCTCGTAGAAGGCGCGGGTTTCGGGGTAAAAGACATGGACAACGACGTCGAAGTAGTCAAGGCAGATCCAGTTGGCGTGCCGGCCGCCGGTGGCGGTTTTGGGCAGCTCACCGAGTTCCTGCTTCAACCTTTTTTGAACGTTGTTGGAGATTGAAGACACCTGGGTGGTAGACTCTCCTTCGCAGACGAAGAAGAAATCCGCCGGGCGATCATGCAGTTTGCGTAGGTCGAGGCGAACAATCTTTTTGCCTTTGATGTCCTGGATGCTGTCCAGGATGAGCGCCAGCCGCTCCTCCGTCTCTACGGAAAGCTTAGCGGGCGCATTGGTTACGGAAGTATTCAGAATTATTGATTTTGTGTAATAAAGGTAGCAATTACCGTTCCATATCTGAACGGCGAAGACCATAAAATTGATTAAAACAAACAAGCTTTATCGACAAATTCAGACATTCGCCCGACATTGCCCCCTGTGAACACTCCGCTAATACCTAAAGTTGCCCGCCGCTTCGAAGTGCTGGAAAGTACCAACGTTGCGCTTATTGGGGCGCTGAACGCGGGTGCTGTGAACGTTAACGGTACCGTCTTCATCAGCAATGCCCAAACCGCTGGCCGGGGCCAGGGGACGAACAGCTGGCACACCTCCCCAGGTGCCAACCTGACGCTCAGCATGGCGGCTTTCCCTGACCATTTGGCGGTAGACCGCCTCTTCGCCCTCAACCAGTTCGCCGGGCTGGCCGTAGCGGATACCGCAAAACATTTCCTCCCCGAACCTCTCGCCCGCGAAGTCCGTTTGAAATGGCCCAACGATGTCTACGTCGGTAAACAAAAGATTGCCGGCATTCTGGTGCAAAACGGTCTGCGGGGTAGTACGGTCTCCTGGTCCGTCATCGGTGTCGGTCTCAACGTTAACGAAAAGGATTTCCCGGAGGGCTTACGGCAAACGGCCACCTCCCTCGCCCTGCTCGCTGGCCGGGTCTTCGACCTCGAAGAAGTCCTGAACTTTCTCTTCGAACGCCTCGCGGCGAACTACGACCTGCTTGAACCGGGTCTGCTTCGCCAACTCGATCAGCAGTACCACCAGGAACTCTACCGCCTCAACGTTCCCGCCCGCTACCAACTGGCGGAGACCGGCGAGAATTTCTTCGCGATCCTGCGCGGCGTCAACGCCGCCGGGCAGCTGCGATTGGAGCTGGCGGAAGGTGGGGAGCGGGTGTTTTCTTTGCGGGAGGTTAGGTTTGTTTGACCGCCAGGCGATCATCTGGAGTCCGGGGATTTCGCTCGATGCTTCGCATCTTGCTGCATCCCCGGTTAATTATGTTGGACCGCTACGCGGTTGCCCGAGAAGACTATGCCGCTCGTTTAATCAGCGTAAAATCATCGCTGTACGGGCCAAATTCAGCTTCGTAGCGTTTCCGAACGTCTAAGTAGCCTCCGTATACGCCGTTGTCTCCTTTCAGCGAAGTTTTGGTGACGATTCGTCCACGTGAAGTGTCATAGGGAGATATCTGGATAACACATTCATCTTCTGGTTGAAGGGGAGGGAAAACTACCATTCGCATTTTTCCGGTAACGGATACTTTTATCTCAGAACCATCAAAAACATCTTCCGCTAGGTACAACCCACTTACAACAAGCTCCTTGATTTTTACGATTGCAATGATGAAGTCTTTCTGCATACCTAATGTCTTTTTAAAACCTTCCTTGCACCTGCGGCCGCGCCCAAGAAATAAAGGTAAAAGGGAAGAAAGGAGTAAGTGGTATACGTTTGCTCCCCCTTACTCCCTTCTTCCTTTAACCCCTTCTTCCTTTACCCCCTTACTCCCTTCCGCTTTTACTCCCTTACCACCTTCCCCCTTTCCATAGGCGCTACCCCATCCTTCATCCACTTCGGCATCGGCTTGCCCATCAGGTAGTGGTCAAAAAACTCAGCCATCCGCGTCTGAAAATCAGCCCGGTTGGCGGTTTTGACGGGCCAATGCGGCTCGCCCCGGTAATTGAGCAGCCAGGCGGGTTTGCCGAGGCGGCGCAGGGCGGTGAACCACTCGATGCCTTGGTACCACGGCACGGCTCCGTCGTTGTCGTTGTGCAGAATCAGGAGCGGGGTGTTGATTTTGTCGGTCGTGAAGATGGGGCTGTTCTCGTAGTAGCGCTGGAAGTGCCTCCAGGGCGTGCCGCCGATGCGGCTCTGGGTGTGCTCGTACTGAAACTGCCGGCTCCGCCCGCTGCCCCAACGGATGCCACCGTAGGCCGAAAACATATTCACTACCGGCGCGCCGGCCTCAACGGCGGCGAACATGTCGGTCTTGGTGACCATGTAAGCCGCCTGGTAACCGCCCCAGCTGTGGCCCTGCATCCCGATGCGGCGGCGGTCGATGAAGCCATCGTTGAGCAGGCTGGTGATGCCCGTCATCACGCAGTCGTACGCGCTCTCGCCGGGGTAGCCGACGCGGTAGATCACGTCCGGGTTAAAGATCACGTAGCCCTTGCTCACGTAGTGGCTGTAGTTGATGCTGCTGCGGCCCGGCACCGGTGTGCGGTGGCGGTAAATTCGCTCGCTGCTCCGCTCGTAGTAGTTGACGAGCATAGGGTGTTCGTAGCTGTCGTTGAAGTTGTCGGGTTTGATGAGGGTGCCGTGCAGGGTACGGCCCTGGTTGTCGGTCCAGTGGTAGCGCTCGGCGGTACCCCAGGCGAAGTCGGCTTGTTGCGGGTTGGCGGAGGATACTTTTTCGCCTTCGTCAGCAAGGTCATTGGTGAGCCGGAGATCGGGAAACTCCCGGAAGTCTGACCGGCTGTAAACGTAGCGATCTGCCAGTCGGGCTTTGCCGAAATCCCCGAAGGTCTTCGGGGCGTAACGGAGTTTTTCGTAGCTGCCGTCGGTCAGGTTGAGCCATCCGAACCCACCGTAGTAGCTGTTTTGGTCGAAGGTGCTGGCGAGTAAGTTTTTGGTCGGGTCGATGAAGCGGTTCTCCGGATCGAGGTTGCGCAGAGAGTAGCGGGTGCTGTTTTCGCGGCCTTTCGTCAGGCGTTTGGCGGGTTTTTTTCCGGTAGGGTCCAGCTGCCAGAGGTCGTAGCGATCGGCGACGAGGAATTTATCTCCGCCGGTCAGGGTACCTTGGTAACCGTAGCTGCGGGGGTGCATCGGGCGGTCGTTGATTTCGTCGTAGAAGGTGCCAGTTGCGTTGGTGGTGAGTACGTGGTGCTGGGCGGTGGCGGGGTCGAAGCTGTTCCAGGTCGTATCCGTAGGGTTGTACCAGGCGAGGTATTTGCCGCCTTCGAGCCAGCGGGCGGGGGTGATCTTGCCGTCCAGCATCGGCGTGCGCTTGCCGGTGCGGAGGTCGATGATGGTGGTGTTACGCGCACCGGGGCCGCCTTCCCACATGGTTTGCTTGGCGTAGGGCCGGTCATCGTACACCATCACGTAGTGCCCGGCGCGGTCGTTGGCCTGGTAATCATAGGGGCGGTCCGGAGTGCCGAGCTGCATGAAGTCGCCCCGTTGGGTCCGGTAGGCGGCCAGGTAAGTACGTTTTTGCTCGCGCTTCAGGCGGACGTTTTCTTCCGTGTACATCCGGTCGTCTTCGGTGGTCCAGATTTCTACGTCGGCGATCTCCTCGTCGAGCAAGGTCGTGTCGCGCTCCGGCCGGCGGGGCGTGGTGCCGAAAAAGAGGTATTCGCCGGATTCGCTGAAGGTCAGGCTCCGATCATCGGAGATACGGTAGCTTTTGTTTAGCCATGCCTCGGGGTCGTCGGAGATGCGTTCGGCGGTCTTTTCGTTGTTCTGCCAGTGGTGGAGGAAGAAGGGTTTTTGCTTGTCTTTCGCGTCTTTTTTGGAGGAGAGGAAAGCCACTTGTTCACCGTCGTGGCTGAGGCTGATGCCGGTGTAGTCGCCTTCGTTTTTGCTGATGCGGTCCCAGGCGATCTCGTCGGGCGTGAGGCGAAAAATTCCGGCAGACCAACTGCTGTCCTTTGCCGTTTGGTGAGCAACGATAACCGGTACATCGCGGGCAAACTCGTAGGATTTTACACCTTCCAGGTAGAAACTGTCCTGGTTCGCAAAATTGCGAACGAGGAGCCGGTGTGCGTCTTCGTCCAGGCCTTTTTGCAGGCTATCGGGCAGGGCCGAGGCGGTGGTGTAGGCGTAGCGGCTGCTCCAGCGTTCGCCAATTTTGAAGCTGTGGACGTTGGGAATCAGGAGGGGCCGTGCATCCTTTAGGTTCCAGACCAGGAGGGTGTCCATGGTTTTTAGCTTGTCTTTTGCTTTTTTCTTTTCCTTTAGTTTCAGGGCTTTCACGTCGGCCATTCCCGGTTTCAGGAGGCCGATCAGGAACTTACCGTCGTAGCTCAGTTGGGCGCGGTGCAGGCGGGGGAAACGGCGTTCCTGCTTTGTGGTCGCGTCGTAAACCACGGCGGTGGGGTCGCCGAAGTCTTTCTCCAGGGTGTAGAGCACGTGGGAGCCGTCCGCGCTAATTTGCTCGCTGCGGATCTGGTTCCACTGCTGCATGTCCGCAACGGTGATGGCCTTTTTCTGGGCGCTGACGCAGGTGCAGAGGGAGGTAAGGAGGAGTAGGGTGGGGAGAAGTCTTTGCATAGCTTTACTATTGGGAGGTAAAGCTACGAATTGCGGATTTGCTCCAGAACTCGCCAGTCGAATTCTTTTTTGTCCTGCCTCCTGATGGAAACAAGTTGTTGCTCCGGGAGGTCTTTTCCCCAGAGATAAAACGTAGTCGGTTGCGCTGCAAAAAAGTTCGCCTGTCGAGTTCGGTTCTTTAGCGACGAACAGCCTTATGAGACCGCCCCACTCAACAGGCGAACTTTTTCGCTGGCAGTTTGGCGGAGTTTTCTCTGGAAAGCAATATTTATCGCCTTGAGTCTAATCCTCCTGTAATTGTGGTGGCGAAAAAGGATTTGCTTCGCAGTACTTCGTGCACGACTGGCGAGTGGTGCTCTGCCCCTCAAAACCAAACCCCCTCCCATACATTTACCAATCATGCTAAAATACCTAATTCCGCTCCTGATGCTCCCCCTCCTCTTCGCCTGCGAAGGCAACAACGCCGCCCGCAAGGCCGCCCGGGGAGAAAACTTCGTCTCCGACCCAGACCACCTCTACTTCAAAAACACCCGCGCCCGCTACTACGCGGCCGAAGAAGTGGCGCAGCGCGCCACCATCTACCGCCACGCCAACCTCTTTGCCTCCGAGGCCAACCTCCGCCCGGCACTGATTGATAACTGGCTGCAAGACCGGGCCGTCATCCGCTTTGAAAATAAAACCGCAACAAGGGGCTGGCAACTCGAAACGCTCGAAGACGAAGCCTGGCGGAAGGTCTCTCTGTCCGTCCCGCCTACGGGCGAAGAGGTCAACACGCTGAACAAATTGCTGCTCAGCAAAGGAGAACTCCGCCTCACTACCCGGACCGACACCTTACCTGCTTTTCCCGAAGCCGCCGGACGAGACGAAAGCAGGGCGGTTTTAACCGATTATCTTCGGCTCGTAGGTTTTGGTGGGTAGACCCCGTTTTTCTCCCTACATTTAGCCTGCAATTACAAATGTGTGTAACCAAATGTACCAATGCATTAAGTTCCGTAGCTGTCACGTCTCCCCTCTCCCGAGGAGAGGGGCCGGGGGAGAGGGAACTTTGTACATTTAGCCTGCAATTAAAAACGAACCCATGTCTACCGCATCTTCTTCCGCCGAACACTGGATCACCGGCCTGGAACCCGACCAGAACGACGCCAACCTCGCTGGTGGTGTCCGGCTCGCGCTAGACGGCCTGAGCGGCGAGAGCGGCGACGCACGAACAACCAGCTGGGACTTCGGCGCCTACGTAGCCACGGGTGAAAACGACGAAGTTAACACCTACGCCCGCGAAGAAGTAGCCGCCGGAGCAGAAGCCCTCCTCTTCCGCCTCTACCAGCAGCCGGAAACGGAAGACATCCGCCAGCTCCTCGAAGGGATTGACCTCAAAGCCATTTCCCTCCACTGTACCCTGCGCTACCCCGGCCAGGACCCCGCCGAACTCTTCCGCGACCTCGTCCGCTTCCTCCGCCGGGAGGGGCATGACCTGACGAGCATCTCCGGTTCGGTAGACTTTGATCCGCTGCTCGACTGGTCCGAGCCGCCCTTCCCGCCGCTCATCCGCCTCTTATTTTTCGTTTCCCGTTGGATGCCGAACTTCTCCGTCCTTCAGGTAAACGCGGCGGGCTTCAACAACGGTGTGACCGAGGCCGATACCGAACTGGCCCTCGCCATCGCCAAAGGAGCGGAATACCTGCGCCAAATCAAGGAACGGAACTACCCCGTCGCCCTGGCCAATAAGCACCTCAAGTTCGCCTTCACGGTCGGTACTTCTTTCTACGGAGACGTGGCCAAACTGCGCGCCTTCCGAGCCCTGTGGTCTAAAGTCCTCGAAGAGCTCGGCCTCGAAAATCCGCCGCTGGCCCAGATCGCGGCCCATACCGACATCACGACCATGACGGGGGATGCGGAGCAAGACAAACTCGCCCTCCACCTCCAGGCCCTCGCCGCCGACCTGGGCGGCGCAGACATCCTCTTCCCCGCGCCGGCCGAAGGCCCGCGCCGTGAAGCCACCCAGGAAGGCCGCCAACAGGCCCGCTCCATCCTCCACGCCTTCGACCCCGAAGACAGCCTCACCGACGCCGCCCACGTAGACCACGTCTTCCTGGACGACCTCACCATCGCACTCGTCAAAGCCGCCTGGGCCCGGTATAAGGATATTCAGAAACAAGGTGGTTTTGCTGGGGCGGAGGACTTTTAAGCTTCACCCCTTTCGGCTATGGAAAAGAAAAATGAATGCACTGAGTTGGTTACGTTTCTCCAAAAGATTCCCGCTGTAGAAAATTCTATTGGGTACGGGGTTGATGAAAACAGGTGGTGGGTGAAGTTTACCATTTCAATTAACCATCCTCTGGCCTGGAGCACCGTTCAGGAGCTTGGTTTTGTACTTAACTATTTGTCGGTAGACGAGCGGTTAGCGACTGTTTTTTATCCGGTTTCACCACCACCTTACCTGAACGGAGGACCGTCAGACTACTTATCGTGGATCATTGAAAATACACAGGATGACTTTACTGCTGACCTTACGAAACAGTGGCTGGAGAGCCGACTACCAGCACCGGTAGATGATGAGGCTGCTTGGCAAGAGAACAATTGAAATTATTTAGACGGATAGTCCGGTAAAATTTCACCAAAAGACTAATGGCAATACCTAACATAATAACAAAGTCCTGGGGGCAATCCCCTTCCAGCTTCACCCAACACTTCACCCTAACCAACGCCTCCGGCAATACCGTTAGCCTTACGGATTATGGCGCAACGATCACCTCCATCATCGTCGATGGGAAGGAAATGGTGCTGGGCTTCGATGAATTGGACGGTTACCTGGCCGAGCAGCCTTACTACGGCGCGACCATCGGCCGCTACGGCAACCGTATCGCCAGCGGCAAATTCTCACTTGATGGAAAAACGTACCGCATCCCCGTCAATAACGGCCCAAACAGCCTCCACGGTGGTACCATCGGCTTCGACAAAAGGACCTGGCGGAGCAGCGAATCAACCACCGATAGCGAAGCCGTCATCACCTTCTCCCTGGAGAGCGAAGACGGAGACCAGGGCTTCCCCGGTAACCTCAGCGTGACGGTTACCTTCACGTGGACGAACGACGACGAACTGAAAATCGAGTACCGGGCTACGACGGACAAAACCACCGTCGTTAACCTAACCAACCACGCCTACTTCAACATCGGCGATGCGGATACGGTGGAAAGCCAGGTACTGGAGCTTAAGGCTGATAGCTACCTCCCGGTCGACGAGACATCCATCCCGCTGGGGCGTTTAGCCCCGGTTGCCGGAACGCCGTTTGACTTCACGACGGCTAAGACGGTTGGCCAGGACCTCCGCGCCAACCACCCGCAAATCAAGATCGCCAACGGCTACGACCACACTTGGGTGATCAACGGGCAAGCCGGAGAATTGCGGGAGTTTGCCTTGCTGTCAGACCCCAGGAGCGGGCGCAAACTCCGGGCCTTCACGACGGAGCCGGGCGTACAGGTATTCACGGCCAACTTTGCGGAGGGGCAGTTTTGGGGCCGCGATGGAGCGCCCGTACCCACCTTCGGGGCTATCTGTCTGGAGACCCAGCACTTCCCGGATTCTCCGAACCAACCGGCTTTTCCGTCTACCGAGCTGCGGCCGGGGCAGGTGTACAAGAGCACTACGGTTTACCGCTTTGAGTAGGGGTTGAGGTCGGAGGCGCTATTGGCTGACTTGAAAAACGATGCTTTTAACTTCACTTTGCACCTGCGCGCCGTCGCCCAAAAGCTCTTAAATGCTTTATGCTAAACGCTTATTTGTGGGCATGTCTAGCCGCTTCAGGCCAAACTTCGCATTATTAGCCCGTTACGTACTGCGGGACAACCCGAAAGCCCCCCTCGTCGGGCCATTCCAACATCAGGTAGCCGGGGGGGAGAAAATCTTGCTGAAAATCTTCGTTGTTGGGCTTGATGTAGAAACTTGTGGGGGGGCAAATATGGACCTCCAGATTTTTCCAGTGTACCGTGCGGCCGGAGTGATAGTGGCCGCAGAAAACTCTGCGCGGCTGGCCATCAGCGGTGAGGGCGGAAAGCAGGTGGCCCGTTTCCCGCAGCGGGTATTTTTTATCCATAAAAACTACACCCATCGGCACCGGCGGGTGGTGCATTACAATGGCGGCTTCGGGGTGGGTTTTGAGGGCATTTGTCAGCCATTCCACCTGGTCATCGTTTACCTTTCCGGTGGAGGAGTCCAGGAAAAGAAAGTCGTGGTTTTTTACCCGAACGAGGCCCCGAATCGGTTCGTAATTATGCCCCTCAAGGTAAAAGGCGTTGCGCAGCATTTTCCGATCATCGTGATTGCCCGGAGTGATGAAATATTCTACACCCAGTAGGTCCAGGCGGGCGCGTAATTGATGAAATATTTCCTGGATCGGCTCCGAGGCGCAGAAATCGCCCGTCAGAAAAAAAGCATCAGGTGCTAAGCCGGTGGCGTGGGTTAATACTTGTGCCAAACGTGCGTTCACGTCTAACCCCATCAGCATTTCGCCGGGGGGGAGGAGGTGAGTATCGGTAATTTGGGCAATTCTTACGGGCACGATCAAAAGGGGGATAACCAGACCTAAAGGTAGGGGTTAAGTTGCGTAAATTCTCACGGCGTTCCTTAATCTTAATCCGTTCTTTTCCCATTTTCTGAGCGGGCTGGCCTCTATTTCTTTTCCGGGCGCGGCCGCAGGATGCAATAATGGGTAATAGTTGGGTAATGCTTGATGTTAGGCTCAACACCGACGGCTTTCTTCCCGTTCAGCAAACTATACTACCTTTATTGTATGCCATCACCACCCACTGCTTCTGATTTGCCGAAAGACCACACTTCCACTCATCATTTTGACCTGCCAGCACTTGAAGGGCGTACCGCGCCTCCGGCGGCGGCGGACCTGGGTGGGAATATCGAAAACTACATCGGTATGGCCCGCGTCCCCGTCGGGCTGGCTGGCCCGCTTCTGCTGCGGGGTGAACACCTGAAGGGCGAGGTGATGGTTCCCCTGGCCACCACTGAAGGTGCTCTGGTGGCTTCCTACTCGCGTGGGATGAAGGCCATCACCGAGAGCGGTGGTGCGGTGGCCCGGGTGCTCGATACCGGCGTTCAGCGGGCGCCTTACTTTAAGTTTGCAGACTTGCCGGCCGCTGGCCGGTTTGTAGCCTGGGTGCTGGCGCACCTGGAGGATTTTGCCAGAATTACGGAGAAAGCCTCGCGCTACGCTAAGTTCAAACAGGTAAAGCCGGTGCTGGAAGGCAACAGCGTTACCCTCGTTTTTGAGTTTTATACCGGAGATGCTGCGGGCCAAAACATGGTTACCATCTGTACGGGCCATATTTGCAGCTACATCCTGAAGTCTTGCGGGGAAATTGCTATAGAGTTTTACATCGAATCGAACGCCTCGGGGGATAAGAAAGCCAACCATCAGAGCTTTCAGCACGTCCGTGGCCGTAAGGTCTCCGTGGAGGTCACGCTGCCCCGGGCGGTGGTTGCGGCGGTCCTGAAATCTACGCCAGGGAACATGGAGCGTTTCGGCCGTGCCGCAGCCTACGGATCGTTAAAAACCGGAACATTAGGCGTACAAGCGCATTGTGCCAACGGCTTGGCCGCCTTGTTCATCGCCTGCGGTCAGGATGCCGCCTGCGTGGCCGAAGCTGCCGTCGGTATCATCCGGATGGAGGTAGACGGGGCGGGTGATCTTTACGTAGCGGGTACTTTCCCGAACCTGATCGTCGGCTCCGTTGGCGGGGGGACCCGCCTGGGCACCCAGCGGGAGTGCCTTGAAATCATGGATTGCTACGGAGCTGGCAAGGCCAACCGGCTGGCGGAGATCACCGCTGGTGTTTGCCTCGCGGGCGAACTGTCGATCCTCGCCGCGCTGGCGGAAGGGCATTTCGTGCAGGCGCATGCCTCGTTGGGGCGAAGAAAATGACGAACCCTAACGGTACTTATCGCTTAGCCCCCGTCCCTCCCGGATGTGCTCAATCACTTTTTTTAATCGGCGCGCCTTGGTGTCGGCGCGTTTGGCTTGGCTGATGCTTTCGCAAAACTCCCGTTTTTTGTAAGGTGCGAAGGCTTGGTACATGGCTTCCAACGCCGGAGTTTCGGTAAATACCTGCACCAACGCCTGCGGAATAACGGCTTCCGGGGCCGGTGTGGCTGCTAACTCCAGACCATCTTTTTGGTTGCGTATGGCTTCCTCCAGAAAGCCACGGAGCAGTTCCAGGTCTACTTCCTCTTCGGTGACGAAACGAAGCTGCCGCTGCGCGACCGTCTTCTCCGGGCTGGCGTTTACCAGGATGCCCTCCGGGTCAGAAAGCAATGCTCCCTGAGCGAACCAAACCCCCAGGTAGGCTTTGGCATAGAACAGCGTCGCTACATTTTTCTTACCGTAGCCGTAGACGGGCATATTCCATTTGATGTTTTCTTCCAGGTCGTAACTGATCAATACTTCGCGCATCGCGGTGAGGCCCGTACAGTAATGCTCCGGGGCATTGGTCAGGTAATCTTCGGGAGAAGAGGGTTTGTGCATAACAGCGTGTGTTAATAATTGTCTGCTAGCTTGAAGGCTCAGGAAGGGTTACACCTCCGCCCCCAGCCAAACCTCACACCCTTCGGTACAGTTCTGGCAAATGTCAATCTCGGAGCGCCCTTTGAGGAGCTTGGTCCGAAAGTCGTCGTAGGCGGCCCCTTCCCAGACCTGGTCCAGGGTGTCGGTCTTTACGTCTCCGAGGCGGTGGGTAACGTCTTTGTCGAAGCAGCAGGGCGCTACGAGTCCGTCCCAGGTGATTACGCAGGAGTGCCAGAGCTTCCAGCAGTGGTTTTGCATTTTATTCTTTTGCTCGTAGGTGCCGTCCTTTGTTTTGTAGTAGCGGGCGTATTTTTCGTTGGTCGGCATCAGGGGGTTGCCGTTTTTGTAGTCGTAGAGCTGGGCGGTTTTGAACTTCACTTCGTCAATTCCGATCTCGTCGGCCAGGCGGACTACGTCTTCCATCTGGTGTTCGTTTGGTTTTACGACGAGAAACTGGAAGATCAGATGCGGGGTAGGAGAGTTGAGTTCCTTTTTCCACTTCACCAGGTTGCGCGCGCCCTGAAGGACTGATTCAAGCTTTCCTTCCTTCCGGTATTGCTCGTAGACTTCCTGGGTGGTGCCGTCTACGGAGATGATGAGGCGGTCTAGCCCGCTTTCGATGGTACGTTTAGCGTTGGCATCGTTCAGGAAGTGGCCGTTGGTGGAAGTGATGGTGTACACGCCACGATCTGAGGCGTCTTTTACCATATCCAGAAAATTGGGGTTGATGTAGGGTTCACCCTGAAAGTAAAAAATGAGGTAAATCAGCCGGTCAGCGATTTCGTCCATCGTACGGCGGAAGAAATCCGCCTTTAGGTTTCCCGTAGGGCGGGTGAATTCCCGTAGGCCACTTGGGCACTCCGGACAACGGAGGTTACATGCCGTGGTGGGCTCGAAGGAGACGGTGAAGGGCTTTCCCCAGACCTTAGGCTTCTGTAGCCACCGGGTAGCGTAATAGCTTGCAACTACTTTCAGTGCGTTACCAATACGCTGCGGGGTTTGCTTGCGTAGGAAATTCAGCAGGTCAGTTGTGTATATTTTTGCCATCGGGGTAAAGATACAAGGCTGCGTTCAGATTCCTTATTTGATTAAAAAAAAGTCCCCTGCCAGC
>CAYWMW010000053.1:16268-20240 GCA_964458975.1 uncultured Lewinella sp. | reverse complement strand
GAGTAGACAAGCTGGATTATGAAAGTTATTACACCCGCATCCATCCAGCCTGGTTTCCTATTCATATTGCCTTCGGTACTGCGGGGTACAAGGTTGAACGTAAGATGTACAAGGACAGCTCAGTTCAAAACACTATCTACACCGTAAATATCCCAATCTTGCACGAAGATGGTTCTTACCACTGGTACAATCAAGTATCCATACCAATCGCCTTTGATGCCAAGGGGCAGCTGGTAAGCCATCTCAACCAGTACCACCGGTTATGCCCCTATGATCGCCTGATTCCATCAAAACCTAAAATAACCTCCAAGGGAGACTATTTAAGCGGTTTCGATGAAATGTTTGCCGAAGCAGGAAATGCGGCCATTCCAGATTGTCTTTCCCCCCTGTTGAGCACCTCTGCTCAGCGTATCGTACATACCTACCGTAAGTTAGCCACAAAAGAGGGCAACGGTAGTTGGGTGGCTCCTGCAAAAAAAGAAGTCCGGGAAGAACTCGGCTTATCCGCAACGGCCATCAATAAGGCAAACGTCCGGATAATTAAGGTTTTGAAGAAAAATTTTCCGGTCAGTATCACGCGTGATGTTGCAGGGTTTGCCGTTTTCCTTAACGATTTATGCGGGCTTCCGGGAGCTTTTACACCTAAATAGCTTCACAGTGTCTCACTTGAGACATTTTTGCCTGATTAAGAAAATTTGACAGCTCTACATTTGTACTATTCATAGTGTTTGTTCAAACGAACAGCCTTCGTCTCTCATAGTAATCCACCTGGAGTGGAGTTTTTTTTTAGCGCTGTTCAAATTGTTGTGTAAAAAAGCGTACAGTCGGTATAACCGGTTGTACGCTTCTTTTTTGCGTTAAACCCTCCTTAAAAAGTATGAGCAGATGATCTTTTTAGCCTCGGGGCCGTCATACAGGTACAAAATTTAAAGATTATGCGTACCGCCTCTTTTGTTCTTATGCTGCTGTTGGCGTCCTTGGTCTATGGTCAGGAGCCTGTTCGGATAGCGCATGATTCTTTGTTGACTGCTCCAGACTGGAAGGAGGTTTCTGAAGGAGATCGAACGGGGTACATCCTGACCCTCACAACTGACGGGAACTTTGAAGAAGATGCCGGAGAGCGCCACAACCGCCCCTATCGTTACCTGTTGGGACGCTGGAAGGTTGATGCCGCCGCTGGAACCCTAACGCTTTCCGTAGACGGGCAGATGGGCAAAACCGGCGTCCACCGTCGCTACCTGAAGGGGCGAGACTTTTACCTGGTGTACACCATATTGTCTCTGGAGAACGGAAAACTGGAAGTAAAAGACAAACTCACCGGTGCCATCCGGACCTTCACGGCTACCGAACGCAAAGAATACGTGGAGCCCGCCATGCGCAGGATACCGAAGCCCGGCATAAAGCCAGGGGTCTTTAAATTGCCAGCAGGGTGGGGTGGCTTTCAGGAGTGAGCAATCTCTTGGAAACCTTTCTTTGCACCCTGCGGCCGCGCCCAAAATAGTTACATGCAATAGCAGAATCAGGGCGCTTGCGCAGGTGCAATGAAAGATTAACGGACCGGGTACTGGCTTTGCGCGTTATCAAACAACGCTAAAACTTAAAATCGATCATTGTGTTACTGGTTAATTGTTAGATTAGTCTAACTTTGCGTTAACCAGTAACCTGACATGACCGAAGCAAGCCTTTTTGAAATTCTCTCCGAAGTATGGGCCATCCGCGCCATCATCGCCTCCAGCATGGTAGGGCTGATGTGTGGTGTGTTGGGCTGCTTTATCGTTTTGCGCAATATGTCTTTGGTGGGAGATGCCCTGGCGCACGCCATTTTGCCGGGGGTGGTGATCGCTTTTTTATTGGTGGGGTACAGCGCCCTGGCATTCTTTGCCGGGGCTGTCGTAGCGGGCTTGGTGACAGCTTTCTTAATCACCTGGATTCAGCAACAGGTGAAAACCAAGAACGACGCTGCGGTAGGCATCGTCTTCACCTCCATGTTTTCCCTGGGGGTGATCCTCATCAGCCGGATCGCGCGAAACGACGGTGTTCACCTTGATCTCAAGGACTTTCTCTTTGGCTACGCCCTGGGCGTCTCCGATACGGATTTGATGCTGACCGGTTTGGTGATGTTCTACGTCCTGCTTTCGGTGGCTGTTTTTTACCGCTACCTTTTTGCCTCTACCTTTCAGGATGTTGTGGCGCAAACAATGGGCGTTCCCGTTAAGTTGCTGCATTACTTTTTGATGCTGCTGCTCAGTTTTGCCGTGGTGGCCAGTCTGCAAACCGTTGGGGTTATTCTTGTGGTGGCCATGCTTATTACTCCTGCGGCGACGGCACTTTTATTGTCTCAGCGCCTGGGCCGGGTACTCTGGATTGCGGGCTTAATCGGTATGCTCTCGGCCATCTTTGGCATGGTGGTTGCTGTTTGGCTGAATACGCCTCCGGGGCCAGCAATGGCACTCGTAGCCACGCTTTTTTACCTCCTTACGGTAGTTTTTGCTCCCCGGCGTGGCTTGGTCGCCAAAGCATGGTACCGCCTCCAGCGTCGCCGCCTCACGGTGAAAGAAGACATCCTCAAACGCGTCTTCCGCCAGAACCAAAAGCATGGCTCCGCTGACGCTGAACGAATTCGGGAGGAACTGGACCTCGGCCGCACTGCCTGGAATCGTCAGATTTCCAACCTGAGAACTAAAGGGCTGATGGATAAGTCTGAACTCCGACTCACGGACGGCGGCAAACTGCTGGCCATCAAAATGGTCCGCGCCCACCGCCTCTGGGAAACCTACCTCAATCAGGAGGTTGGCCTCACCCCAGATCAAATCCACGCCGAGGCCGAACGCCTCGAACACCTGCTCACGGATGAAATGCTGGACCGGGTAGACGAAGAACTCGGGTACCCGGAGATGGATCCGCACGGGTCGAAAATCCCCGGTAAGCAACTAAGCTAAGTACGATCCACTAGGTAGTTACGGCGTTCCTTATGACCTTGCTAGACCGACTTCGGCGTCCGGTATACAGGCGTCATCTGCCCCGCTAGCCAATCCTGTACATACTGAAATACCTCCAATTGTTCCGGCTCATTGTGTAGTTCGTGGTATAACCCTGCCCAGGATTTGAAGGTCAGGTTGGAAGGGTTTCGCTGTGCGAAATCCCGGCTTCCGTCATGACTGGTGATGCCGTCTGCATCGCCGTGCATGAGTAGGGTCGGAACGTTGAGACCTCCCGCGTACCGGTCTAGTTCGTTGCCGTTTTCTAAGATGTCGATGCCGGTTTGGCTGGTCAGTTTGGCGTGGACCAGGGAGTCGCTATCGTAGGCTGGTTTTACGGCTGGGTTTCTACTTAGCAGCGCGGTGTCCAGCTGGTTTTCCTGGCTGAAAGTAGGATAGATTGAGCGCATCACCTTCCCCAGGCCAACGAGCAGCGGATTGGGCTTGAAGGCAAGCCGGATATGCGGAGCGGAAATGACCGCCGCACTGATGTTGGGGTTGCGGCGAATCAGGTAACGCAGTAACAAATGGCCGCCCATACTGTGGCCGTATAAAAACACCGGCAGATCAGGGTAGCGGCGCTGGCATTCTACCAGTAAGCGTGCAATTTCATCAATGTATTCCCGGTAGTTTTTGGCGTAGCCCCGGCGGCCTTCGCTGCGCCCGTAGCCCTGGCGGTCGTAGCCAACCATGGCAATACCCTGCCTGTTGAACCAATCCGCCAGGTGATCGTACCGGCGGCAGTGCTCGCCTACGCCGTGGATGAGGCCCATCACGGCGCGGGCGTTGCTCACGGGCCACTCAACGGCGTATACTTGGTTGCCATTGTCGTTCTTCCAGTCAAATTCGATTGCTTGCATACTGGTAAATGTACGGGGTGTTTGTGATATTTTTTTGCGCGGCCGCAGGATGCAGAGGGAGGTTTTCGGGAGTGCGTTCTTTGGCTTTTGGGTGGGAGGACAGTTCGAACACCCTGGTCTACTGGTCTGGCCGA
>CAYWMW010000053.1:9028-16168 GCA_964458975.1 uncultured Lewinella sp. | reverse complement strand
TTTGGCTTTTGGGTGGGAGGACAGTTCGAACACCCTGGTCTACTGGTCTGGCCGAATTCAAATATCCTGGTCTATTAGCCCAAGCTAGATCGAATACATTAGTGTGATAGTTTAGCAAACAAAACCCACACAGTTCTCTACCTTCGCCCCCATGGAAAAACCCCGCATCGTCTTCATGGGCACGCCCGATTTCGCCGTGCCCAGTCTGGAAATCCTCATCGCCGCTGGCTACCCGGTTGTCGGGGTAGTTACGGCTACCGACAAAATGGGCGGTAGAGGCGGTAAAAAACTGCTGGAATCTGCGGTAAAAAAGTGTGCGGTAAAGCACGGCATCCCCGTTCTCCAGCCAGCAAAATTCCGTAACGAAGACTTCCTGACCGAGCTGCGGGCCCTGAAAGCTGACCTCCAGATCATCGTCGCCTTTCGGATGCTGCCAACAGTAGTCTGGGACATGCCGCCGCTGGGAACCTTCAACCTCCACGGCTCCCTGCTACCAAAATACCGGGGGGCAGCGCCGATCAATTGGGCCGTTATCCGTGGTGAACGGGAAACCGGCTGTACCACCTTCTTCCTGAAGCACGAGATTGATACCGGAGACGTCCTCCTCCGCCACCGCATCCCCATCGGCCCAAACGATACGGCGGGCGACGTCCACGACCGCATGATGCTCGAAGGCGCAGAACTGGTGCTGCAAACCGTTCAGCTGATCCAGTCCGGTAAGTACGAACTCCAGGAGCAAGACAGTAGTGCCGCAACCTCCGCCCCCAAAATCCATCGGGATACCTGCCGGATCAACTGGAGCCAGCCCGTCCAAACCGTTCACGACTTCGTGCGCGGCCTCAGCCCCTGGCCCGCTGCCTGGACTACCCTCCGGGGCGACACCCTCAAAATCATCCGGGGGAAGGCGGAGATCGCGTCCCATAACAAAGCACCGGGAACGGTGGTCTCCGACGGCAAAGAAAGCCTGCGCGTAGCCTGTACCGATGGCTACCTGCACGTACTCGATCTCCAGGCCGCCGGCCGCCGGCGGATGGACGTAAAGACCTTCCTGCTCGGCAACGAATTTGAAGAGGGAACTGTACTCGGAATTTAATCCCGCAAGGACCCTACACCAAATTCCCTACCTTACGCCGTCTCAATAACCAAAGCCTCCAAGTGTCCACCATTCACCACGAAGTCTGCCCCCTCTGCCAATCCCAAGCCATCGCCGAAGAACGTAAAGTGAAAGACCACAGCATCACGGGCGAGACCTTCGCACTGTGGCGCTGCGCCGGTTGTGATTTTCTCTTCACCCAGGATCCGCCCTCGCCGGAGAACGCCGGCCCCTACTATAAGGGCGAAGAGTACATCAGCCACTCGGACAACCAGGAAGGCCTGGTGAATAAACTCTACCATAAAGCGCGGGACTTCATGCTGGGCCAGAAGTTTCAGCTCGTCAACCGGGTCGCTCCGGGCAAGCGTTTGCTGGATTACGGCACCGGTACCGGCTACTTCACCGACTTCATGAACCGCAAGGGCTACGCCGCCGAAGGCATCGAGATCGACCCCGAAGCCCGGAAATACGGAGCCGAGAAGTTTGGCATCATGGTTCGTGCTCCGGAGGCACTCTTTAACGAGTTGCAACCCGAATCTTTTGATGTCATCAGCCTCTGGCACGTGCTGGAGCACCTCTACGATCCGCAGCGTTACCTGAGTCGCTTCCGGGAGCTGCTCACCGAAAAGGGCAAACTGGTGGTGGCCGTTCCGAACCACAAAAGCAAAGATGCGGAAGCTTACGGCTCCGACTGGGCTGCTTACGACGTACCCCGCCACCTCTGGCACTTCAGCCCCGCCACCATGCGAAGGATGATGGAGCAAACGGGCTTCCGGGTCGTGGAAACCCACCACATGCCGCTCGATCCTTTCTACGTCTCCATCATGAGCCAGAAGTATAAGTCTGGCGGTGGGTTGATTGCTGGCGGGCTTAAAGGGCTGGGCTCCTTCGTTTCCAGTACCGCAGATGCGGAGCGGGGGAGTTCGGTCATCTATGTGATTGAACGCTAGCTCGTCGGCCGAGCCTTGCGCTAGCTTGGCTCGCCCGCCGAGCGGGTAATACTTTCCTAAAGTTACCTGGTAAACGGTTAATAGTAGGCTGTCTAACCTGTCGCGTTCAGTCCGTAGTAACCTCTCCCAAACCCCTTTCTCCAACAAGCCTCGCTTCTGGCTCGGCGGGACCACCGGAGGTAGCCGCGTAGCGAAAGGGTCTATTCTGAAGAAAACGCTGCGCGTTTTGGTGGTGAAAATCCGTAGCGGAGCAGGATCGCCAGATTAAACAGCCTGTGCTTAATGGCCAAAGGAGCTTCCCCTGTGGCGTTTGCAACCCAAGGCGACTAGTCGAAGATTAGTGCCCTTACCTCCCCCTTGCACCCGCGCCCGCGCCCAAAAAAACCGTCGCCAACTATGCATTCCTTATACTAGCGGCATCGAAGCGGCAACAATCACCTTTCCCAGCCGTTTTTTTTAAAAGCCTGTTTGTATATGCGCCTGACTTCCTTACTATTTTTGCTTTGCTGCCTGACGGCCTGCACCTACACCGCCAAGATCACCGACGGCGCTACGGCGGTAGATCGAAAGCAATACGACGTTGCCGTGCCCATGCTGCAAAGGGAATACAAAAAAGCCAAAACCCGTAAAGCCAAAGGGGAAATTGCGCTCAACCTCGGCAAAGCAATGGTGGAAACGGCCAACGACGAAGCCGCCATCGATTGGTACCAAAGGGCCTACGACAACAACGCCGGCCCCGACGCCCTGCGCGAAAAAGCTGCGGCCCTGAAACGTCTGCAACGTTACGACGAGGCCATTCAGGTCTACACCGACGCGGGCTTTGAAATTGGCTCGAAGTACGAATTCCGCAAAGACATCAGCGGTGCAGAGTTGGCCCAGAAGTGGTTGGCGGAAGAAGCCGAAGGCAAGGAACGCGAGTTCACCGTCAGCTCCGCAGGCTTCAACAGCCGGCAGGCAGACTACGCGCCGGTAGCCTTCGAGGAGCGCCTCGTTTTTACCTCCGATCGTTCCTCTTCCACCGGTGAGGCTACCTTCAACTGGACGGGGCGTGGCTTCACGGACCTCTTCGTTACCGACCTCGAAGGCGGTACATCAGTAGAAGTATTCGACCAGCGCCTGAACACCACCGACCACGAAGGAACCCCAACGTTTAGTGCCGACGGAAAGGAAATGATTTTCACCCGTTGCTCTTCTCCGGGCAAACGCGAAGACGCCTACTGCGGCCTTTACCGCTCCGAGCGGGCCGGGCAGGGCTGGGGAACAGCTACACTGCTCTCTTTCGTGGAACCGGGCGCAAATTATATGCACCCGGCACTCTCAGCGGACGGCCAGCGCCTCTTCTTCAGTGCCCTGCTCGAAGACGGTTGGGGCGGCTACGACATCTACGTTGCCGACCGCCAGGAAGACGGTACCTGGGGCGATCCCATCCTGATGAACCGCGCCATCAATACCCAGGGCAACGAGCAGTTTCCCAGCGTGGATGCCGATACGCTTTACTTCAGCAGCGATGGCCTGGAAGGGATGGGCGGTCTCGACATCTTCAGAACCTGGCCCACCAACAACGGCCGCTACGCAGCCCCCAAAAACCTGCGGATGCCGGTAAACAGCGGAGCGGATGATTTCGCTTTCTCCATCGTTCGCCGCCAGGGTAGCGGCCTGGACCAGACGACCTCCGGTTACTTCAGCAGTTCCCGGCCGGGAGGGGAAGGTAGTGACGATATTTACGTTTACACCAAAAAGGTATTACCGCCGCCGCCGCCCGACCCAACCCCGATTGTGTATAAAAATGTACTGGACGTAACGGTGGTAGAGAAAATCTACGAAGACCCAACTAATAACCGCAGCCGGGTTCTTGGGGTGAAACCCGTTGCCAACGCCACCATCATCGCTAGCATCGGAGACCAGTCCCGGACGGTAAATACGGACGATGAAGGAAGGCTAAGCCTCGTTTTGGTGGACGACCAAAACTACCAGTTCCGCGCCGAGCGCGCGGAATACCTTGCGGATGAGGGCAGCTTCTCCAGCCGAAACCTGCCCAAAGACCCCGATGCACCCGAGCAACGCTACGAGTTGGAGCTCGAACTGGAGAAAATTTTCCGCAACCAGGAAATCGTACTCAAAAATATCTACTACGATTTCGACGAGAGCTTCATCCGTACCGATGCACAGCCAACCCTGAACAACCTTACCGCCCTGCTGAAGCGCAACCCGGACATCCGGATTGAACTTGGCTCACACACCGATTGCGTAGGCGCGCCGGGCTATAACCAGCGGCTTTCTCAGGCGCGGGCGCAGGCTGCCGTGGATTATCTTGTGGAGCAGGGCGTGGACGGGGCGAGGCTCGAAGCCAAAGGCTATGGCGAAGAAAGCCCCATCGCCATCTGCATCTGTGAGCGTTGTACGGATGAGCAGCGGCAGGAGAACCGGCGTACTACCTTCAGGATCTTGGAATAAATTTATGCCCCTGGCTATCTCTTAACAATCCGCACCCAGTACACCTTGTCTGCGGCAAGCACGGAGACCATATAGGTGCTGGCGGGCAAGCCGGATAGGTCCATATTACGGTCGCTTCCGGCAAGCACCTGGCGCCCGGTAAGGTCGAAAACCCCGGAGATTCTGGCGGGGCCGGTAAGCGTAAGCTGGCCCGAAGTGGGGTTGGGGAACAGGCGAACGCCGAGTTCTTCCAGGTCCACAACGTCACTAAGTACATCAATGGTAACCTCAAAAGTTGTACTGTCTCGGCAGGGGCCGTTTTCTACCAGGTAGTTGACGGTGTAGGTGCCCGTTTCGAGGTAAGTATGGGTCGGTTCTTCGAGCGTACTGGTGCTGTCGTCTCCGAATTCCCAGAAATAATTTGTACCGACGTTTGTTTCGTTGATGAAGGCCGCGCTGGCGGTATCTACCGTAAAGCTAACGTCGGCAACTGGCTGGGTATATATCCGAACGGGGATGGTACGGATGGTATCTGCGCCGACACCTTCGAGTAAGGTCAGGGTAATATCATATTCTCCTGCTTCAGTGTAGGTAACGGTCGGGCTGGCCAGACTGGAGACCTCGGGGCTACCGCCGGGGAAGTTCCACCGCCGGTCGTTGAAGGTGCCGGAGCTCCGGTCCGATATGGTGAAGGTGTAAGGGGCACAGCCTTCAACGAATTTTAAGTCGGTATCTACGGAAGCGAATTCAGAGACGACAAAGGTAGTATCGAGGAAAATCTCATCGCCACAACGGTCGTTGATCAAGGTGACGGAGGTCGTAAAGTCACCTGCTTCGGTGTACGCGTGGTTCAGGCTGGTGCTGATGGTATCGATGACCGTACCGTCTCCGAAGTCGTACCGAATAAAGTCGAAACCAGTTCCTCCCATGATAGAAAGGAACACCGTTCCCTGGTTGTAAACTACCGCGATAAAGTCAAGAGTGGGGGAGGGCGTTACGGTGAAAACGGCCGTATCACCTGGAAATTCTTCGTTGTCCAGGAACAGGGTTTGAATAGCCCTGAAGGTTCCGGATGTGTTGGGGGAGGTAGTGACCCTTAAGTCTTTCCCCAATTGAGTTGCCTGAAGGCCTTCGTTCTGGGGCGTTACGCTCCATTCTATCCGGGCTTCTTCACTGGAAGCATCCACTAGGCGGAGCACTTCCCCCCCGCACAGCGTATCGGCGCTTTGGACGAAACCTCCGAAAGGGATGAAAATAGAAATATCTTCCTCGGTTCCGTCTTCTCCGATTCCGGCGGGTTCGTCGTTGGGGCTGCAACCAGTCGAGCCTAGTCGCTTTCCGAAGGTGCCGCCTGCAAGAGATACATCGGGGGTATAAGCGTTCCGGTTGGTCGCGGTATTAAGGAGGCGGCCGCCGGCTCCTCCGCCACCAGGGCCTATACAACGGGCACGATCGCCGCCGGTTATATTGGTTACGTCTCCGCCTTGACCTCCATCTAAGGTTATGGAGGGGCTGCCGATTAGGGTGTCTGCGGTAAGCAAGACGGACCCCGCTGCGCCGCCGCCGCCGCCGCCATCTCCGTCTGCGATACTACCATCTGCACCGTTAGCAATTATTTCGGAAGAGTTGCCAAAATCAATGGTTGGTGCCCAAAGTACGATCAGCCCGCCTCCGTTGCCGCCACCGGAGCTGTTGAAATTGTTTGCGTGGCCAGCGCCACCACCGCCACCGAAGTAGACCCGGTCGGCTTCTGCTTCCTGCCCGGTGCCACCGAGGCCCGGGAAGTTGCCCCGGCAGGCGTTATTGAACAGGCCCATTACGATGTTGCGTGCCCCAACACCCCCTCCGGCTGTATTTGCGCCGCCACCGCCGCCAGCGTTGTGGTCGTTGCCTCCACCGCCGCCATTGCCTGCGGGCGCCCGGCCCAAAGGTTGGCTACTCGGAACGCCGCCAATGCCTTCACCCCGCGAAGATCCGCGCCAGTTTCCGGGGCCATAGGCCAGGCCATTAGCGATGGTGAACCGGTTGCAGTCACTAGCCGCTACGCTGGTAGCGCCGCCCCGAAACCCGGCTCCGGAGGCATCAAGAGACGCTCCTCCCGCCAGGGTTATTTTGTCTTCAGCAGCGATGAAGATGATGCCCCCAAGGGTGCCGTTGAACGCCCGGCTCACCCGCTGGGACCCCGTCACCGTCACCGAAGGCGAACCCTCAAACATAACAAGCTGACTGTGCAACGAATTGTAACTGTGCATAACTGGAAGGGCAAGGAAAAGCGTATCTCCGCTAACGCGCTCAACGCGGTTAAGGTCGTAATGCCCGGCACCGTTAAGATTGGTCACTACACCAGTGGAAGCACCTGAGGTTCCAATTGTTGCCCCTCCGTGGCCGTAAAGAAATAAGCTGGTGCCCGGCGCTGCGACCTGGGCTGCGGCACTGCGAAGCCACTTTTGCCCATTGTTTAGTTGAATAATTCGGTGATAAGTATTTTGAGCAAAAATGGTCGTCAGGCTCAGAAGCATTAGTCCGGTAAGAAAAAATTTCATGTTACGGGAGAACTTTAAGTATAAGGAAGCAGCGCAAAGATACGGAGGATGGACGTTCTTTGTTCAATCCCCGTATTCTTGTTGGGGCGGTGACTTGAGGAGGCGCGCGCCTCCTCAAGTC
>CAYWMW010000053.1:0-9018 GCA_964458975.1 uncultured Lewinella sp. | reverse complement strand
CCCACCCCGCCCTGCGGGGCGGGCGCCCCCCCCGCCCGCCCCCCCGCCCCCCCCCCCCCCCCCCCCCCCGCCCCAACAAGAATACGGGAATGTACCCCTCATTCGTTGTGGTATTTTTCTCCCCGCAGGATGGTCATTCCCCGGTACAACTGCTCCGCGAAAAACAGGCGAATCATTTGATGGCTGAAGGTCATTTTGCTCAGGGAGAGTTTCCCGTTGGCGCGCTCATAAATGGCTGGAGAGAAACCAAAAGCACCACCCACCAGGAACACCAGCCGGCGGTAGGGGCGTTGTAGTTGCTTGTCTAGCCAGTACGCGAAGTCAACGCTTCCGAATTGTTTTCCGCCTTCGTCTAATAAGATGAGGCCATCGGCATTTTGTAGGCGGCTGAGCACTATTTCGCCCTCTTTTTCTTTCAGCTGGTCCGGCTTCAATTTCCCGGCGCCCTTCACGTCGGGCAAGACTTCGAAGGTGACGGGGAGGTAGTGCTTCAGGCGTTTGGCGTAGATGGCCTCGCCTTCGCGCAGGTAAGCTTCGGAGGTTTTACCGATGTAGTAGACGTGTACTTTCATGATGGCGAATATAGGGGCGCGGCCGCTGGTGCAGGGGGAGGTTAATGTTCCCAGGTCAGGCAGCTATGAAATCCTCAACCCAAAAGTTGAAGAATGAGCCCTGAAAAACCTTTCTTTGCACCCGCGCCCGCGCCCATAAATAAGTTGTAATTTTGGTGAATCATAAAGATGACTACCGTGCCAACCCCTCCTGCCACTATGCCCGTTCGCTCAAGATGAGCAAGCACAGCGCCGCGAATGAAACCTGCGGTAGCTACCACATTACTACCCGACTACACTACTAAATTACTATGACCACCAACCCCGAACTGGAACTAGCCTACAACTACGTAGCCCAAACCAACTGCCACCTCTTCCTGACGGGCAAGGCGGGCACGGGGAAAACAACCTTCCTGCACCGGGTACGCGCCGAGATTCCGAAGCGGATGGCCGTAGTTGCCCCTACCGGCGTAGCCGCCATCAACGCCAAGGGCGTTACCATCCACAGCCTCTTCCAGCTGCCCTTCGGTACGCTGATGCCCGAACGGATGAAAACGGAGGTGAGAACCCGCCGCTTCAGCGCCAAAAAGCGCGACTTGATCCAGGGGCTCGACCTTCTGATCATCGACGAAATAAGCATGGTCCGCGCTGATATGCTGGACGCGATCGACGCCGTCCTGCGCTACGTCCGCCGCAACGAAGAACCCTTCGGCGGTCTGCAACTGCTCATGATCGGAGACCTCCACCAGCTGCCACCCGTCGTGAAAGACGAAGACTGGCGCGCAATGCGGGAAGTCTACAAAACGAGCTACTTTTTCGCCAGCCTGGCCCTGCGCAAGGCCCGCGCCCAGGTGATCCAATTGAAGCACATCTACCGCCAGCAAGACGAGACGTTCATCGGTTTGCTCAATAAAGTGCGGAACAATACGATGGACCAGGAAGTCCTGGATCAACTCAACAGCCGCTACGTAAAAGACTTCGCGCCCGACGAAGAGGAAGGCTACATCACCCTCTCCAGCCACAACAATACGGCCCGCTCCATCAACCAGGAAAAGCTGAAGGCACTGGACGCGAAGCCCCGGAAATTCAAGGCTGAGGTGGAGGGCGACTTCCCGCAGTCCATGTTCCCCAACGAAGAGGAGTTGACCTTCAAGGTCGGCGCGCAAGTGATGTTCAATAAGAACGATACCGGCGAAGTGCGGGAGTACTTCAACGGTAAAATCGGTAAGATTACGGCCATCAACGGAGATGAGATCACTGTTCGTTGCCCGGGGAGTGGGGCTATCGTCGTTGAGCCCGTGAAGTGGGAAAACCGCAAATACAGCCTGAACAAAGACAAGGAGGTGGAGGAAGACGTGGTCGGTACTTACGAGCAACACCCACTACGGCTGGCCTGGGCCATCACCATCCATAAAAGCCAGGGCCTGACCTTCGATAAGGTGGTCATCGATGCTGGCGCAGCCTTCGCTCACGGGCAGGTGTACGTCGCGCTATCCCGCTGCCGCACCTTCGAGGGCATCGTTCTCCGCACCCGCATCGGGGATGCTTCGGTGAAGACCGACGCCATCGTGAGCAGCTACTCCGCCCATGCCGAAAAGCACCAGCCGACGAAGGAAACCCTCCGGGCAGACCGCCGCCGGTTCGAGATCCGTTGCCTGAAAGAACTCTTTACTTTCAAGGACGCAGCGTACGCCGCCAACCAACTCCACCGCGCCCTCTTCGAACACGAGCGCGCCATCCAGGGCGATGCCCACAGCGAGTTCTGGAAGATGAAGGAAGACCTGCAAGCCAAGGCCGTCAAGGTCGGCCACGGCTTCATCGGCCATATCGATAACTACGGTAAAGCGGAAGAACTGCCCAGCCAGCACCAGGAATTAACCGCTCGCCTGAAAAAAGCCGGAGCCTACTTCACCAAATACCTCGCCGAAGAGTTCCTGCCCGCTATGGCCATGTTCGGCGTTATGACGGACAATAAATCGGTGAAAATGCAGGTGGACGAGCGCTCCCACGAGCTCATCCGTCAGTTATTCAAAAAGCTCAAGGGCTTCACGACGCTGGAAAACGGTTTTGACCCCAAAGCCTACCTCACCGCCCGCGCTAACGCGGAGATTGACTTCGAGAAAGACCAGAAAAAGACCACTAAGGCGGAGAAGAAAAAGGTCATTCTGCCCAAAGACCTCGCCCATCCGCAACTCTACCTGCGCCTCTCGGAATGGCGAAACGCCCTCAGTGCGGAGCGGGAAGTACCGCCCTACACGATCGCCCACAACCGTACCCTGCTGGAAATTGCCGCGCTGCTGCCGACGGAGAAAAAGTCAATGCTCCGCATCAACGGCATCGGCGCGAAACGCTACGAGGAGTTCGGCGCTTCTATCATCGAGATCGTCCGCGAATACCTGGAAAACCGGGACGAGGCGGAGACGGATCTTTTCTCCGTCGTCAAGGCCGATACCCGCCAGGTGAGCCTTGATCTTTTCCGGGAGGGGAAAACCACCGAAGAGATCGCCAAACTGCGAGACCTCGTGCCCAGCACCATCATTACCCACCTCACGCACTGGGTCAAGGAAGGAAAATTAGCCCTCAGCGAAGTGGTGGACAAAGAGGTGGTGGATGCCGTCTTGCCCTACATGCAGGCGCACCCGGAGCTTTCGTTGAGTGATTACCATAAGCACTTTGGTGGGAAGTATGATTATGGGGTTTTGAAGATGGTTCGGTGTGAGGTTTGAGGAGCGCTCAAGCCTGCTACCGCATCAACAAAACCTCTCCCGCCCGCGTGATCACCTGTCCGTCAAAAAGTCGGACTTCTACAGTGTAAATGTAAACGCCAATGGAAGGGTCTTGCCCGTTTATCCGCCGCCCGTCCCAGTGCCCGAGCGCATCTTCGGGGTTGAGGTTTTCGCGCAGGAAAACCTGCCCGCCCCAGCGGTCGTAGACGGCGAAAGAAAGGATGCTTGCCACGGCTGGGCCGGGGTATAAACGGAAGACATCGTTCACGCCGTCGCCGTTGGGGCTGAAGGCGTTGGGAAGGTAGAAGAGCTCGTTTTTATCTACGATGATGCGTACTGTGCGGGTTTCGCTGCAACCGTTTAAATCGGTGGCGATGGCGGTGACCACGACGGTTTCTTCGGGGCGGAGGGCGAGGTTGGGGCAGTTGGGGCAGCCGAAACCGTTGTCCGTGAGCCAGTTGATGGTGGCGGTTGCTGGCGTGAGTAGGGTAGGGGCAATGAGGACGGAATCGCCGAGGCCTATTGTTTCGTCCGGGGGAAGTTCAAAGAGCAAACTATCGGCTGCCAACACGGCAAGATCGTAGGTTTGGGGGCAGCCGAAGGAGTCTTGAGCGGTGAGTTGGTAGGGGCCGGGGGCGAGGCCGTCGAAGAAGGATTCCGTTTGGGGTGGCCCGTCGTTGAGGCGGTAAGCGATGCCGGAGGGAGGATCAGGGATGGTGATGGAACCGTCGTTTTCACCGGGGCAGGTTTCGGGCGCGGCCGCAGGTGTAAGGTTGAGGGTCGGGGCATCGGTAATGGTCAGGGAAGTCTCGGCGGAGCAGCCATCATCGGTGGTCACCGTGACGGAGTAAGTACCCGCCGCGAGGTTTTCGTTCAGGGCGGTAGCGGTGCCGTTGCTCCAGCGGATGCTGACCGGGCGGCCATTGCTCTGCACGAGAACCTCCCCGGCACCTGCGGCCGCGCCCTCACAATCTGGCCTGATTTGTAAGGCAGTTGCGGAAATATCGTTCACTTCCAGCACGATTTGGTGGGTACTGTCACAGCTATTACTACCCGGTTCAGTCCTGGCGTAAAGGTCCGCCACACGCTCAAAAACGCCGAAGACCAGCGCCGAATCTCCCGCGCAAATACTGATCGTTTCCGAAGTGATGACCGGCTCAAGCACCGTAAGGATAAGCTGATTGGTGCTGTCGCAACCATTGGCGCGGGTGCCCAAATTGGTGTAGGTGCCCGCCACCTGCTCAAAGGCTCCGAAGACCAACACCGAGTCGCCCGAACAGACGGATGCCTCCGTCAAAATAAGCGTATCCCGCAGGCCAATCACATCCAGCGTATCGACCACCGGGCACCGGCTCTCGTCGGTCACGTCGTAGTACTGGCCCGCAACCATAATGGTCTGACCGCCAAAGGAAACGGAGTCTCCCGGACAAAGAAAAGCTGTGTCGCGCAGCCCAACGAGCGACTTGATCCGCACCCGTAAGCTATCCGAACTAAAACAGCCCTCGCTTTCCATAGCCGAGACCAACAGCAGGGTGTCCGTCGTCGGTGCAAAGCGCACTTCCGGGCAGTCAAAACAGTCGATAAAACTGCTCTGGCTCCACTGGATGTTGGTGAAGCCTTCCACGCTGAAACTTAGGGTGTCTCCGGGGCAGATGGTTAAGTCTTCGCCTAAGTCAATGTTGGTGCCGGGGTCTACCGTCATGGTTACTGTATCGGTAAACGTGCGCCCGCAAGAGTCCAGCACCCTAACCCAAAAGTCGCCCTCGCCGAAAGCGGTAAAGGTCTCCTCGGTGGAGCCATCTACCCATTCGTACATGTAAAAACCGGCTTGGGCCCGCAGGGGGATGGTGGTGTTTTGGCAAACAACGGTGTCTGGGCCTAAGTCCAGGTCGGGAAGGAAAGGAATGAAGTAAAGCGTTGTGTCGAATCCAGACCGCCCGCAGGAGTCTACCACCTCAAAAAAGTAAGTTCCCGGTTCTCTGAGAGGGATGCTGACGCCTCTTCCCGGCTCAAAGCCATCTACCGTACCGGATGTTGGGCCGGAGTAAATGATCCGGGCCCAGTTTTCGTCAGAAATAAGGAACGCTGATGGGTTTTCACAGCCCGGCACTTCGACTTCGAAGTTGAGTTCTGGGGCATCCAGGCAGCAACAATTGTTCATCAAATCAGGGTCATCACAATCCACTAATCCGTCGTCGTCGTCATCGAGGCCGTTGTCGCAAATTTCTTCTGGTTCGGGGCAGTCTCCTGTGCAGATATCTTTTAGTTCTAAATCGATTTCTCCGAAATCGAGGTCTTCGGTGAAGAAGGTTGTTTGCCCCCGCTGTAACGGTACGTCGGCGGTGATGGTCGTTGATTCAGAATACGTAGTTTCCACCGGTTGGGAATCGAAAGAGCAACCAGAAGTGAAATTGCCGGATAGATCGGCTTTGACAATTAAAACGCCTGGTAAAATACCTATTGTAGACAAGATGATGTGCTCTTCCGATGATGTCACGTGGCCGTTAAGGTTTAAAAAGGTTAAGGGAGTAACTGGCCCTCGGACCGTCCTGGTCCAGTCTACTTCTCCTCCTTCGTCTATTTTGACCAGGCCTACCCGTTGAAAGCCGCCTTTGGCTAGAACGATAAACCCGTCATCGACCGCCGTTATATTACTGAAACTGTATTCCTGGGAGTAATTCTTTTGCCACAGCCAGTTCCCGTCGGTATCAGATTGAATGAGAACGAATCCATCGTTACCGTTAAGCTCGCATAGTATGGTTACCGTACTGTCCGTAACCGCCATATCAACGGCCTGTCCGATTTCAGGAGCATCGTACTGTTTGTTAAAGATGACCGAACCACCAGCATTCAAACGGGCAAGTTGTGGTGTTCCGGCTGCGGATTGTTGAATGTTAGCCAGGGCGTAGTAAGTATTGCTACCGGGGTGTTTGTCAAAAGCGCGGAAACTAGTTTCTCCAAGGTCGGAATACGTAGTTGGCGGCGAAAGAATATCTCCCGAAGCAAGGTCAATTCGAGCCACTAACCCGTTGCTTACCGCAGAGAGGGGATCGTCTTCGCGGTAGCCCGCCGCCCGGAGAAAATCATCTCCCGGCGTATGGTGTAGTTCGCTGAGCACGAAAGACCGGCCCTGACGGCGGTGGTTCTTTATCCATAGCACATTCATGGTACTGGGGTCTATCCGGAAGGCGTAGGTACTCAAGCCTCCGTTAGCAGCTGCTCCGGCGGTGCCAACACCGCAGAGCATTCCGTCTTCGTCGATCAGCATATCCAGAAAACCTCCGGCTTGATCTATAGTAATGGATTTTGTGCCGATTACCTCTCCGTCCGGCCCCAAGACGGCTATGAACGGTACTCCCAGCTCTGTGCGGCCAGCAATAACAATATTCGCCCCGTTTTCTACGTGAAGGTTGATCTCATAAGCGTCCTGGCCAGGGTCGAAACCGGTAGAGCCGTAGGTGCGCACGAAGGGGCGGGGGCAGTCTTCGTTTTCCTCTTCTTCTTCTTCTTCTTCTTCTTCTTCGGGGCAGTCTTCGCGGCAGGTGAGGTCTTCCAGGAAGGGGAAGTTTGAGGGGGCTGCGGCGATCTGTGCGAAACTGAACTGAAAACTTGTATTATCGACTAACGGCGCGGGCATCCTCAACTCAGTTGGGGCCGGGGCTGGTTGAACGGCAAGGAGTGTCAGTAATAGTCTGAACAGGTGCATCGGTTGTTTTATGGGATTGCGCTAAGTCAAAAATGTAAGATACTGCTCAGGGTGATCATAGTGGGGATGGAGAGAATGGGGAAACCCTATAAGTCGCAGAAAATACAAAGAACACAAAGAACACATAGAGCACAAAGAACGCCCCCCTAAGTGCCCTGAAAGGGTACGTCTTTTAGCGATGGGTTGAGCGAAGCCGAAGGCTGAGATCAGCCCATCGCGCCCATCGCGCCCATCGCGCCCATCGCGCCCATCACGCCCATCACGCCCATCACGCCCATCACAGAGAGCAAAGAGAAAACGAAGAACACAAAAAACCTCCGCCCACCGCACCACAAAATGCCGCAAAATGCGCCAAAACGGAGCACCATCAATCTGCCTCCACCAACCGCAGTAACCGCTTTTCATCCTCCAAAATCTTGTAGAATACGTTGAGGCGTTTCAGGAGGCGCTTGCGGTCTTTTGTACTCAGATCCGGGTGCTGCTGGATTAGCTGTTCTGCCGCTGCCCGTTGTTCCAGATAGTGCTTCGCCCCGGTTTTTATTTCTGTGGGCGTAACGTGTTTACCCAGCCATTTTGGTTCGTAGATAGAGCTGATATCGAGCTTACTGTGTGGAACGGCGTAGTGCGCACCGACGAATCCTGAATAATCGAAATCATAGGGTACGGGAATCAGGTCCAGCGATTCAGTCGGGTTGATGAACTTGAGGTTGTGAAGGTTAAACACGTGCCAGTCTGTATTCAGGATCAGGTAGTTGAACAGGCACATATTAACGTAGGCATCGCGCTGAAGCCCTCGGGTACTCAGCTTTTTGGTTTCCAGGACCCTCGCGTTAAACCGGGCGGCAATTTGCTCCTCGTGCTCAATCATGAACGCTTGTGTGGGTTTCTCCTTGCCCAGGTCCAGGCTGGCGGGGAGGGTGCGGTGGCTGTAACTGCTGTAAACAGCGTGGAGGTCATACACCACCTTTTCCCGGTTCAGGTAGCTTTCGCCCAGGAGGGTGTTGGTACACTGTAGCACGAACTTGAACTCGTTCAGGTCGCTGAAGCCGGCGGCGAGTAGGTCTGCTTTTTCAAGTTTTAATTTTAAGGATGGGTTGTGGCAAACCTCCAGCCGAACGTTGCCCCGGCTGCGGAGCTTGCCCGCAAAGACCAGGGTGGTATCCCGAACGGAGACCGTTACCGTAGCGGGCTGGTAGCTTTTGTCCCTCTTTTTGCGGACCAGTCTGCTCCAATTGGTTTCGATCTTAAAGGCTGCGCTAGCTTCGTTAGCGTGTAGGACGTCAAATAAAGACGGTTGGCCCTGTGCTTGTGCCGCATAGGAGAATGACAGCAATAAAAAAAATAGAAGACGCATGGCTGGGAGCTTTTCCGGGACGCAAGTTAGGGTTTTTGGTGGTGGTGCTTGCTTGATTTAATGATCCGTTTGTACCATAATATTCCACTTTGGGTTATCTTTCCGCTCTAACGGACTATTACCCTCTACAAAAATAACCCTATGCGCTTTCTCTTCTTGATGCTCACCCTGGTTTTCCTTTCTGTTCAGCCGTTAAGTGCTGCGCTTGCCGCTCCGGTGGCCGAGGCTGCTGCGACTCCGTCCAGTACGTTCACCCCCGCAGACCTTAGTCGCGAAGCGGTGGAGACTAAACTCGGCCGAAAGCTTAAATTCACCGAGCGGATTGCCCTCAGCATCGCCCGGAAAAAAGCCAAAAAACAGGCCCGGAAGCGTGCCAAAAACGGACCCGGCGATGGTACGGTTACCGATACGCCTTCCCTACTGGCGTTGATTTTTGGCATTATTGGTATCCCGCTCACCTTCGTGTTCGGTATCGGAATCCTGTTCAGCATTGCGGCCCTGGTATTGGGTATTGTCGGTCTTGGCCGGATAAAACGAGAAGAAGGATACCGTAAGGGTAGGGGCTTGGCCATTACGGGCATCGTGCTTGGCGGGTTAATGCTGTTGCTCCTCCTGCTTGGGGTGGCAGTTTTACTGTTGTTCTTCGCCTAAATATGCGCCTTGCCGGAGGGGCTTAGGGGT
>CAYWMW010000052.1:0-20442 GCA_964458975.1 uncultured Lewinella sp. | reverse complement strand
CCATAAATGGTATTGGCGGAGCCTATAAATCTATCCCATTATCAATCTATCCCACTACCTTTGCCCTTATGTTAAAAATCGGACTACTCGGCACCGGCCATCTCGGTAAGATTCACCTCAAGTGCATTCGCCTGGCGAAAGCGCGGTACGACCTGATCGGCTTTTACGATGCGGACCCCGATACGGCCCGCCACGTAGCCGAAGAATTTCACCTCAAAGCCTACGACAGCCCGGAGGCCCTGATTGCCGCCAGCGAGGTGATTGACGTGGTTACCCCGACGCCCACCCATCACGCGATGGTGAAGCTGGCCCTCCAGGGCGGCTGCCACGTATTCGTCGAAAAACCCCTCACCCGCACGCTGGAAGAAGCCAAAGAACTGATCGAACTGAGCCGTAAGGCCGGTAAGCTGGTGCAGGTGGGCCACGTAGAGCGCTTCAACCCCGCCCTGCTCGCCCTCGGCGACCTGAAGGTGAAGCCCTACTTCATCGAAGCCCACCGCCTGGCGATGTTCAATCCGCGGGGCGTAGACGTGAGCGTGGTGCTGGACCTCATGATCCATGACCTAGACATCATCCTGAAACTGGCCGGCGACGAAGTGGCGGAGGTGCGCGCCAGCGGCGTAGCCGTCGTTTCCGATACACCCGACATTGTGAACGCCCGCATTGAATTCAAAGGCGGCGCGGTGGCCAACCTCACGGCCTCCCGCATCAGCCTGAAGAATATGCGCAAGGTCCGCCTCTTCCAGCCCGATGCCTACATCAGTCTTGACCTGCTGGAGAAGAAATCTGAGATCGTCCGCCTTTTTGAAATGGATGCTCAGTTGCCCGAAGAGGGGCAGCAGTTTCCGCTGGAGACGCCCAAAGGCCCGCGCATCATCCACGTAGACCAACCCGACAGCGGGCCGGTCAACGCGATCCAACTGGAGCTGGAAAGTCTTGCGGACAGCATAACGCAGGGAAAACCGACCGCCGTCACCATCGAAGACGGTTACCGGGCGTTAGACCTTGCGCACCGCATCACCGCCGCTGTGGAGGCGAACCAGCAGCGTTTGCCCGAGCCAACGGTTTAAGCGTTAGGCGTATCTTAGTTTATAATTGAGGTTGTATTTATGAGCAGAATTACGAAAAAGCATACCCCTGAAACTCCATCCAACGAAGGCCGCGTCGGAGCGGTAATAACTCTCCTTGCCGGCGGAGAGGGGCTGGGGGGGAGGTTACGAGCGAAGCGAGCATCTAGGCCTCCAACATCAGCAATCCAATATCAGGAATCGCATATCGCACGTCGCATATTTCCGCCCCTAACCAGACTGTTCTTTCTCCTTGCCCTGTGCTTAACCCTAACCGGCTGCCCGGCAGACACCGACCTGGTCCCTGCCTTCGTAACCATAACCGCCTTTGAACTCTCGACGCCCAACCAGGGAGAGCCAACATCGGATATTCCCGATGTATGGGTCTTCGCAGATGCGGAATTTCTCGGAGTATTTGGCCTGCCCGCCCGCATTCCGGTGCCGAGGGCGGGGAGTACGCAAATGCGCTTTGAGCCGGGAGTCCGGCAAAACGGCGTTAGCGCTGCCCCCGAGCCGTACGACTTCTACACGCCGGTAAACCTTACCCTGGACCTCGCTGCCGGAGAAACTACCGACGTGGGCACACTACCGATCACGTACCGACCGGAGGCTCGCTTCTCCATCTTTGAAACCTTTGAGGATGGCGCGACCCGTGCGTTCACCGACGTACGGAACGGGTCCGCAGACTTGGTGCCGACGCAACAGCTTGTCCGCAGTGGAGATTTCAGTGGTAAGATCAGCCTTACCGCTGATGACCCCGTCTTTGAAGTAGCCTCCACAGAACAGTTTTTTGGCCTCACCGAAACGCGGCGCTACGTATGGCTGGAGATGGACTTCCTCAGCGCCGCCGAAGGACAGATCGGTGTGAGTGGGGATGCTGGCCTGAATACGGAGAGTCTCTTTGACCCCGGCTTTCGCCCGCGGGGAGACTGGACCAAAATCTACTTCAACATCACGGATATCATCGTTGATCTGCGCCTGGATCCGGTAAAAATTAACCTGGTCACTATCCTCCCGCCTGGCGTAACGGAGGGCGACGTTTACTTTGATAACATTAAACTCATTCATTTTTAAGGTTTGAGTCCTCTAATCGGTACATCCCCCAAAGGCCTTAGGCCGGATACGGCAGTTCGCCGCCAGCGTGACCGACGTGTGTACGTAGCGGCCGACTTCCTCGCTGGCTGGCTGGCCTGGACGGTCTTCTTCCTCATCCGCAGTGGAAAGGAGGGGCAGATCGTTACGATTGAGAACCTGACGGGAGACGTTAATTATTTCCTCGGGAGTTTCCTGATCTCATTGGGTTGGGTGTTTGGCTACGCGCTCTTCGATCAGTACCGGGACATCTACCGGCTCAGTCGTTTGCGGACGCTGGCGCATACGCTGTTTATTACGGTGGTGGGCGTAATCATCTTATTCTTTACGGTTTTGCTGGACGATAAGGCTTCGGATTACCATGATTACTATCAAGGCGTACTCACGCTAATCGGCCTCCACTTCTCGGTTACCGCCCTGTTCAGGATGGTGCTGCTGACGCGGGCCAGCCGGAGGTTGAAAAACGGAGAGGTGAGCTTCAATACACTCATCATTGGTGGTAGTGAGGCGGCACTGAGTTTGTACCAGGAAATTCGGTCGCAACGCAAAGGCTTGGGGTACCGCTTCGTTGGCTTTGTGGATTCCCGGCGGAAGGCTCCTTCCTTGCTGGCGGAAGAGCTGCCATTGTTGGGTAATTTGCGTAAGCTCTCAGCGGTCATTGAAGAGCACAACATTGAGGAAGTAATTATTGCCATCGAGACGAGCCAGCACAACCGCCTCCGTGAACTGATGAACGTGCTGTTTGATTACGAAGACGGGCTGCTGATAAAGATCATCCCCGATATGTACGACATCATGCTCGGCTCGGTGAAGATGAACCACATCTTCGGGGCGGTCTTGATTGAAATTCAGCAGAACATGATGCCACGCTGGCAGCGCGTCGTGAAGCGACTGATGGACCTGGGGGTTTCGGTGGTGCTGCTGCTGCTGCTGAGCCCGCTGTTGGTCTACATCGCCGTGCGGGTCCGGTTATCGAGCAAAGGGCCGATCTTTTACCAGCAGGAGCGGATCGGGCTGAACGGCGTACCGTTCAACATCATCAAATTCCGGAGTATGTACACTGATGCGGAAGCTGCTGGCCCCCAACTCAGCAGCGATACGGACAACCGCTGCACCCCCTGGGGCGGTGTGATGCGCAAGTGGCGGCTGGATGAGTTTCCGCAGTTTTGGAACGTGCTGCGCGGGGATATGTCTTTGGTAGGGCCACGCCCCGAGCGCCAGTACTACATCGATCTCATCAGCGCCCGCGCGCCGCACTACCGCCACCTGCTGAAGGTACGCCCCGGCATCACCAGCTGGGGGCAGGTGAAGTATGGCTACGCCAGCAACGTAGACGAGATGATACAGCGGCTCAAGTTTGATATTCTCTACATCGAGAACCGGTCTTTGGGGCTGGATTTTAAAATCTTGTTTTATACCGTGGTGGTCTTGTGGCAGGGCAAGGGAAAATGAATCGCGGATTTTGGCGGATTTCACGGATTAACACAAATTTTTCTCGTTAAACCAGTTTATTTCAGGAATGGGAATCTTGGGTTTATTTTGTCCTCATCTCTCAAGGGGAGAGGGGTTTAAAAAACTTTTCACTGCACCTGCGTATGCGCCCAAAACAACGCTACCTTACCACCCCCCACAAAACCACAAAACCACAAAACCACCGAACAATGAACTGGGGAATAGACCTTGGCGGCACAAAAATAGAAGGCGTAATCCTGGATTCCGCAGGCGAAGTAATCGACCGCCGCCGCATAGCAACCGAGCGGGAACACGGCTACGGCCACATCGTAAACCGCATCGCATTGCTGGTGGAGGAAATGAAGGAAGCCACGGGCCTAACGCCTGAAAAAATCGGCATCGGAACTCCCGGTACCATCGACCCGCCAACGGGGCTGATGAAAAACTCGAACACAACGGTACTGAACGGGCAGCCACTGGGCAAAGACCTGGAAGCGGCCATCGGCGTTCCTCTCACCCTGGCCAACGATGCGAACTGCTTCGCGGTGGCCGAAACCCTGATGGGCTGCGTGCCCGAGCAACGGGCGGACGCAAAGGTGGTCTTCGGGGTAATTCTTGGTACCGGTACCGGCGGTGGTTTGGTGGTAAACGGCCAAATCATCGGCGGAGCCCAGGGCATCGGTGGCGAATGGGGCCATATGTTTCTCGACAATTCGGGCGGCTACTGCTATTGCGGCCGCGTTGGTTGCGCCGAGCGCTTGCTGGCAGGGCCGTCTATTGAGAAGTACTACGCCGGTATTTCGGGCCGTAGCCTGACGGTGAAGGAAATTATGCCGCGCTACCGCGCGGGCAACGACCCCGAAGCCACGGCGGCGATGGAGCGCTGGTTTCACTTCTTCGCTAAGGGCATCAGTACCATCATCAATGTCATCGACCCGGATGTGATCGTCCTCGGTGGAGGGCTCGGAAACATTGACGAGCTGTACACCAAGGCCGTTCCGCAAGTAGTCAACCACCTCTTCAACCCCCGGATGGATACCGTTTTCCTGAAACCTAAGTTGGGGGATTCGGCGGGGGTGTTTGGCGCGGCTTTGTTATAGTATTGTAGTACAGTAGTAATATAGTCGCTACCGCCTGTTGGAGATGTGACAGTGCGGTAGCGACTAAATTACTGCCAAGCTACCGTACTACACCACTATTTCTTCTCCATATCCGAATACAGCTGCCCTGCATTGTAAGCTTTCAGCACGTGCCGGACGGTGGAGGTGAGGTTTTTGGGGAGTTCCTTCAGCGGCCACCATTCTACGTTTTCGAATTTTTCTAACTCCTTGCTTTCGGGGGAACCTTTGTAGTGGTAAGCCCGGAAGTAAAGCACGATGCGGTGTTCTTTGCTGGAGCGTTTGTGGAGGACATGGACGAGCTCCAGGTCACTCTTTTCCAGTTTAATGCCCGCTTCTTCCCAGCTCTCACGGATGAGGGTGCGGGCGGCGTATTCCTTGCGTTCGATGGTGCCGCCTACGAGGGAGTAATTACCACCGTTGGGCTTGGTTTGTTTTAGCAGCAACAACCGGCCGTGGTTCTGTAGAATGAGGCGGGCTTTGAGAGAGACGGGGAATTTGGCCATTTGCGTGAGGAGATGTTCGGAGGAAAAAAAGAAGGAGCTTGTTGAAAATAGTTACTTTTGCAGCAACGACGGAACTACCACGGATGTGTGTTTTGGGTTTTAGAGACTAGTTGAACATGCAACCTCTAACCTAATCCACTCGTTTGTCGCGGTAAAATAGCGCAAACCGGGATATTTGTGGCGACGTTTGTACTTTAGGGCGCGTCTAATTTTTGTCTTAACACATTTTTAGGCGGTAAGCACCCAACATACTAAAGATATTTTATGCGGCACGACAGCGTTCTATCCACCATTGGCCATACGCCACTCATTAGCCTTGATCGTATCTGCGGAGACCGGATTCCTGCCAAAGTCTACGGCAAGGTAGAGTCTTTCAACCCCGGCCAGTCTGCCAAAGACCGCGCCGCCCTCCACATGATTGAGCAGGCTGAAAAGAAAGGCCTCATCAAGCCAGGAGCCACCCTGATTGAGGCTACCAGTGGCAACACGGGCTTCAGCATCGCGATGATTGCAGCGGTAAAAGGCTATAAATGCATCCTGACGCTGTCTGACAAAGCAGGCCCGGAAAAACGTGCATTGATGACGGCCCTGGGCGCCAAGATCGTCCTCTGCCCCAAAGATGCCGCTCCGGAGCACCCAGACTCGTACTACTCCCGCGCGGAAGAACTCGCCGCCACCATCCCCAACAGTTTTTACCTGCGTCAGAACTGGAACCTGGACAACAGCGGCGCGCACTACGCCAGCACCGGCCCGGAAATCTACGCAGATACTGACGGCAAGGTGACGCATTACGTTTGCTGCGCCGGTACGGGCGGCACGCTCTCCGGTACCGCCCGCTACCTCAAAGAAAAGAACCCCGACGTTACCATCGTCGGCGTAGATGCCTATGGCTCTGTACTGAAAAAGTACTGGCAGACGGGCGTTTTCGATGCCAACGAAATCTTCAGCTGGAAGGTAGAAGGACTCGGCAAAACGATCATCCCCGATAACGTAGCTTTTGACCTCATTGATGAGTTCATCAAGGTAGGCGACCGCGCCGCCGCGCTGCGCGTACGCGAACTTGCCACCCGGGAAGGCATGCTACTGGGCTACAGCAGTGGTGCCGCACTGGAGGCTGTTTTTGCCATCCGGAAGCAACTTACCAAAGACGACGTCGTCGTTGTGCTCTTCCCCGACCACGGCAGCCGCTACCTGGGGAAGGTGTTCAACGACGAATGGATGCAGGAACAGGGCTACCTCACCTCCACCGGAGAGCCCGCTACCTACAGCGTAAAGCACCTTCAGCGGATGTACCGCGTGTATAAACGTATGTACGGGCGAAAAATCAAGCAACGCCTCAAACTGACTTCAGAGTAAGGACGTTCTTTGAGTATTCGAAATATTTGCACTACCGAGCCGGCTAAATAAAGCCTTATGAAGACGAGTACCGATAAATTCAAATCCAACGGGGAGGCCCCACCCATGTTTGAGAATAAGTTTCTCAACCGCCTCACCCAAACCCACATTGCTACACCGATTATCATTTTTTTGGTCTACGCGACGGGCTTGCTGTGGTATACAATAGTGAAGACGGATGTCTCCGCACTAGTCATCATTGGTTTGTTCCTTCTGGGCACCCTGGCTTTCACTTTTGCTGAGTATGCTGTACACCGGTGGGTTTACCATCCGCCCCACGATGCTTCAGAGAAGTATAAGGAAGTTACGTACAATATCCATGGGTTTCACCACGATTACCCCAAGGATAAAAAGCGCCTGGCCATGCCGCCAGTAGCCGCCGTGATCATCTCTACCATCCTGCTCTTCCTCTTCGAGCTAATTCTGCAGCAGTACGCCTTCGCCTACCTTGCCGGCTTTGTGGTTGGCTACGCCATGTACCTCGTGGTCCACTACACCGTACACATGTACCCTCCGCCGAAGAATTTCCTCAAAGCACTATGGATCAACCATGCCCTGCACCACTACAGCGAAGACGACATCCTTTTCGGTGTCTCCCAACCGCTGTGGGACTACGTTTTCCGGACCATGCCCAAAAGCACGCAGGATAAAAAGCGAGGGGTGGAGATAGTACGGTAGTAGTGTGGTTCTGTGGAGGGTGGTTTTGTGGATTAGGACCTCTCCGTACAACCACAAAACCACCTGCCGCAAAACCACAGAAACATGTACATAGAAGACGTCCACGACGTAGCAAGGCTGATCCCCGAAGGGCGCGTCACCAACTACGGTGCCATCGCCGACTTCCTGACGCTCGGCAGCGCGCGCATGGCCGGTTGGGCGATGAATAAAGCCCACGGAGACGACACCATCCCCGCTCACCGGGTTGTGAACAGGAAAGGAGAACTCAGTGGCCGCAACCATTTCGCTACTCCGACCCTGATGCAGGAGCGTCTGGAAGCGGAAGGCGTAGAGATTGTGGACAATAAGATTGTCAACTTCAAAGAACTATTCTGGTCACCCACCGAACTCCTGAAATGATTCGTTTACTGCTGGAAACAGCTACCGATGTTTGCTCCGTTGCCGTTTCAAAGGGCGATGTTATCCTGGCCGAACATACGGCTGCCGAGCCGCACCAACACTCCAGCCACCTGACGCTCTTCATCCAGCAAGTGATGGCCGAAGCTCAACTTAAGATGACGGATCTCGACGAGATCGTGCTGTCTGACGGGCCGGGGAGCTACACCAGCTTGCGGGTTGGGGCGGCTACGGCAAAAGGGCTTTGTTTGGCGCTGCCGGGGCTGAAGTTGCGGGTGGTGCCTACGTTGCTTGCGCTGACAAATGCAGCCGATAGTACGGAAGAGCTGGTGCTGGCAACGATTAATTCCCGGAAGGGAGAGGTGTACGGTCAGCTTTTTGGGGCGCGGCCGCAGGTGCAAAGTGAGGATAAAGGCAAGGTTGGAATTCCGCAAAGCCTTCACCCCCTGTTCCTGGAACCGCAGAACATCCGCCTGAAGGAGGAGGGTTGGCTCGACGTGATTACGGGAGCGGCTGGCACCGCCTATATCACCGTCGTTGGCCCCGGAGCACAAAGGTTATGGGATGCTCCTGAAGGAAACGAGACCCTTGGCTTCGCTGCGCCCGAGCAATGCTCCGCAAACCTCCTCCTTGCACCTGCGTGCTCGCCTGATTATTCTCGCCTGGTTGACGTGGCGACCTACGAGCCCTTCTACCTCAACCCGCCCTTCGTCACCAAGTCAAAGAAAAAACTGCTGGGCTTATGAACAGCAACCGCTACGTGATTGAGTTGGCCTACAACGGCACCAACTACGCTGGCTGGCAACGCCAGCCCAACGCCATGAGCGTTGAAGAAAGGGTGGATTCTGCGCTGAGCCTCATCCTCGGGGAAAAGATAAAAATTGTCGGCTGCGGCCGGACCGATGCTGGGGTTCACGCCTCTCACTACATCGCCCATTTCGACTTTGCGGGGGAGTTTCCTCCTGCCTTTTTACGCCGCTACAACCGTTTGCTGGTGGAGGACGTATCGGTGCAAGCCATTTGGCGGGTTCCGGCAGATTTCCACGCTCGCTTTCACGCCACGGGCCGGAGCTACGTCTACAAGGTTTCGTTGAAAAAAGAGGTCTTCCGGCAAGAAACCGTTACTAGTCTGCCGCAATTGCGGGATAAAGTTGATCAAGTAGCCATGCAAGCCGCCGCCAGCATGCTACTCGAATACAAGGCCTTTGCCCCCTTCTGCAAAACCAAGTCGGACAACTTTACGATGGACTGTGAGGTCACCGAAGCCCGTTGGGATTTTGGGGGCGAGCAGTGGACCTTTCACGTCTCGGCTAACCGCTTCCTGCGCGGTATGGTCCGGTTGATCGTCGGGATGTGCATCCGGGTAGGTCAGGGGAAGCTCAGCCTGGAAGATTTACGTACATCCCTGGAAGAGCAAACCCGACTGCCAAAGCCCTGGAGTGCCCCCGCCACGGGGCTTTTCCTAAGCGGCATCCGCTATCCTGGCCGAGCCGATTGGGAAAAAATGGCCTGATAAGCCGGTATCTGCCATTGTTGGGATTATCTTTGGGATTGTATAACGACCTAATTGTGCTTCCATTCGACTTTCCGCGAGACATGTTGATCCTTGTTTTGAGCTTTCTCATGTCTTTTGCGCTGACATTTTCCATTTCTCCGGCGATCATCCGAATTGCCAACGAAAAAGGCCTGGTGGCCAAAGCGGTAAAACGTAGTAGCCACACAACGCCGACACCCTGCGTTGGCGGCATCCCTATTTTTATGGGCATTATGTTTACTACCTTATTACTTACCCCTCATCATCAGTGGGCTTCGTTGCAGTACATTTTGGGGGCAATGGTGATTGTGTTTATGGTAGGCTTTAAAGACGATATTGAAGGGCTTTCGGCCTGGAAGAAGATGGTTGGGCTGATCGTAGCGATTTCTATACTTGTATTTAAAGGAGGCGTTCAACTGGAAGGGATGTACGGGCTGTTCGGTATGGAGGTCAAATTTCCCGGATGGTTGTCCATGCTGGTAACTGGTTTTACCCTGCTGGTCATCGCGAATGCCTTCAACCTTATTGATGGCATCAACGGTTTGTCGGGCGTAATCGGCATCATTGCTTCGGTAACGTTTGGTACGTTCTTTTTCATGACGGACCACTTCTATCTGGGCGTACTTTCCATGACTACGGCCGGAAGCCTACTGGCCTTCCTTCACTTCAATATTACCCCGGCCCGCACCTTTATGGGGGATACCGGAGCCCTTTTTATCGGGCTCTTGTTAGGTGTTTTTACGGTAGAGTTTATTTCGGTGAATGCATCGTCTACCATTATGGCGAAGTACCAGTTTGTTAACCCTGTCGCGGTTGCGGTTAGCATCATGATCATCCCGCTGTTTGATACGGTTAGGGTGTTTTCGACCCGGATTGCCCGTGGAACCAGCCCCTTTCAGCCAGACCGGCGGCACATTCACCACCTACTGATCGATTCCGGTTTGGAACACATAGAAGCTACGATGGTGCTCGGTATCACCAATCTGTTTTTCATCAGTACTGTATTCTACCTTGACCCCATTCTGGAACTAAACGTGCTCATCGGGCTCCAGTTGCTTGTAGCGCTGGTGATTACCTACTTCTTGCACCGCAACGTTGTTCGCATTAATGCAGAGAAACAAGAGGTGGCGGAGAGCACTTCCCTTGAGGTGGAAACCGAGGTGGCCTGATGCCCTGGTTGCTTGTTTTCCTTGGGGGAGGCCTGGGAAGTCTGGCCCGCTACAGTGTAGCTCGGCTGATGCCTCCTGCCGGACTGGAGAACGGGGATATGCCCTGGTTTACGCTCGTAGCCAACCTACTTGCTTGCATCGTTCTTGGCTTTGGCGTTGGGCTGGCGAGCAAGAATCTCCTTACTAAAGAGCTACAATTACTTTTGCTCACCGGCTTCTGCGGAGGGTTTTCGACCTTTTCTACCTTCTCTTTAGAGTTGGTCTTACTGGGCGAAGAAGGGCACTGGGGGAGTGCGGTACTGTACCTTGGGCTTAGTTTGGCCGGAGGGGTTTTAGCTATTTTGGTGGCTTACTGGTTGGTGCGGTTGCCCGGCCTTTAGTTGACGATCACTTTGGCCTGGATGCCGAACTATGCCAGCCTGAAGGCTGGTTAACCCGCACGGCCTGAAGGCCGGGCAAGCAGGAGGAAAAGACAAAAAAGTGTAACCCCGGCCGAGGTCTCCAGTGTGTTCTCAACGAGGCAGCTGAAGAACAGCACCGTCCAAATCGCCAGGTAAACCGGCGCCCGCTCACGAATACCGACGTAGGCCAGGAGCAGAAAACACCCCAGCGTGATGATGCCCCCAACCAAACCACTGCCCGCCAGCGCACTGACGAACTGGTTGTGCGGCCGCTTGCCCTCCGTACCGGGCACGGCGATGGCGTAGCGGGCGTCCATCTCCTGCCGCAGGTTACCGGGGCCAACGCCCAGCCAGAAGTTGTCTTGCCAGACGGTGATACCGAGGCGAAGGCTCGTCAGGCGGCCCTCGTCGCTGTACTCGTAATCATCCTTGCTGGCATCGCGGTGAAAGAGTTCGTAGCGGGCGTACTGAATTTTAGTACGGAAACTCGGCAGCACGGCGTAGGCGACTACCGGAAGTGCGGTAAGCCCAATCAGCCCAACAACCGCCGGCCACCAGGTACCCCGCTCCCAGGCTAAGGCCAATACCAAAATACCAATGCCTCCGTAAGCCCCGGCCAACCCGCTGCGCACCGCAAGCACGTGTTGCCCAACGAAGAGCAAGGCTGCAACTACTAACCAAATCTTCTGCCCACCCCAGGCACGCAGCCGGTAAGCCCCTACGCTGAGCAAAGTAGCCAGGGCCACCAGCAGGCTAAAGCGAATATGGTTGCGCGGTACGGGCATCGGCTGGCCCCTGCGGATTATGTCGGAAATTTCGGTGAAGTTCAGGCCGTAGTTCACCACCACCCCAAGCAGGACACAGAGAAGGAAGAGGGCGAAGCCGCCAAAAAGCCAGCCATATTCTTTCTTACCGAAGTCCGGCAAACCGGGCCAAAGCAATGGCAAGGCCAGTAGCGGAACCTTGATGCGCAGGCGCTCGGTGAAGTAACCCCAGTCTTCCGTCTGCCAAATGCCCGCTACCAGCAAGAGGTAAAGCCCCGCCATGCCCCAGAAAACGGGAGACCGTAGGTTCGCCGAAAGACGTGCCCGCCACTGCGGATTGATGCCCCGCAGCGGATCAAACAGCCCCAGGATGAATAAACTAATCAGGCCCACCGAGATGAAAGGCGGGGAGAATACCAGCCCGAAGAACGCTCCGGCAACCATCAGTAGGGTGAGGTAGTAGCGGGCTAGCTCTACGTTCTCTCGACTGAATAAATTTTTGAAATTAGACCTGTGTTGCATAACGGGAGACTCTGTTAAATTCTGTGCGCAACTCTGCTGAACTCTGTGAGATGAAAAAAAATCGAGCAGCGATCTCAAGTTATAAACTGCGCAGCAATCAAAGACTGCTCTGGCACGACCTTAAGCCCTACAGTGGCCTGATACGGTTCACGCTCATTTCGTGCCTCAGGCTATAAGCCTCCTCATCACTTCAACCGATAAACCCCAATGATCAAATGCCCACCCGGAGCAATCTCTACCGCAGGGTTAGCGAAATGAAGTTTCAGGTCGCGCCGGTCGTAGCGAGACTGAGAATAAGTGAAGTTCGTCGCCAGGTAATCCGCCTTATGCCAGGCACCTTCGAGGCGGAGCTTGGCTTTAGCTTCGGGCGGCAGGGCGTAGAAGTTGTCTTTGCAGGGCCAGATTTCGCACTTCACCGAGCGGACTTCTCCTTCGGGGACCTGCTCGGCCAGTTGCAACAGGGCATCGCGGAAGCCGGAGCCCCAGTAGTCCATCTCGAAGCGAACCATCAGCGGCTCACCCTGGATGGCCTCGTTGAAGTACACGTTCTGGTGCGGATGATAACGGACCATCTGAACGACCATAAGGGCGAGACCGGCTCCTAAAACCCATTTTTGCACCTGCGGCCGCGCCCACCTGCGCTGTGCATAATCGAACCCAACCATCAGTAAAAAGACCAGCCCGGGATACACGAAGTGTAAGTGCCGCCAGCCGTTGTACAGCGTGGAGTGCAGGAGGATGACGACCAAAATTGGCCCGATGCTGAGGCCGAGCTGCGCAAAATCCAGCAGCTCATCGTCGTTGCGCCACAGCCGGAAATCGCGTACGGAAGCCACCATGCTTTTCAAGGTAGCGAAGATGCCCGTAAACATGAACAGCAGGTAAACAATGGGCGTAGTGATGATGATCCAGGCCGGGATGTAGTAGGCGGGCAAATCAAGCGCCTGCAGGTTGTTGCCGAATAAAAGCACGGTGCTGTCCCACTCAAAATCGGACATTTCGGAGAAGGCGGCGATTAGTCTGGTCAGGGTATCTTCCCACAGAAAGGGGAAAAACGGCAGCATAACGGCAACGGAAAGCGGCAGGTAGGCGACCAGCCAGATCAGGTTGGCTTTGGCAAACTTCCGCTCCCGCAGCAGCTCGAAACCGAGGATGCACACGGTGGTGAGCGGCACGATGAGCGCGGGCAGGCGGGTGTTGAGCGCAATCCCGGTTGCAACGGCGTGCAAAATCAGGTGGCGCCACGTGCGTTGCTTCAGGAAGCGCAGCAGGGTGAAAATGCTGATGAGGTAGAAGACCACCAGGATGTGATCCTTCGGGTTGTAGAAGCCGTGGGCGAAGATGCGCGGACTCAGGATGAGCGCCAGCGTGCCGAGCAGCGGATACCAGTCGCGATCCGGAAAGCGCAACCGCAGCGTTCGGTAAAAATAGAGCATGGCCAGCCACAGCAGCAGAAAGTTCATGACGTGGCGCAGTTTGTAGTAGCGGTACACGTCTTCCTCCCAACCGAAGGCCTGCTCCAGCAGGTTGGCCGTGATCTGGTAGATCATGCCGTAGTTAGACCACTGGTAGTCTTCCAGGTGCCAGTCGGGCTCCAGCCGGACGTGGTCGTCGATGCTGAGTTTTTCGGCGGCATAATCAATCGAGACCCGGCCGTGGCGGCGCTGGATGGATTCGTCCCAACTAATGCCATAGTCGTCCACGATCAGTAGCCCCACCACGAAGAAGAGGGCAAAGAAAACAACGGAGAACCAGGGGGAGAATTTGGGCATCTAACTTACTTAGCAGCCGCAAATATCGTTATTAAGCACTGAACCCATTCAAACTTTAAACAGGTTCAGTTACTTTTGCCAGCGTATGGCAAAATGGATGCTCAAGGCTGTAGTGCAAAAAGCAATCTCCTACCTCCCCAAAAAGGAACAGGTGAACTTCTTTTTCCAGAAGTACGTGACGAAGGGCGTTGACCTCGACGATCAGCACTTCGCCTACAAACTCGAAGCCGCGCGCGATCACCTTCGCTTCTACGACCGCTTCGGTACTGAGCCCCGCCAACGTGCCAACGTGCTGGAACTCGGTACGGGCTGGTACCCCATCGTACCCACCGTCCTCTTCCTCGCAGGCTTTGAGCAGACGACCTCCATCGACCTGCGCCGCTGGATGAACCCCACCCGCCAGCGCATCGCCTTCACCCGGATTCTGGACTACTACGACCGTGGATTGCTACAGGCCTACGCTCCGGATATTGACCAGGAGCGCCTAGCCATCCTGCGCGAAATCTGCGCCGCCCCCCTGCCGGACGACGTAGCCACAGGCAACGCCGCCATCAACCTCTCCTACCGGGTCATGGACGCTACGAGCCTGGACTTTCCTGATGCTGCCTTCGACTTTATTTGCTCCAACAACACCTTCGAGCACGTCTTCGCCGGGGTCCTGAAAGACATCCTGAAGGAATTTAAGCGGGTCGTAAAACCCACCGGCGTGATGAGCCACTTCGTAGACCTCTCCGACCACTTTGCGCACATGGACGGCAGCATCAACATCTACAATTTCCTCCGCTTCAGCGCGAAGCAGTGGCGGATGATCGATAACGACATCCAGCCCCAGAACCGGCTCCGCTGGAAAGATTACCGGGCGATGTATACTGACCTTGGCATCCCCATTCGCCACGAGGAAATCCGCAAGGGAGATACGAGTTTGGTGGCGGAGATTCCGCTGGCCGAAGAATTCAGGGCCTATACTGCTGAAGAACTGGCGGTCAGCCACGGTTACTTCATCAGCTGATTAGTTCAACCAACGCATTTACTTCACTAACATGAAGCTCACCCGCCGACATTACGCTATTGCCTGCCTGCTACTGACGGTAGCGGGCCTGGCGCTGTGGCTGATCGGCTGGTGGTACGCCCGTCCGGTTTTTATTGACGAGGCGAACGTGGCGCGGAATTTATTTGACCGCCCGTTCAGCGGGTTCTTTCGCCCGCTGGATCACCAGCAGTACGCTCCACCCTTTTTCATGGTGCTCAGTAAGTTGTGCGGCGAGTTGTTTGGCTACGGCGAACGAGCGTTGCGGCTGCCGGCCTTATTGGGGGGCTTGCTGGCGCTTTCTGGCTTATTGCTTGCGGCCCGGAAGTTGAAGCTTGGGTGGTGGTCTTTACTCCCGGTTGCGCTGCTTTTTGCCAACCCGACGGTTTTGCGCTACGTGGGGGAGTTGAAGCCGTATTCGCTTGATCTCGGCGTCGCTTCTGTATTGCTGGCGGCGGTGCTCTACTGGCCTCGGCCTTCCTGGCGGTGGGCGTTGGCGGGGGGGCTGGCCGTTTGGCTGTCTTTGCCCTCTGTTTTTGTCCTTGCGGCAGTGGGCTTAGCGGCACTTGCGTTCAGTGAGCGGCGTAACCTGGCGGGGTGGTTCGTGTGCATCGTGGCCTGGCTGGCTTCCTTCGGCCTTCTGTACGTAGTGCTGCTCAAGGCACACCTGGGCAATGGTTACCTGAATAATTTTCACGGGGCGTATTTTTTTCCGCTTCCTTCGGCGAATGGTTTTGCTGTAGACCGGGCGATTATTCTCTTGATCGGACTCTCGAAAGTTGCTTTTGGGTTTACCACTTTCGCGATCATCATCGGCCCGCTGGCGGCCTTCTTTGGCCTTAAAAGTGGGCAGCAACAGTTCGCACTCTCCGCTATTTTGCCGGTGCTTATCGTTCTTGCCGTTTCTGCTTTGGGGCATTACAGCCTCATCAGTCGGTTGCTGCTCTTTACGCTGCCCGGCTGGTGGTTGTTGGCGGCCTTGGGGGCCGCAAGGGTATCCGAGCGTTTGGCCCGCAAGGGTAGATGGTGGCCCTACGTAGTAGCGGGGATTTGGTTGGTGGTGGTGGGGGGCACGAACGTTGTCCGTCATTACGCATCGCCGCTTACTTTTTCCGATTCCCGGCGGCTGGTCACGGAAATTGAGCCGGGTTTTCAGCCGGTTTTGCACCAGGGGGCGGTGCCAGTATACGATTATTACCAGCGGGTTCATCCTTTCTGGCGGGCGCAGAATTTACCGGTTGCGGAAGTCATCGACATCAAAGAAGTACCCCGCCCCGGCCGTTACGTTTTCCTCTACGACGTCCTTACCCAGAAGAGCAACGCAGCCAGTGCGAATGAGGCCGTTATTTGGGCGCGGACGCAGGATGCAAAGATGGTTGAGGAGCGGAGGATGTTCCGGGCAAGGGCGGTATATGTGGCGTTTTAGCTCGTCAACTCGTCGGCCGAGCCTTGCGTAGCTTGGCTCGTCCGCCGAGTAGGTCAGGCTTTGTTTCTCCGAGGTGTGACTAAAACCGGGCAAAAAATTATGACGCCTATTCGGAGCAGGAGTCCGGCTTAAGTCCGCTCGGCCGACGAGCCAAACTTCGTAAGGCTCGGCGGACGAGCTTCGCCTCTTCGATAATTCCCCATCCCAATCAAAATAGCCAGATTCAGCAGGTACTGCGCGCCTACCTTATCCGTCTCCATCTGGTCGTTGATGATGTTGAAGGCATCCACGATGAGCATGGCGAGCAGCGCGGCCATGATGGCGTTGCGGGCGGCGGGGTCGGTTTGCCGGTGGTACATCCGCTCACCGATGATGAGGGCACCGAAGACGTAGACCAGGAAAATGATAAGCCCCGGGAAGCCCTGTTCCACGAGCGTCATCAGGTAATAGCTGTGGATGCCGGAGTTGCCTTCGTTGTCGCTTACGTAGGTTTTAAAGGAGTTTACGGTGTAGCCTTTATAGTACTCCAGGAAGTTCCCCGGGCCCCAGCCGGTGTAGGGGCGGTACGGAATCATGTGGCCCGCCGCCACCCAGCGGTAAAGCCGCTCCATGGTGGAAATATCTTCCAGTTTATAGGTTGCGGTGATCAGGTTGTTGAACTCCTCGTGGGTGATGGTGGTATCGAAATTTGGCGCATAATCCAGGTATTTGTTCTGCCGTACGAAGTAAACCGAGAGCAGAATAGCCCCCACGGTTGCTAAAGCAAGCGCCGGTTTCAGCAAGCGCCACTTAATGATGTAGTACGCCCCTCCGGCCATGAACAGGGCCACGAAGGCCGCCCGCGTAAACGAAAAGTACACCGCCAGTAACCAGATCGGTAGAATCAAAAAACTCAGCCACCAGCGTGATTTTCCCATGTCTTTGAGCCACCAGCCAAGAAAGATGAGCCAGGGCGCAAAGGTGGCCAGGCAGCCTGCGTAGGAAACGTGCTCGTTCATGAACGGGAACATCGTCTTATGCTGCATCGCAAAGCTGAACCCGTACGTACCGTGCCGCACCAAAGTCTGAACGGCCACAAACAACAGTGGCCAAAGGATGCAGTGTACCAGCATCGTCACCTTATGCGGCGTCTTGATGATCAGCAGCGGAACCATAAAGTACGCCCCAACGTACCACAGCTTCGCCAACGAAAACTTAAGGCTTACCACAAAGCCGTCGCTGAAGACGGTCGCAAACAAAATCCACCCCACATGAAGGTACAGCAGCCAGGCAATCGGGTGGCCGAAAGCCTTGGCGTCGTAGGCTGGCCAGTGCTTCGCAGCGTGCAGGATGAGCAGGCCGGTGAGACCAATGGCCAGCGGTTCGGTTGGTAGGTCCGTCCCGAAGCCCCCGGGCAGCAGAATATTTGTGCTCAACGGAATTGTTACCAGCAGGAGCCAGAACAGCGGCCGGAAATCCATAAAGGCCTGCGCGGCAACCCAGAGCAAAACCGGTGCGCCAACGACCCAGTATTCTCCCGTCCCGATGCCCACACCCAGGCACAGAAGTACCAGAGCTGCGTAGCCGTAGAATATTTTGAGGGGGGAAGGGGGGAGCAAGGGGAGTAAGGGGTTAAGGGAGTAAAGGAGAAAGGGAATAAAGGGGGAAGGGGGAAAAGGACAAAAGGAGTACCCTTTATTCCCTTACCCTTTTCCGCCTTTACTCAAAGATCTGTTTCCAGTCGTATCGCCGCCCGGAATCAATCAGCAGCACCCCCACCACGGCGGCGATGAAACTGAAGATGGCGGCACCGACCACGATCAGGCTACGGATGGGGCTTGACTTGGCAACCGGCACACGGGCGTCTTCCACGACCTCCAGGGCGCGCATATCGGAGCCGAGGATGGTCTCGAACTGCTTCAGCCGGATGCGGTTTTTGGAGAGGGCATCGTTGAGGCGTCTGCGTTCTTCCTCCAGGTTGTCTATTGGGCCGAGGCTGGCGTTGAGGCGCACCAACTGAGAGTCGAGGTTGATTTGCGCAGACTCGTAGCCAGCGAGCTGAACGCGGTACTTAGCGATACTATCGCGTGCACCACGGCCGCCGTTGCGGCGGTAGCTTTCCAGCTTGGCTTTGATGGTAACGACCGTATTTTGGAGGGCAGCAGTTTTGGCGGCGAGGGCTTCGCTCTGGGCTTCCGTATTGTAGACACCGGACTGCTGACGGAGCTTACGGATGCGCTCATCGATGGAACCCAGAGCGGCTTCGGCGGAAGATATTTCGCGGCGGAGCCCCTGCGCACTGCGCTCCTGGGTGCCACGAACGAGCGTGAGACTAATGTCGTTCACCTGGCTGCGGGCTTCGCGGGCCATGGCGTCTACCCGGATGGGGTCTTTATCCATGACCTCGAGTTCGATGGCGTCGCGGGCGTTTTTCTTCACCTCGTAGTTGCTCAGGAATTCGCGGCGGACGTAGAGGGGGGCCTTCGCTTTCGCCGTGTCAATGTCGTAGACGGTGTAGAGGTCGAATTTTTTGATCATGTGGTCCACCAGAGCATCGCTTTCGGCAACGGACATGGCGCGGTCGATGTCGTCTCCCGTCCCGTAAAACTGCATCCGGGTGTTGGAGTTGCCGAAGACCCCGTCGATAGAAATCTGATCAGGGCTAATGGTCAAAAACGTCGTGCTCGCGGAGTAGTAAACCGGCAGCAAAAGAGAGATGATGGCTGCCATTACCGTACCGACGAGGGTAACAATGATGATCGGCTTGCGCCACTGCCACAAGCTGCGGAGGACGCCGAGCAGGTGGGGTGGGGGAGATAAAGCGCCTTGCTTTTTTAGGGCCATATTATTCGTTGGTTCTGATTCCGGGGCGCAAAGGTACGGTTTTGGTCTGCGCCTGGGTTTATGATTGGGTTTTGGGTGAAATCGTGGCCTCAGGGGGTGCCCGGCCTTCAGGCCGTGCGGGTTGATCGGCCTGAAGGCTAAGCCGACCTGAAGGTCAGAAAACCCTCACGACCTAAAGGCCGGGCAACCAAATACGCCATACCTTAACCCCCATGCAACTAACCGTCCACCCTTTCACTTTACCCCTCGCCAACCCCTTCCGCATCGCCCACGGCAGCCGAACGGAGCAACCGACGCTCATTGTAGAGCTTACGGACGAAGCCTCCGGCCTGAGCGGATACGGCGAAGCACCGATGACCAGTTATTACGGGCTTGACTCGGCGGAGTGTACCGATGTTCTAACATCCCTTGCACCTGCGTTCGCGCAAAAAAAAGAACTTCCAGAATCGATGGAGCGCTTCCTGGAGGAGAACGCGCCAAAGCTTCATCCCTTTCTTCGTTGCGCACTGGATGTTGCCGGTGAGGACCTCCGCGCCCGGATGCTGGAAGTCCCACTCCGGCACCTCTGGCGCGGGAAAACGCGGAGCGATTGGTTCGACAACTACGGGGAAGCAGCGCTGAAAAAGACCCCAACCTGCTACACCATCGGCCTGGCCCCGATTGAAGAAATGGTCCGCAAACTGAAAGCTTTCCCCTGGCCCGTCTACAAAATCAAACTCGGCGCCGGAGACGACGACCTGGCCATCATCCGCGCCCTGCGCGAGCACACCGACGCGCCCTTTTACGTAGACGCAAACACCGGCTGGACGGCGGCGCAAGCCATCGCGCTCAGCCACGAACTGAAAAAACTCGGCGTAGTCTTCATCGAGCAGCCGCTGAAAACCGACGACCTGATCGGGCAAAAAGAAGTTTTCCAGCACAGTGCCCTGCCGATCATTGCCGACGAAAGTTGCCAAACCGAAGCCGACGTAGACCGCTGCGCCACGTACTTCCACGGCATCAACATCAAGGTGGTGAAGTGCGGAGGCCTCACGCCCGCCCGCCGCATGATTGCCCGCGCCCGCGAGCTGAAGCTGAAGGTGATGGCCGGCTGCATGACCGAAAGCAGCGTCGGCATCAGCGGCATCGCGCAACTGCTGCCCGAGCTTGATTATGCGGATATGGACGGCGCTATGCTGCTCGCCGAAGACCCCGCCCGGGGCGTCACCTTTGATCCGACTACCGGCTACGCTGTTTACCCTGAGCGGCCGGGGACGGGAGTGGAGTTGATTGGAAATTAGAAACTTGACGCACCACTAGT
>CAYWMW010000051.1:0-20676 GCA_964458975.1 uncultured Lewinella sp. | reverse complement strand
CCCTCACACGTGAAGCGATGCTACGCACCCCTCACACGTGAAGCGACGCAACGCAGCGCGCATACAGCACGAGAGATAGCGCGCCATACAGTGCGAGGGGTTGCGCGGATGGCTAGCGCCATACCGCTCCACCCCTCGCTAGGCTAGGCGACCCGCCGGGTCTCGGCCGTAAACGTCCTTCGCACCTGCGGCCGCGCCCACGCAATGTTCCACGTGGAACAATTACACCTTAACTCAAAAGACAAAGCCCGAATGTTCCACGTGGAACATTCGGGCTTTGTCTTTGAGCAGAGGAGCTGTAAGACTAGAGGTACTTCTCCTTAAGCCATTCCTTCACCGGCTCGTAGGCCGTACCCATTGGCGTGGCTACTTTCTTCCGGCCTTCCATCTCAGCCAAACGCTGAGGAACGTCTATCGCATGACCGAGGATACGCTCTACGTCTGGCTTAAATTTACTGGGATGGGCGGTTTCCAGGATCACCCCCCTGGTGTCGGGGTTGGTCTTTTGCCACTCAGTGAGGGCGAGGTAACCAACGGCTCCGTGCGGATCAATGACGTAGCCAAACTTATCCTTCACCTCGCGTACGGCTTCTTCCGTAGTAGCGTCATCGTACGCGAAGCCGGTGATAAGTTCTTTCATGCCAGCGTGGGTAGCGGGGGAGAGTGGGTCTAATCCGTTGACGTGGCCGTAGAGATTAAGCATCCGGGCGAAGTTACTGGGTGCGCCTACGTCCATTGCGTTAGAGAGGGTAGCTACACTGGGGCGTGGGGTGTACTTGCCCGTAGTCAGAAATTCGGGTACTACATCATTCTTGTTCGTTGCCGCAATGAAGTGACCAACCGGAAGCCCCATCCGCTGCGCCAAAAGCCCGGCGGTGAGGTTGCCAAAGTTTCCGCTGGGAATACAAAAGGCTACGGGATCACCCTGTGCACCAAGTTGCTTATACGCCTCGAAGTAGTAGAACGACTGCGGGATGAGCCGTGAGATGTTGATACTGTTCGCAGAACTAAGGCGCAGCTCAGCCCGCAGCTCGTGATCGAGGAAGGCTTTCTTTACGACGGCCTGGCAATCATCAAAGGTACCGTCAACTTCCAGGGCGTGGATATTGTGGCCCAGCGTAGTAAGCTGCTTCTCTTGGAGCAGACTGACCTTTCCCTTGGGGTAAAGAATGACCACCTCAATGCCCGGAGTTTTATAAAAGCCCGCAGCTACCGCGCCACCAGTATCTCCAGATGTTGCGACCAGGATGACGAGTTGCTTATCGTTGCCTTTATTGAAGTGCCCCATTAGGCGCGACATGAAGCGCGCCCCAAAGTCTTTGAACGCAAGGCTCGGGCCGTGGAAGAGTTCTAATACAGAGCGCTTATCATCCAGCTTCACCACCGGAGCGGGGAAGTTGATGGCATCGTACACCAGTGCTTTCAGATCGGCTTCTGGTACATCATCACCCAGCAGGTGCTTCGTTACCTGAAAGCCAATCTCAGGGAAAGACATATCCGGCAGTGCCGCAAAAAAAGAAGGGGGTAGGGGATCAAGCCGTTCGGGCATATACAAACCATTGTCTGCGGGCAAACCACGGAAGATAGCGGTGGCCAGGTCGGCCTTATGGGTGGGATCGTTGGTACTGTAAAACTGCATAAGTAAGGTGAGAGAAAGGGGGAAAGGGAAGAAAGGAGAAAAGGAAGGGAAAAGGAAAAGGGAGGAAAGATCGGCCACCCCTTACTCCTTTCTATCCTTACTCCATTACTACCACTCCGTCCTGATTAATGGGGGATACGTAGAGCTGGCTATCAATACCATGTTTAGCGAAGGCTTCGATCATTCCCTGACCAACGGCCTGCGCCAGGTAACCAGAATCGCAGAGCGCGAACATACTCGGCCCGGCACCGCTGATGCTACAACCTAGTGCGCCACGGCTCATAGCGGCAGCCTTCACGTCGTCAAAGCCCTTGATGAGTTGCTTGCGCTGGGGTTCGATGATGTGGTCTTCCAACGAACGACCGAGCAACGGCAGGTCGTTGGTGTAGAGGGCAACGATGAAACTGGCGAGGCTTCCCATTTGGTGTACCGCCGTATTAAGCGGCACGGTATCGGATAGTACCGAGCGTGCGTCTTTGGTCAGTATTTCCAGATTGGGGTGGATGGCAGCCACGTGCAGGTTATCGGGAACAGGCAGCTTATGGATGTCTAAGGATTCGTTGGAGCGGATGAGGGTGATGCCGCCCACCAGCGAAGGGGCGACGTTATCGGCGTGAAAGCTTCCGTCCGCCACAACCTCACCCAATACGGTAAAGTAAAGTAGGGATTCACGGGAAAGCGGAGCACCGAGCAGTTCGTTAATAGCGACCACCGCACCCGCTGAGCTGGCAGCACTTGATCCCAATCCGGAGCCGAAGGGCATCTTTTTATGGACTTCCAATTCAATGCCTACGTCGTCTTTACCCAGGTGTTCGAGCAAACGCTGGGCGGAAACTCCTGCGGTATTCAGCTCCACATCGAAGGGGAGTACCTTATCGCCCGTCCCGGTAATGGCGGTAATCTTCAGGCCATCGAGTTCAGGATTGAACCGGGCAACGATCTCATCCCCCGGCCGATTGATGGCGAAGCCGAGGATGTCGTAGCCAACCGCAACGTTAGCTACGGTAGCCGGGGCAAAGACGCGTACTTCTTTTTGCTTGCTCATTAGCTCAGGAATTTACCAATTTTGATGATCTCGGCGAAGACGCCGGCGGCGGTAACTTCGGCTCCCGCACCGGGGCCTCGAACCACCAGCGGGCGTTCGTTGTACCGATCGGTGGTGAAGACGACCATATTGTCACTACCGCTCAGGCCGTGGAATGGGTTCTCAGCCCCGACCGCTTGAATACCAACGCTGGCTTTATCGCCCTCAAGGGTAGCGATCATGCGCAAGACTTTACCGTCGTTGGCCGCATCCGCGTAAAGTTTAGCGAAGTAGTCTGCGTTCTCTTCGAGTACGGTGAAGAAGTCATCGACCGAAGCGGCCTCCATTGCTCCTGCGGGGAGGAAGCCTTTCAGCTCAATGTGTTCGGTCTCCATCGGGATGCCCGTCTCGCGGGCGAGGATGAGGATCTTGCGGCCAACGTCTTTGCCGGAAAGATCGATGCGGGGGTCGGGCTCGGTGAAGCCCTTCTCCTTTGCTTCGCGGACGATCTCGTGAAAGGGTCGCGTACCGTCGAAGTTGTTGAAGATGAAACTGAGTGATCCGCTGAGGACACCTTCGATCTTACGAATCTGGTCTCCGCTATCCAGCAAGTCCTGGAGGGTAGAGATGATCGGCAGCCCTGCACCAACGTTGGTTTCGTAGTGAAACTGAACACCCCGCTTGGCGGCGATAGACTTCAGGCGCTCGTACTGGAGGTAGCTGCTGGAGTTGGCTACTTTGTTCGGGGTGGAGATGCTGATGCTCTCGTCCAGAATACCGGCGTAGTAACCCGCTATTTTATCGTTCGCGGTATTGTCTACGAAGATGCTGTTGCTCAGGTTGAGGTCCCGCATTCGGCCAATGAAGACGGCGAGATCGGCCTTGTCTCCGTCTGCCATAAGTTTTTCTTTCCAGTCATCGTTCAGTTCCAAACCTTCTTCGTCGAAGATCATTTTGCGGGAGTTGGCCATGCCAACTACCTTTACCTCCATACCGAGCTTGCTGCGGAGGTATTCGTTCTGCTCTCTGATCTGCTGAAGCAAAGTACCACCGATGAGGCCGACCCCAACCACAAAGAGGTGCAGCGTCTTATAGTCTGATAAGAAGAAGGCTTCGTGCAGCGCATTCAATGCTTTGTTTTCATCCTCCTTCGGAATGACGACGGAGACGTTCAGCTCACTAGACCCCTGGGCGATGGCGACGGCGTTGATGCCGTTCTTACCCAGTGCCTGGAAGAGACGCCCGGAGACACCCGGCTGGTAGCGCATATTTTCACCGATGATGGCGACAACGCTGAGGTCGCGTTCCATCTTGATGGCGTTCACGACCCCACGGTCAATCTCGTACTCAAAGGCTTTTTCCACCGCTTGTTTAGCCAGATCGGAATCTGCCGGCTGAACGGCAAAACTGATGGCGTGCTCGCTGGAGCCCTGGGTGATGAGGATGATGTTGACGTCCTTCTGGGCCAATGCGCTAAACAGACGGGCGCTGATGCCAGGGACACCAAATAAGCCCGAGCCCGAGAGCGTCAGCAAAGCAACGTTATTGATAGAGCTGATGCCCCTCACCGCAGCTTCATCGTCTTTAGCGCTCTCTTCGGAGACCTTGGTGCCGGGGAACGACGGATCGAAAGTATTTTTAATGTAGAGCGGAATGCGGCCGTGCAGTGCGGGCATCAGGGTAGGCGGATAAATCACCTTCGCGCCAAAGTGAGACATCTCCATCGCTTCAGCGTACGTTAGCCTGGGGATGGTGAAGGCCTTCTTTACCCGCCGTGGATCGGCGGTTAGCACGCCGCTCACGTCGGTCCAAATCTCAATGGCATCCGCTTTGAGGCCGGCGGCGATTAGGGAGGCGGTGTAGTCTGAACCTCCACGGCCGAGAGTGGTTGTCAGCCCGCCTTTAGCAGAAGCAATAAACCCCGTAACCACCTGAACCTTAGTATGTTCTGCGTAGTAATTCTTTATCTGATCGTAGGATTTGCTGAAGTTCACCTTAGCGGAGCCGAAGGTTTTATCCGTACGTATGATCTTGCGCGCATCCAGGAATTCTGCGGGGATTCCGGCATGCTGAAGTGTTTGGGAAATGATGTAAGAAGAAGAACGCTCTCCGAAGCTTAGCACGTAGTCCATTGTCCGGGTACTTGCTTCGCGGACGAGGAAGATGCCGTAGAGAAGGTTCTTGAGTACATCGTGAGACTTCCGCATCTGGGCGGCCGTTTCTTTGCGCAGCGCTCCTTCGGGAAGTAGTTCCGCGATGGCATCTTGATGACGCTCGGCAAACGTTTTAAAGGCTTCACCGTAGCGGTCGTCTCCGGCGGCGGCCAGGCGACTCATCTCGATCAGGCTATCGGTCACACCGCCGAAGGCGGAGAACACTACCGTAAAATGATCACCGGCAGCGTAGTAGTCTTTAAGGATATCAACAATGCCGAAAATGCGCTCCGGGCGAGCGACGGACGAGCCGCCGAATTTTAGAACTTTCATGGGGTTATCACTTGGCCCATTCTGAAGGGGATGGGGTAATTGCTTAGAAATTACACAAAGATGTGGAAAACCGACGGATAAGTGAGGGTCAAGGGTTTCGGGATTTACGATTAGTCAGAAGACCGATGTTATCTGGTCGGTACTCTGTTCCACAAACTTTCTTTGCATCCTGCGGGCGCGCCCACTAAAACGGAATCGCGGATTTTAGCGGATTGCGCGGATGAACGCGGATTTCCCGTCATCCACTTGCACACGTACTAGTGGACCGTTTCAGAAGTTTGTTGAGTTAAGTCGAAGAGATCATGGTGCTGGTTCAATTTTAAATTGACAAGCATAGCCATCGCTACGTGAAGGCAATTTTAAGTTGAACCAGCGCCATGAGATCAAGACTTGGGCTTAACGAAACTTCTGAAACGATCCACTAGAGTAAAGATGGAGGCCGCAAGCTAAGTGCCCACTCCTCTAATGCGCGCATCTCCGCAGCCTGCTCGTCGGTTTTATCACGCTGGCCACAAAGGTGGAGAATACCGTGGATGATGACCCGGTGGAGCTCGTCGGTAAATTTTGTACCGAGGTCTTTTGCGTTATCGGCTACCCGCTCGGTAGAGATGAACATATCTCCGGATACCAACGGGAAGGCTTCGTACGGGAAGGTGATGATATCGGTCAGGGTATCGTGGTCGAGGTACTCGACGTTCATTTGGTGGAGATACTCGTCCCCACAAAAAATATAGTTGATGGCTCCGGGCTTTCCTTCCCGTTCAGCGATGACCGTTTCTATCCAGTTTCTGAGGTAGGGCCATGAAGATTCCGCTGGCGAACTACCGCCTGCTTCGATGTGGAACAAAATTTCAGTATTCATTATTTCAGGCGGAACTGCATTTCCACCGTAGTGCCGCCGTTGATGTAACGGAGTTTATCACAAAGCTGGTTCATCAGAAAAACACCACGGCCACCACATTCGCAGAGGCGATCGGGGGAGGTTGGATCCGGGAGATCCTCGTAACAAAAGCCGCGCCCCTGATCGGAGACACGAACGGCCAAACCGTTACTGGTTTGGGCGAGTTTGATGCTCACGGTCTTCGTCCGGTCCTGTTTGTTGCCATGGATGATGGCGTTGTTTACGGCTTCCGTAAGGCTGATCAAAAGATTAGCGTGTTTTTCCTGGTCGAGCTGGTAACGGTCAGCAATTTTGCTGACGTAACCTTCTACCTTGGTGATACTGCTGGGATCGGAAGCGAGCTTGAGCATAAATGTGTGCGCTGTTTGAGTTCTGACGATTGACAAGGAGGAAGATTCTTTTATCCAGAGAACACTACAAACCGGTAAAAAGGTTATAATGACTTGGTTTACATAAAGATAGACGCAAAATACGGAGAATGTCATTAAAGACTTCACTTAGTATACGCCATAGCAATAATAAGGTTCGTTGGGCGTAAATAAAATTTATCTACTACTCCTGCCTTAGTTTCCTCTTAAGGAACGGAAGTATTCGTCTACCAGGCCCTGGAAGTAGGGGTTCAACTCCGGGGTAACCCGCTTGAACATTTCTATCTCAGACTTACGCTTCTTGATGTATTCTTCAATGCTGGGCGGTAATTCCTTACGGCGTTGCTTAGCGGTTTCGGACTTGCGTTTTTCGTCCATTTCCTGCTGGCGCTCGGCCTTTTCGTGGTCGAGCATCTTACTGAGGATTTCCTGTTGGCGCTGGATGAGTTCATTGGTGAGGCGCTTATTAACCATCTCTTCTTCGGCCTTATTCATCTCATCGATCAGTTCCTGGAGTTCAGGGTCGGTACCTTCGCCACCTTGTTGCTTGGCTTTTTGCTTGGCTTCAAGTGCACGGCGGAGGGCAGCTTGCTTCTGGGCCATCCTGGCGAATTCCTCGGCGGAGCCACCTTCACCTTTACTACCTTTTTCGAGGCCTTTTTTCATTCCTTCGACTGCATCGTTGAGGCTGCGCTGACCGTCGGAACCATCGCCGGGGTTAGAGCTGGGTTTACCAGGCTTGCTGCCTTTTCCTTCTCCGGGGCTTTCGCACTGCTGGTCTCCGGCCATGGAGCCCGCCATTTGCTGCTGCATGTTTTCCATGCTTTCGCTGAGCATGAGGGCCAGGTCATTGAGGCCGGTCATGGCGCGCTGTTGAACGTTGGCGGCCTGGGGAGTGCGGCGCTCTTCCAGCTGCGCAACGGTTTCTTTCATGTTGCCCTTGATCTCGGTTACCTTCTCGGTGATGAAGGTTTCGATCTGGAAGTTGCGCTTGGCCAGCGCGTTGAGGGAGTCGCGTACAAGTTCAAAATCGTTATTGATCTGGAACTGATCCTGCACAAGTTCTACGTAGCGAGGCGTATTGACGGTAGTTATATTGAGTTGATCCATAACATCTTCCTGATCGAAGCTCAGGTCAACGATGTTTTCCAATAGCTGGCGAATGGCCTGCAGATCTTCCTTGGCACCTTCCTGTTGCATACTTTCCATAGCCGCCCCCATAGACTCCGCCATTTCTTTCATTTTCTGGCTGGCTCCTTTTTGTTTTTCGGCGGCATCGGCGTTTTCCTGCTTTTCCATTTTTTCCTGAGCGCCTTCCATGTCTTCTTTAATGGCTTCCTCCTGCTCGTCGCTTTCGGGCATTTCCATGGGCTTTTCGAGTTCTTCGTTTTTCTGCTCGGTCTCCTCCATTTCTTCGGTGAGCTTCTCGAATTCCTCTTTGATCTCTTCTTGCTTTTTCTGAAGTTCTTCCTGGGGCTTTTCTCCCTTTTCGGTTTCTTCGGCGAGTTCCTCCTGCTCTTCGGCCAGTTCCTCTAGCTTTTCGAGTTGCTCCTGCATCTCTTTTTCAACTTCGAGTTGCTTGAAGAGTTCGAGCATTCGGTCTAGCTCGGCTTCGGTTTCCTCGTCGTTGAGTTCCATTTCCTCCATCTTCTCCAGGGTTTCCTCTTTGTTGAGTTCCTCCATGAGTTCCTGGATTTGCTCCATGAGTTCCTGCATCTCCTCGTTCAGAGATTCCTGGAACATTTCCTGAAGCTTTTCCTGCTTCTCCAAAATTTGCTCATCCTCGCTTTTTTCCTGCTCCATGTTTTGTTCGAAGGCCTGCTGGGCTTCGTTGATCTGCTTCTGGACATCCTGCTGGCGCTCCTGGAGTTTTTCCAGTTCCTTTTTCATTTTCCAGTCGATCTCCTTTTCCTGGAGCATTTTCTCGCGGAGTTCCTTGGTATCTTCCTGGAGTTTCTTGGTTGCTTCGAGGGCTTTTTTCAGTTCCTCTTTTACTTTGCTGTCGTTTTGGTCGGCTTGTTCTTTGAGTTCTTCTACGCTTGGGCTGCGGAAGGCCATTACGCCGGTGCGGGCAGATTTTGCGCCGTTGACACCGTCGTTATCGTAGACCTCGAAGAAATAAGTGAGTTCGTCTCCTGGTTTCAGGTCAATATCGGTGGTTAGGTCCCAGACGTGGTCATAGCGGGTTTGTTTGCCGGAGGGGCCATTGATGCCAACCCGTTTAGGGTCTGCTTCGCGGCCGCTTTCGCCGTCTTTGAGGATATAGACGAAGTCTACTTTGCTTACGCCGTGGTCGTCGGATGCTTCGCCGACGAAGAAGAGCAGTTTTTCATCCGTACTGTCGCGGAAGCTTTCAACGGTGATTTGTGGGTAGAGATCGGGGATGACGGAGAGGCTGTAGGTCACGGAATCCGCCAAGGGCAGGCGTTCGTTACCGATGTAGAGGGAGTAGCGGTCGTTTTTCAGGGCCCGCTTCTCAAAGCTGTAGAGGTCGGAGCCATCCCGGCGGAGCTCACTCATTTCGTCTTCGCTGTTGAAGCGGAGGTCAATCCGGTCCGTGTTCTCGGTATCGAAGGCCCACTTCATGCGGGTACCGGCGGGGACGGTGAGGTCCCCGATGTTTGCCAGCTGCTCGTCTTGCCGGCCGAGGTAGCCTGGGTAGTCAAGTTCCACGGTGAAGGCAGCGATGTTTGGCTTGGGCAGTACTTCGAGGGTGAAGTCGTCACTTTCCACTTCGGCGGTAGATAGTTTGAATTCGGTATTTTCCTGAACGTTGCTGAACTGGTAGCTGAAGGTATTGGCGTTTTCTTTCTGCAGGCGGTAGCGGTAGCCGTCTACTTCGATGTAGGCTTCTGCGGGCAGGACGTCGCCTTCTACTTTTACCGTTAGGGGGAAGTCTCCGTACTGGATCACTTCAAGTTCATCGGGCTTGTCCAGAACGAAAGCAAAGGGAGCTGGGGGGATAAACTTTTCGTTGTTGCGGATCAGGCGGTTGGTACCGTCGGTAATCAGGCTCGGCGCAGCAAAGAGAATCACGATGAGCAAGAGCAGTGGCGGCAGGGCGTACTTCAGGTACTGGCGGTTTTTGCTCAGGTCAATAGCTGCCGGAAAAGGAACGGGGCTGATTTCAGAAGCTTTCTGATCGATAGAAGCCAGCACCAGACTGGTATCACCGCCCGCACTTGCCTGCCGGCGAAGCTGCAGAACGTTCAGTAATTTATCCTTCACGTTGGTAAAATGCGAACCGATCATATCCGCAGCTTTGTCGTGACTGATCACATCGCCCAGGCGGAAATAACGACTCAGGGGTAGCAATACCCAACCAGCAAAGGCAGCAATACTCAGGCCAAGGAAGCCGTAGAACATCAGCTTTCGTGTTCCGGTCTCAAAGAAGAACTGGGACTCCAGCAGGCTGACGGCCAAAAACAAAGCCAACACCAAGCCGGTAGTGTACAGTAAACCACGAATAACCTGGTTGATGTAGTACTTGCGCGTGAAGCGGTCAAGTTTGGCGATCAGTTGATCGTAGTGATTCGTTGGGGACATAACAGAAAAGCTTACTGGACACAAAAAGAAAAACGGTCTTCTGGAAACACGTATTAAATAGGTCTCCAAAATACGTAAAAGATTACAAGTGTAGTTTGGTTCTAATTGAACTGTGGAATTGGTGTTAATATTTTGTTGGTTAAGCCGTCTACGTGAGTTATCTCGTCTCCGTAAAACCCTCTCCCCCAGCCCCTCCCCAAACCGCCTCCGGCTGGGGAGGGGAGCAAAACCGCTGCGGCTTCGCCTTCACTTGACTTGTAGAAGTTACGGTTGTAATCATCTAATGATGATGTCTTTCTAGCAGCCTGTCGGAGAGAACGCTCACCGACAGGCTGCTAGTGGGTGAGTTCATAATTACTTGGCCGTTATTCCTTGTCTTTTCGCACCGTGACTTCGTTGCTGAAATCCTCATTTAGCTACGGCTAGACTCCGGTTTCAGCGCCTTGCCACGGCACGAAAATCCGGCGGACTAAACGACCAGATAATTATGAACTCACCCACTAGTGCTCCTTCAATTAGCGCCGTTTGTACATAAACCAAACCAGTAATCCGAGATATGCCAAAATGAACCATTCGGACCAAAAGCCTGCATCAGCTTCGGAAAGAATCTTTCTGAGCAATAGATCAAAATTTTTGTAAGCCAGAAAACCAGCTACAAGTAAGCCTGCCATGTTTTGACCTTGTGAATTGATCCGATCTCCAAGTAAAGAGCGATCGTTGGCTAAGACTAAAACAATAGCCGCAATGAAAGGTAACAACAATCCATTAGCCACCTGAGCGGCGATGATCACCGAAATAATGTCCAGCTCCAGGCAAGCAACGAGCAGGCCAACGGCCAGTACCCCACCCCAGATGATTCGGAACCAGAAAGAAGTACTGGCTAAATCCGAATCCGTACGGCCGAGCAGTTCCCGACCAGCAAGTGCGGCAGCAAGCGGAGCCGTTACGGCCGAGCTGAACCCTGCGGCAAAGAGACCGAAGCCCAACACCACCTTGCTCATGCTACCAAGGTTTGCATCCAGCGTGCGCGCCAAATCGGCAAAACTGGTGAAGGAGGTCGCCACGCTACCCACCAAAACGATGCTCAGCGTGATGATGCCGCCCACCAGAAAAGAGCCGGCCAGACCAAAGCGCATTTCCCGCAAAGACTGCCCCTTGCTCAAGCCCGCCGCCAGAAAGAAATTATAGGGCACAATCGTAGTGCCCACCAAACCAATAATGGTAGCCGGAAGAACGGATTCGTTTCCCGTCAGCGGCGCATCACCGAAGAGCAGCAGAATGGCCGAAACCACAAAGATCAACCCCATCAACACCACGATGGCGGAAAGCGCCCGCGCGATGATCTTCGTATCCCCCGTCCACAAAACAGCAAAAGCCGCCCCACCCAAGAGTAAAACCCAAAGCCGGTGTGCCGGAACGAGCAACTGAATGCCACTCAACGCCCCCAACAAATTCCCCGCCTGGTAAGCCATACACCCCAACAGCACCGCCCCGAAACAAGCAATGGCCAACCAGCGCCCCCGCGTTCCAAGCACTTGCCCCAAAGACTGACCACTCACCAGCGTAATCCGCGCCACCATTTCCATCAGCAAAAAACCAGCCACCGCAGCCAAAAAAACATAGGCCGCATAGTACCACCCACCCTGGCTCCCCGCCTTCGCTGCCGTAGTGACCGTTCCCGGCCCGATGAAGGCGGCAGCAATGAGGGACCAAACGAGGGCGCGGGAATATTTCATGGGCACAGATTACAGATTGCAAGTTACACCAACTTGCAACTTACAACCTGTACACTGTTCGCGTAAACATGCTGTTGGCAAATAAACCTTTGCTTAACCTACAATTTGCGTACAGATAATTCTGATCGTGCAAAACAGGCGAATTTTCGCGCCTTACAACCTTACCTTAACAGTTCCAACTATTTTATCCGGCTTTTTCCACCGATTTATCCACACTTACTAACACACGGCCCGGGCTGAAGAGGTAATTGATAAAAAGTACCACCCCGACGAGGGCAATAGCACCGAATTGGTGGGCTACTCCGAGGCCTACGGGTACCTCCCCAACGCTCTTTACTACGGTAGCGATTCCGAGTAAAGCTTGTGTTATCAACAAAGTTACCAACAAGGTATTAGTTTTTACTAACACCCCACTTTTGATGCTTGAAAATGCTTTGATTAAGTACCCTATCACAATGATTATCAGTAGATAAGCCGTCATCCGATGCAAGAACTGAATTAAGGCGGGTTGGAAGAAGCTTTGCTCGTAATTAACGAAGTTATCCACAGTCCACATCTTTATGTCGGTAATTACGGAGGGCAAAAACTCGCCCTTCATGAGCGGCCACTCGGGGTAGACGATTGCCGTGCGGGCACCGCTCATGATGCCACCGAGGATGAGCTGCACCGCAAGAACGATATTGAGCGGCCAGAGCCACTTGTCAACACCATTTTGTGGATAACTACGCTGAATTGGATACAAAACCTTGAGCGTTGTCCACAATAGGTAAGAAAAGAGGGTAATTCCCAAGCTGAGGTGCATTGTTAACTTATACGCATTCACCCAGGGGCGGTCGTGCAGCCCGCTGGCTACCATGATCCAGCCGAAGCTGGCCGCTATGGCCGCCAGGAGGACGGTGACGCCCAAACGGCGCATCAGCGCAGCGCCCAACCACCCTTTCCGCCAGAAGACGACGAAGCCTACGATAAACACGAGCCCCATGATGCGCGCCCACTGCCGGTGGAACCACTCCCAGAAGTAGATGAACTTGAAATCGTCCATCGAGATGTCCGCAAAAATTTTCTCGAACTGTGGGCTCGCGGCGTACTTGTCGTACTCTACCTGCCAGTCGGCTGCGTTCAGGGGTGGCATGGCGCCACTCAGGGGTTGCCATTCGGTGATCGACAGGCCGGATTCCGTCAGGCGGGTGATGCCACCAATCACCACCTGGCCCACCACCATGATGAGGCCGACGATGAGCCAGATCTTCACGGCACGGTGGTAGCCCCTTCGTTGCGTATTCGTTTTTTTGGTCAGGATTTTCGCAGTTGCCTCCATCTCTTAATAGTTATTAACTTCTTTTTAAAATTTAAATCTATTATCGTTATTAAGGCTGTGGAAACGAGGAGAAAAGAGGGCCTTAATATTCTTCTTTTCCATTCTTACCATTCTTAAGCACTTTATCCACGTTGGCCTAACAGCGCAAAGCCTTGATGGGTCACGGTTTTACAAAATTATCCACATTGGCCACGGGCTTTGTCAACAGAATAACTTTTTTGACTTTCGCTGTGGATTTATGACTCCAAAATGTCAGTGGGGGCTGGAAAGCCGAACGGCCAAAATGTGGAAATGTGGATAAAGTGGCCTTTTGGCGCGGCCGCGGGTGCAGGGGTGTGGATAAGGGCATGGTTACCAACGTTTATCCCCAATTGAGGGGTGGAGAACGCTCTTTGCTAAAGTGCTGACTTTGAGCAAGTTTATGGATGGTAGAAATGTGGTGTGTGAATAACTTTTCGGACAAGAAGTGGTCATGTAGTTCGGTGGTCTTGTGATACTACTTAACCTAGGCTGTCTAATCTGTCGCGTTCAACCCGTGGTAACCTCACCCCATCCCCTCTCCAACAAGCCTCGCCTCAGGCTCGGCGGACCACCGGAGGTAGCCGCGTAGCGAAAGGGGCTATTCCGAAGAAAACGCTCCGCGTTTCAACGGTAAAAACCCGTTACAGGTAAAGACCGTCAGATTAGACAGCTTACCACTTAACCACAAGACCACCGAACTACATTACCACCAAACCACCGAACCACCCAACCACATTACCTTTACGCCCTAAACCAATAAGACTATGCTCGCCACCAAAGTCCTAGCCTCCGGCATCACCCACCTCACCGATGCCCGTTACTTCGCCGCCTGGGAAGTTGACTACCTCGCCTTCCCCCTCGGAGACGGCGTGGAAGAAGCCATCAGCTGGGATTACCTCAACGCCCTGCGCGAGTGGGTGGAAGGGCCGGAGATCGTAGCTGAAATTGGCCGGGTTGACGACGGTGCAAGCTGGATACAGGTCTTGACCACTAATAAGATCAAAACGGTACTGCTCCACGAAGACACTACGGACGCCATCGCGGAGCTGATGAAGGCGGCAGGTATGAGTATCGTCCGGGAACTAAAAGTAGATCAGTTCCAATCGGCTGAGGATGTAGCGGAGAAAATCAATGATCACTCATCTACCGATCTCTTCATCCTCAGTTTTGAAGATTGGGTTACATATAAGGATGTGGTGGAAGGCTCCATCTTCAGCATTGCCGGGTTAAACGAAATCACTACCAAACACCAATGCCTGCTTCAACTCAACCTCGGTGGTGAAAACCCGGTAGCCATAAAAGACCGCCACCCCATCGCCGGCTTCGCCGTGCGCGGCAGCAGCGAAGAAAAGGTCGGCTACAAAAGCTTTGACGACCTGGATGATTTGTTTGAGGGGTTGGAGGTGTTTGAATGAGCATTTAGCGGACAGTTATTGATTTGGCGTTCCTTAGTATTCAGTCTGCCGCCGTCACTTGCAGTAGCCTAAATGCTAAACGCCGTCCGCTAAACGCTTACTACTCGCCCCACCCCACAATAACAGTTAAACCCTTGCTCCGACGTGAAGCCGCAAACGGTAAGCCCCAGCTCTTCCCCCAGGGAAACCGCCAAGCTAGACGGTGCACCAACCGCCGCGACAATGCTGATACCCGCCATGGCCGCCTTCTGAATGAGCTCAAAACTAGCCCGGCCGCTGAGGAGTAAAACGTGCTCGCCCAGCGGCAATTGGTTAAGGCCATAATAATGACCAACGAGTTTATCCAGCGCATTGTGCCGACCCACGTCTTCGGCGAAGTGGAGTAGCTCGCCCGCCGGAGTGAACAAGCCTGCGGCATGGATGCCGCCCGTACGGGAAAACAGCTCCTGAGCCGCGCGCAATTTATCGGGCAAAGACTGGAGCACCTCCGGCGCAACCTGGACGGTAGAAAAAGTATCAGTAAAAGGAACGGCAGCGTAGACCTGCTCCAACGAAGTTTTACCGCAAACGCCGCAGCTGCTGCTGGTGTAGGAGTGGCGCTCCAGCCGCTTCCAATCAACGGAAACTCCGGTGGGTAACGAGACCGCTACGACATTGCTCTTCAAAACCTTTCCTTGCACCTGCGCGCGCGCCTCCAAAATACCTTCACTGAACAGAAAACCAAGCGCCAGGTCTACATCCCGCCCCGGCGTACGCATCGTGATGGCCACCGAGCGGTTGCCGATGCGGATAGCCAGTGGTTCTTCAACGGCCAAAACGTCTTCTACCGCAACGCTGCTCTCTTTCCGAAAGCGATGAATTTTGCGGTGGTGGAGGCCGGGGTGGTTGGGCATGGAACGTGCATTGGTTTGAAAACCAAAGGTCGGGGTAATCACGTTGTAAAAGCGTATCTTACCTAATAAATCATCTGTTATGAAAAGCCCTTTCCCTGGCATGGACCCGTTTGTCGAGCAATACGAATGGCAATCGTTCCACGTAATGGCGATAGTAGAGATGCAGAGAATGTTGATTCCTCAGTTGCCTGAAGGCTACATTATGGCTCCTGAATCCGTCACTTTCGCGCGAGACTTGACGATTGGAGAAAAGAAAAATTATCGGCCCGATGTAGCTATAAACTCAGAACCACAGCCTTCTTCGGTTATAAATGAACCCGTTGGCGATTATGGTGTAGCAACTCCCCCAACAGCTGTTCTACATAGCCCAAAACCCAAACACAGAACGCTGATAATAAGAGAAGCAGGATCTCGTGAACTGGTGACGGCGATTGAGTTTTTGTCTCCCTCCAATAAAAGAGGAGCTGATGCTAAGGCATACTATGATAAGCGGAACTACTACATTGCGAACGGGGTTAACCTATTGGAAATTGATTTTCTACGCAAAGGAAAGCGACCGGATTACTCCAGCACATGGCCCAAGAGTACCTACTATATCCAGCTTGTGGAAGCTTACGCTGACACGACCAGTTTATGGAATATCAATATTGACGATCAGTTGCCCACCGTCACAGTTCCGTTACTATTAGAAGATGATAGCTTGCTATTGAATATGCAGAAAGTTATTGATGAAGTCTTTACGTACAGTACATATCACCGAATGATTGACTATCAAAACGCCAAGGTGAAACCACCTTTCTCGCCAGAAGAGAAAAAGGTCGTGGATAATATCCTAGCAAATTAATTTAAAAAAAATTTTAAATCACCCCATCCCGCTTCATCTCCTTCGCCAGATGATCCACCGCCCGCGCCGTAAAGGCCATGTAGGTAATGGATGGGTTCTGGGTGCCGGCGCTCGTCATGAATGAGCCATCGGTGACGAAGACGTTGGGTACGGCGTGTACCTGGTTCCATTTGTTGAGCACGCTCGTTTTCGGGTCGCGGCCCATGCGCGCGGTGCCCATCTCGTGGATGGCGGCACCGGGGGCGGTGGGTTCGTTGTGGACCTTTACGTTTTCACAGCCAGCGGCGAGTAGCATTTCTTCCAGGCACGCTACGCCGTCGAGGCGGAGCTTGCGTTCGTTTTCCTTCAGGCCAGCATCGAAGACGAGCTTCGGGATGCCGTACTGGTCGGTATCCGTCTCGTGGAAATAGAATTTGTTTTCGTGGTAGGGGAGAAGTTCTCCGAAACAGGTTGCGCCTACCCACCAGTCGTCTCCTGGTTTGGTGATCGCCTGCTTGAAACCCGGGCCGAGTGGCGCGTTGAGGTTCATATTGCGCCTGGCCCCACCCTGATAGCCAAATCCGCGTACGTAGTCGTCGCGCTTGGTTGCCGCATCGATGTTGCGGAAACGCGGGATGTAGAAGCCACCGTTGGGCTTACGGCCGCTGTAGTATTTGTCTTTTTTACCGGTGTACACGCCGGAGCCGCCCATGCCGTAGTGGTGGTCCATGATGTTGTGGCCGAGTTCTCCGCTGTCGTTGCCCAGCCCATCGGGGAAGCGCTCAGACTTGGAGTTCATCAGAATGGCCGTAGAGCCGATGGTACTGGCGTTGAGGAAGATGATTTTGGCGAAGTACTCCCGAGTTTCTTTGGTCTCCGAATCTATTACCCGGACCCCGGTAGCCCGCTGGGTTTTATCGTCGTAGATGACGGAGTGGACGATGCTGTTGGCCATCAGCGTCAGGTTACCCGTGTCGTTAGCGACAGGAATGGTGGACGATAGCGAACTGAAGTAGCCGCCGTACGGACAGCCCCGCCAGCAGCGGTTGCGGGCCTGGCACTGGCCGCGCGTACCGTGGTGTAGCTCGGGGATGTACTTGGTCAGGTTTGCCGTCCGGCCCGGAGTGATGCGGCGCACGGGCCACTTCGCTTCTACGGATTGCTTGAAGTGGTCTTCCACGCAGTTGAGGTCAAAGGGTGGGAGAAATTCACCGTCGGGCAAATGCGCCAAACCTTCCTTCTTGCCCTGAATGCCGACGAATTTTTCGACGTAGCTGTACCAAGGCTCAATGTCTTTGTAGCGAACGGGCCAGTCTACGCCGTGGCCGTCTTTCATGTTGGCTTCAAAGTCCAGATCACTCCAGCGGTAACAGTGCCGGCCCCACATGATGGAGCGGCCACCGACGTGCTCGCCACGGATCCAGTCGAAGCGCTGGTCTTCGGCGTAGTCGCGCTCGTCGTCCTTTACGATCCAGTGCTTATTGTCCTGATTGACCCACCAGTGCAGGCGGTTTTGCTTATAGTAGTGGGCGGCAATTTCCTCGCGGGGTACTTTGCCCTGAAATTCAAGGTCCCAGGCATCAAGGTTTGCCGTTGGGTATTCCCCGTGCTTTACCATACGGCCACGTTCGAGCATGAGGGTTTTGTAGCCCTTCTTGCAGAGTTCCATCGCTGCGTAGCCGCCGCTGATGCCGGAGCCTACGACGATGGCATCGTAGGTTACTTCGTCTTTTCCCTGGGAGTTGAAATTCATTTTTGTAGATCTTTTGTGGCGCGCGCGCAGGTGCGATGTGGGGTTAAAAGTCAAAAAAGCAGGTAATCAAACAGTCACGCAGTCAGATAGCCAAGCGGTCCGACTTGACTGCTTGATTATTTGACTACCTGACTGTTTGACTTTACTAAATCGCCCAGGCCTTACCACCAGTAAGCTCCTGAAGGTCTCCACAGGGGATGTATTCTCCGGGCACGGGGTTGTAGGCAAGCATAGTGGTGGCTACTTCTTCGGTTTGGAAGAACATACCGATGATGGATGATTTGAGGCTGAAGTAGGCCGCCTTTGCGGTCGCTTTATCGCTTTCTACCATTTCCTCCTGGGGGACGTCCTCTCCGGACATGGTGGTCTCCGGAGCGAAGGTCTTGTAGTGGAGGTCCTGATCCTGGAGATATACGAGTGCTTTGTCCGTATCAAGTTTGCTGAAACCTCCGGGGTTGTCGGCGTCCATCTTTTTCATTAAGGCCTGGAGGCCCTTACGGGTTTTCTCCTGGTCTTCTTTACTGTAGACTTTCCCGACTGCCTGATCGATCATTTGTGGTACGCCGACTTCAACGGCACCGGGGGTATCCGTTTTGGGCAGCATGGTATCGGCCATTTTTACGATGTATTCGTACTCTGCTTCGCTGAAGAAACCGGGCTTGAAGCTTGGGGCCAGCATTTCTGCATCAGCCTTGCAGCCCGTCAGGAGTACGGAGGCCAGGGGCGCACTTACGGCGAAACCGGTGGCGTAGGCGGTGTAGCGTAATATTTGTCTTCTGTTCATAACTAAGTTGGGTTATCGGTTGTCCGTTGTCCGTTGTCGGGCAGCATATTACTGCTACTGGACAACCGACAACGGACAACTGACTAGAGGTTCATTTTTTTAAGTTCCTTCACGGCGTGGTCAGCTGCGCGAGCAGTGAAAGCCATGTAAGTAAGGGATGGGTTTACGCAGGCGGCGGAGGTCATAAATGCGCCGTCCGTCATGTAAACATTGGGCGCGGCCCAGAGGCGGTTGTGCTTATCCACTACCGAGTTGCGCTTGCTGGAGCCCATGCGCGCCATGCCCATTTCGTGGATGCCGAGGCCGGGGAAGCTGTGCGCATCGTAGGTGCTCACGTCTTTGAAGCCGGCGGCTTCCAGCATTTCGGCGGCGTCGTTCATCATCCGGTCTTTCATGGCGTAGGCGTTGGAGGTCCATTTGGCGTTGAAGGACAGGGTGGGCAGGCCGTCTTTGTCTTTTACGTCGCGGTTGATGGTCATCCGGTTGTTTGTATCCGGCAGGGCCTCGGCGAAGGCGGTCATGCCTACTTGCCAGGGGCCGGGGGCAACGAGGGCCTCTTTCATGCCGGGGCCAACCTTTACGTTCATCTCCCGGACGGCGCGCATCCAGTTGGTGCGGCTGCCGCCGCCCTGGTAGCCCCAACCACGGACGAAGTCCTTGCTGGCGCTGGCACGGTCACCCAGGTTCTGGTACCGGGGGATGTAGATACCGTTCGGTTTGCGGCCTTTGTAGTACTGGTCTCCGTACTCGTCCAGCTTACCCCGTGCGCCTACCCGGAAGTGGTGGTCCATGATGTTGCCACCAAGTTCACCGCTTACGTCGAGGGTCATTTCTTCCTCGTGTTCCGTGTTCATGATGATGTAGCTGGAGGGGATGGCCGAAGCACACAGGAAGATCACTTTTGCGTAGAACTCGTGGTCTTCGCCCGTTTCGGTATCCCGGACGCGCACGCCCTTTGCTTTGCCCGCTTCCTTGTCCATAATCAGGCTGTACACAGAGCTGTGCGGCCGGATGGTGACGTTGCCGGTGGCCTGGGCAACGGGAATGGTAGAACTCACACTGCTGAAGTAGCCGCCGTAAGGACAGCCCCGAATACACCGGTTGCGGTATTGGCAAGCACCCCGCGTACCTTTATGCACGGCGGGGTCGTAGGCGGTAAGGTGCGCAACGCGGCCCGCCGTAATGGTGCGGCCCATCTTGTCCATCACGCCCTTGCGCAGGTGGTCTTCGGCGCAGTTGAGGGGCATCATCGGCAGAAATTTTCCGTCGGGTAGCTGGGGTAGGCCCAGTAATTCGCCGCTGATACCGGCGAAGGTTTCCACGTGGTCGTACCAGGGGGCAATTTCGTCGTAGTTGACCGGCCAGGGGGTACCGTGGCCGTCGCGGGCGTTGGCCTCGAAGTCCATCTGGCTCCAGCGGTAGCTGTGGCGGCCCCACATGATGGAGCGCCCGCCGAGGTGGTAGCCGCGCATCCAGTCGAAGCGCGCTTTCTCGTCGTCGTAGGGGTGCTCACTGTCCTTTACGAACCAGTGCTTGCTGGCCTCCCGAATGGTGTAGCCCGTCCGGCTTTGTTTTTGGTAGTGCTCTTTGATCTCCTCGGCGGGTACCTGGCCTCCGGGGTTTTCAAAATCCCAATTGTCGAGGTTAGCGGTAGGGTAATCGCCGTGTTTTACCATTCGTCCTTTTTCCAGGACGAGGGTTTTTAGGCCCTTGGTGGCCAGCTCCATGGTGGCCCAGCCTCCGCTGATACCGGTGCCGACAACTATGGCGTCGTAGGTGACAGTATCGTCACCCTGAGAGTTGAACTTCATACTTTTCGAATCTTAGATCAATAAAACCGAACCTTACCTAAAAGCAAGGAGGATCCGCAAAATACAAATAAAGTTGGGTCGGCGGTGGTCGGCAGCCTTCTTTATACTCGTTTAAAATTGAGAAGGTGGAACTTCGTCTTTCTGCGGACCTGTTGCAG
>CAYWMW010000050.1:12191-20730 GCA_964458975.1 uncultured Lewinella sp. | reverse complement strand
ACAAAATGTTGGCGGGCCAAAAAAAAATTTGTCGTTTTTTGGCCCCCACCCCCCCAAAGGGGTAAAAAAAACGATAATTTTTGTTTTGCGCCCAGTTGAAGTGGGGAAAAGGAAAACGGCTATAACCAAAGTTATAAGAGCAGGTGGTAGGGCTAGCGGATATTTGTTAGTACCGTAAGGAGGCAGCGCTGCACCTCTGCAATTTGCGCTCCCGAAAAGCTCTCTTTTTAAAAACACAATGATGAACAACCTCGAAACAATAGTTGCCAACCACCTCAAGAAAAATGGTACTCCCCCTGACGAAGAAGAATTAAGAAAAATCATCGGGGCTGCTCACCTAACCGTTGGTTTCACCATCCAGAACATTCGCCCGCTACTTGATGCATACAAAACATATCGAGACAATACTCCGGCGGGCACAGAGATTATTGGCTGGGTTTTTAAGTACCCAACAACCCCGGCGAAGTTGGTTTCCGGAATCGAAATTTTCCGCCTTGAAATTGAGGTTACAGCTACGGGGAGTAAGTTGATGGAAACAAGAATATCTTATCCTGACGATCCCAGGTTCGTCATCATTCCCAAGGTGCTGTTTCAGCAAAGAATCGCTCAACAACCTTCACCCGCCACCACTTATGGCCCCGCCTACAATGAGACCCTGCCGCAAGTTGCCCCAAACGATGACCTTTCTCTTCGAGACATGGAAGATCACTACGACTGGGCGGAACTGGCCTTATTGCAGCGCTTTGACTTAGACAACTTAGCGGACTACCTCATTGGCGGTCCGCAGGGATACAACGATATTTTCTTCAGTGGCGCAAATCTTGATTTCGCCACCATGCATCACCCCGTGATGCGGCTGGAGCAGTTTGCTCTGGACGGAGGAAGCATCCCGATTGCAGAAGCTCGCCGCCCTTTCACCTTGAAGGCTGAACCGTATATTGCTGATGCAAATTTAGACTGGTTACCTTTTAGTGGTGCAGCCAGCAGGGGCTCCAGGTCTATCTCGGCAGACCCTAGCCCTTCTACTACCGGTTTACCCGCCGCCCCTTTCCTGTACCCTTGCCCTACCGCCTGGGATTATGGCACCCTGGTTACCTTTAGCGCCGCCCAAAGGTTAGGCATTAGGAACGTTGATTTGGTAGCCAGGTTACAAAAAAGCATCACTAGCTTCTACACCGGAGGTGCTCAAGCTCTAGAAGACGGGCCCCTTCAGATCGATGACCTTACGACTGCGGACCTGCCCCAAAAAGACACTCCCACCCCAGAGCCGACCCCGGAAACCAAACCGGGCTGTTTATCTTTCCTTGGCCTGTTCATCTTTCTGGTTACAATCTTTCTGTTTTTGTAAGCTCCACTTCATGACCATATCCCTTCGTTACCTTCTGGCAAGTGCTTTCTTATGTTGCCTCACCGCAGTAGGTGCTCAGTATGAAGCTGTTTCCCTTCAGACGACTCCGCCTTTGTCGTTGAGTAAAATGGCTTCGGCCTCTACCTCCTCCGACGGTTTCTGGTGGGCGGGAACAGGAGAGGGGCTCTTCCGCCTAGACGGTAGCGATGCACTTCAGGTCTTGATCGACGATGAGCTAACGAATAGCCAAAACATACAGAGCCCGATGTTTGAAGACGGGCGGGGCCTGCTATGGTTTTCCAATCCAGAGGCATTGCTCTGCTACAACCCCCTCTTTGAGACCGTAGAGGCTTTTCAAATTGAGGCCAACGGCCTGCCGGTGACCAAAGATTATCGCCCCTTCTACTTTGACCCGGATCAGCAGGAGCTCTGGCTCAGGGCGGGTGACAGGCTGTGGGCCTATCAGGTCGAAGAGCACACGCATCGCCCCCTTACCCAGGCTTCGGAAGCAATTTGTTATCAGGTAAAGCAACTAGGCCCTGATCATTTTCGTATTTCAGGAGCACGGTGGATGTTTAAGGGAGTAGAACTATTTGACGTTAAAGCTGGCTCCAACTCAAACCCCGCTCGTATGGTTGCGACACAAGAGGTCGTTCGCTCCGTTTACCAACTCAGTGCGGATTCTATTCTGCTGGGTACCAGCCGGGGGCTTAAGCTGCTAACGCTATCCGGAGGCGAAGAAAACCTAAAGACTTTCCCCGCCCGCCAACGGGGAACTAACATTAACGGCATCCACCCCATTGGGCCAGCCCGGCTGCTCATTGCCCAGAGCGGCCATAGCGTTGCGGTGCTAGACCTCAAGCAGGGAGAATTTGTTGCCACTCTCGGTAAAGCCAATGGCTTAAGCCCGGCTTCCATCGACCGGCTTTTCCCCGCTGAGGGGAACCAGGTGTTGCTCACAAATGACCCAGGAGGGATAGACCTCCTGCTACCGGCCAACCCCCTGTTTCAGGTTAGCCATAACGGACCACAATCTCCGGTGCGCAGCGTATCTCTGGATGGTGCCGGAGGTGGTTATGTTCTTACCCATGACTGGAGGGTGGAGCCATTAACAACCGCCAGCGACCAAGCGCAACGCAGCATCAACCTGACCGCTCTCCCTGGCTTCAGCAAAAACGAATTAAGCATCGGGAGTATCCTCTGGAAAGAGGACAGCCTTTTTATTGAAACTGGAACCCAGCTTTGGGCCTTTCCCAAAGGAGCCACCTCTGCCTCGCCCCAGGCAAAGAAAGCATCTTCCTGGAGTCAGCTCTTAAGCTCAAACAAGCAAGACAAACTCCTGCTTACGGAACACGGAATTAGAAGCTTCGAGCTTGGAAGCGATAGCATCCGCCTGGCGCAGGTTATCAACCTCCCCCCGGAGGAGAAATACCTATTTGTACAAGCTTTTGCCCTGAAGGACGAAAGTATTTTAATCAACCATTTAGACAGAAACATTTTACGCCTCCGCAAGACGGGCAATACTTTCACCACAACGAATGAATATTCGTTTCCCGGAGAGCTAAAAACTGTTCTCCTAACCCAAGACAACCGCTTGTTCGTTGGCGGCAATGAAGGGCTTTTCGTTCTTCAAAAAGACACCTTGCTGCCGTGGCCACCTTTAAAAGACCGGCCACTGACGTTTGATGTCCGCAACCTCGCCGAAGACACCCGTGGAAACCTTTGGTTAGGCACCCCGAACGGTCTGTTTGCGTACAACGGGGAAGGAAAACAACTGGCCTACTTCAGCACTTCAGACGGGCTGCCCTCCAACCGCTTTATTGGCAGAGTAAATTTCACCGACGCCCAGGGGCGCATCCACTTTGCCACCGAGGCGGGCATTGTCTCCTTTGCTCCCCAACAGCTCCTCAACCACCATATTTCGCAGACCGCCTATTGCGCCGAAATTCTCATCAACGAAATCCCGCTAGAGACAGACACCGCAACCACTCGCCTAACGCAAATAAAAACGGACTACCGGCATAACTCGCTCAAATTTAAAGTAGCGGGCACAGGCTACAGCGACCCGGAACTGAGCAGGGTTCGTTTTCAGCTCCTTGGCCACGACGAGCAGCCAGACCTCACCCCCTTCAACAGTTTTATTCGGTACTCCAACCTTCCTGCGGGAAAGTACACACTCGTACTCGAAGGCATCAATCAAAACGGAAGGGTGACTCCGGGGCAGCGTATTCAGATAGAGATCACGCCTCCCTTTACCCAAACGTGGCCGTTTTACCTGCTCTGTGCCCTATCAGCTTTACTTTTAGGCTTCAGCACGGTGTTTTGGGTCCGTAGGCAAGAGCAAAAGCGCCAGGCTCGCCTCCTGGATCAACAAGCCCGCCTGGCCGCCGAGCGCGACCGCATCGCCGGAGAAGTACACGACGACCTCGGCGGCCAGATATCCAGCATTTTGTACCTTAGTGAAGAAGTATTGCTGATGGGGAAAGACGATGAAGACAACTACCCCCTTCAACGCATCAACGAACTCTCCCGCAACAGCCTGCAAAACGTTCGTGACATCATCTTCGCCCTCGACAACCGGCGGGCCTCCCTGGCTGACTTTGGCGAGCAACTCCGTAGCGCTGGCACCGACTTTTTCCGGGACCACAACATCGCCTTTTCCTACACCGACAGCTTCGCCCAGCCAGATTTCACACTCTCCAGCAGGCAGAAGCGCAACCTCATCCTTATCACCAAAGAAGCCTGGCACAATACCGTTAAGCACGCAGAAGCGACCCAAACCACCTTAAAAATAAGCGAGGAGGAAGGCGTACTTAAACTCGTTTACGCTGACAACGGTAAAGGCTTCGCCACCACCCGTTCTGAAAAAGCTACCGGTGGCTACGGCGTCGATAATATGGCCGAAAAAGCCAGCGCCATCGGCGCAACCACTCGCCTTGAATCTACGCCCGGCGAAGGCACAAAACTCCACCTGCACTGGCAACTACCCGCCAACCAGGAACAAAGAAACCCGTAAAAAAATAGCCACCCAATGAAAAAAGTAGCCATCGTAGAAGACCGCAAGGAAATAGCAGACAGCATTGGCCGTGCCGTAGACCGCGACAAAAACCTCCAACTTACTGGTATTTACTATTCCGCCGAAGATGCACTCTCCGTTCTTGCGGCCGACCGCCCGGACCTGATTTTAATGGACATTGGCCTGCCCAAAATGAACGGCATTGAATGCCTCGTCAACGCCAAAGACATCCTGCCTGCCTGCGCCGTCCTCATGTTCACCGTTTTCGATACCGAAGACAAACTCTTCGATGCCCTCCGCTTCGGGGCAGATGGCTACATCCTCAAAAAAGAGGGCATCATCGGTGCGATGCGCGCCATCAATGAGTTGGCGGCCGGAGGTGCGCCCATGAGCCGCGAAATGGCAAGGAAGGTGCTGGCCAGCATGCGCGAAACACCCGCCGTCGGGAAAGACCGCATCATCGACCAACTCACGCCCCGCCAGCGGGAAATCCTCAAAGAAATTGCCGGCGGAAAATCCAACCGGGAAATCGCCGCAACACTCGATCTTACGGAGGGCACCATCAAACAGCACGTCCATGCCATTTACCGGACCATCCAGGTCGCCAACCGGGTAGAAGCCGTCAACCTTTACCTAAGAAGATGAAAGCGTTTCCGAGGGCGCGGCCGCAGGTGCATAGCGGTGGATAAGAAAGTACGGTAGCAAAAAAAGCTCCGCTGCAATAGCGTACGCCCTCCCTACAGGCCCACGGTCGTCAAATACTGCACCGCCATACTTTTCGTAGTAGGCTGTCTAATCTGACGGTCTTACCCCGTGCCGGGTTTTTACCAGCAAAACGCAGAGCGTTTTCTTTAAAATAGCCCCTCTCCGCCGAGCCTGAGGCGAGGCTTGTTGGAGAGGGGTTGGGGAGAGGTTACCACGGGCTAAACACGACTAATTAGACAGTCTACTTTTCGTAGCTAAAACAATCAGGGCTTGCAATATAGCTCTCACTAATAGTAAGCGGGCGCAAACCAAATTGTCGCTTTTTGTTCCCCCTTTGGGGGCTAGGGGTAGGGTGTGTAATCTGGCCAATTATTAGTTCACGCTTCGGCTAAAAACGCGAAGCGTTTTCACAAGCCCCTCCCCCGTGGGGAGGGGTTGGGGAGGGGGTTTTATGGGCCGGACAGAATTGTAGCCAAATTACACACCTTAGGGCTAGGGGTAGGCTGTTAAATCTGTCGATGATTACCCGTGACGGTTTTCTACCACCAAAACGCGAAGCGTTTTCTTCTGGATAGCCCCTCTCCGCTGAGCCTGGGGCGAAGCGTGTTGGAGAGGGGTTGGGGTGAGGTAGCTACGGGAGGTCACCGTCAGGTTTAACAGCCTAGGGCTAGGGGCCAAAAAAGCGACAATTCGGTTTGCGCCCTAGTAAGCTTTATCTACTTTTATTTTAAGCCTCCGGTTGAAGCCGGGCCTACTGCCTTACCTTCGCCCCCATGAAAGTCTTAAAGATTAAAGCCACCCTCCGCGACTCCGCTCCCCTCGTCTGGAGAACCCTCTACTTTCACCCCGAAACGGGCCTGGAGCAAGTCAGCGATATGCTCCTCGTCGCCACCGGATGGGACGAAGAAAACCCACCCTTCTTCATCTCCAACGACGGGCCCATCAACCAAGAAGACGACCCCTGGTTTGAAGCCAACCTAAACGACTACCTTACCAAACCCGGCGACATCTTCTCCTACTCCAAGGAATCCGACGATGAGTACCACATCGAGCTCGAACTGGTCTCCACGGAAGAAGTACCCGATGAAGAGCAACTCCCCCGCATCATCGCTGGCGCAAACCAGGCCCCGCCGGAAGACATCGGCGGCCTCGAAGCTTACACCCAACACCTCACAGCGCTAGCGGACAGCAAACACCCAGGATACAAAGCCGCCGCAGACCAACTCGGCACCGCATGGGACCCTACGGCCCTCAACATCGAAGCCCTCAACATCGAAGCTTACGACCTTTTTGAAGGAGACTCTGAAGAAATGGACCTCGAATTCTTTAATGTTGACGACGATGACTATTCCGATCAGAACTTTATGATCGACGTTGATGCGCACCAGGAAATCCCCTTCCAGTTTGATTGGATGGAAAAGGTTCACGGCCTAAAGCTCTCCGCAGAAGATGTACGAAACGTTCCGCAAGAACTCCATGATTTTCGGGAAGCATTTAACGAAAGTGACTTAAACGACCCCGGTCGTTATTTGCCGAAGGTGGAGGCGATGCTGAAGAAGTTCCCAAACGACCCGATGCTCATGCTTGATGCGGCCAGCTTGTACATCATGACGGGTAAAATGCCCAAAGGCCGCCGTCTGATTGCAAAAATAGACCGCGAGCACAGTGGCAACCTCGAATACACCGTCTCTAAACTGATGGCCCTTGAAGACAACGACGTCTTCCTGGCCGAGGTGAGCCGTTTGAAGCAACCGCTGGACATTCGCAATTTCACCGCTGGAAAAGAAGGGCGCTACCACGTACTGGAGTTCCTACTCTTCGAGGAAATGGCGATCCGCAAGGCAGTCGTAGAAAATAAGCTAGTCGAAGCCCTGGAACGCCTGGACCGTTTGGTACGCTTCGGCTTTCTACACGGAGACGTCGGCCATTCAGCGCTGGGTATTTCCTATTTGCAACTCGTGCAAATCGAGGAAATGCAGCGAACCAATAAGCTACACCCAGATGCCGACCGCCAGCCTGAGCTGTCCGCCAGAACCCAGGAAATTCTCGATGTGAGTATGCAGGAGGCGCTCGTAAATGTCCGCAACGAAAACAATACAGCAGCTCGCCGTGAGGCTCCCGTTGTTCGGATAGGCCCGAAGGTGGGCCGCAACGACCCCTGCCCCTGCGGTAGCGGGAAGAAGTATAAAAAATGCTGCCGTTAAGGGATATGGGAGGTGTACTTTACGGTGTACACCGAGCAAAGTGAGAAAGCCCTCCTACTACACCTCCCGATAGCCTTCCGGCCGAAACCTCGGGGTACAAACGCAAAGAAAGAGGAGGTCCTCCGCCCCGGTATTGGTGATCCGCTGCCGGACGCCCCGGGGTATACTTACCGCGTCGCCGGGGCCAACATCAATTACCTCCTCCCCAACTTCCGCGCGGCCGCTGCCCGCTTGGATGTAGTAAATTTCTCGCGCTTCTACGGTGTGCCAGCGGGTCGTCATCCCAGGTTCTACGCGGGCGCGGGCGATGGAGACATCCTCGTGGTCCGGGCGGTTAATGATCTCGATGATGTGGCAACCTTCAGTGGTGTAAAATTCGGTTGCGGGCTTGGTTGGGTAATACATAATTTTTAAGGTTGAACGACCATACCGTCAAAACCCAATTCCACCCCCGGCGGCAAGGTGGGGTTTACCTCGGCCGTCCGCCCCATCCGGTGACTGAAGTGGGTCAGGATACCGCACTCTGGCTTCAGCGTTTCGAGGAATTCGAGGGCTTCGGCCAGGGAGAGGTGAGAATGAGTTCCGGAGTGATTGAGGGCGGAGATAACCACGGCTTTCTTACCCTTACACCGCACCTGCGTCCGCGCCGGAAGAAATTTAGCGTCGGTTAAGTAGGCGAGGTCGCGGGTGCAAAGTCCGATGATGGGCAGGGCTCCGTGGGTCACTTCCACCACCTCAATCTCCTGACCAGCGAAAGCGATGGTATCGCCAAAGTTCACCTCCCGGATGTCTAGCCGCGGAACGCCGGGGTAATCGCTGAAAGCGTAAGCAAAACGCGCGCGCAAATCCGCCGCCACGCGGGGCAAACAGTAGACAGGAATGTCCATTTTCTGCTTGAAGCAGAAGGGCCGCAGATCGTCCAGGCCCGCCGTATGGTCGTTGTGCTCATGGGTAATGATGACGCCCTCAATACTCCCAACCCGCGCACGCAGCATCTGCTGGCGGAAGTCCGGCCCCGTATCCACCACCATGTTCTTCCCGTTGTGGGAGAACAGCGCACTGGCCCGCAACCGCTGATCGCGCGGATCGGTGCTCTTGCAGGTCGCGCACTCGCAGGCAATCACGGGGACGCCCTGGCTGGTCGCGGTACCGAGGAGGGTTAGGGTCATGTTGGTTTTGTGGTTTTGTGGTTCGGTGGTTCTGTGGCTCAGTGGCCTTTGCTATCTTTTGTTCTATGTGCCCTATGTGTTCTTTGTGATCTATGTG
>CAYWMW010000050.1:0-12091 GCA_964458975.1 uncultured Lewinella sp. | reverse complement strand
TGGCCTTTGCTATCTTTTGTTCTATGTGCCCTATGTGTTCTTTGTGATCTATGTGTCCTTTGTGATCTATGTGCTCTATGTGCTCTATGTGTTCTTTGTGTTCTATGTGTCCTTTGTGATCTATGTGCTCTATGTGCTTTATGTGTTCTTTGTGCCCTCTGTGCTCTACCCCCCAAGCATCCCAAAAACATTCCCCCGCACCCCCTCCAGCAACTCCACCCGAGCCTCCACACTAGCCCAACCAATGTGCGGCGTAAGCAAAAGGCGGTGCGGCTCCTTAACCGAAAGGAAGGGATGATCCGTAGGGATAGGCTCGGTAGAAAAGACATCGGAGGCCGCCCCGGCGATCTGCCCCTCATCCAGCGCCCGCACAAGGTCCGGCTCGTTGACGATGCCGCCGCGCGCTACGTTGATGAGGTAGGCGGAGGGCTTCATCTTCACCAGCTCCTCGTAGCCGAAGAGGTTTTTCGTCTTCTCCGTCAGGGGGCAATGAACGGAGATTACTTCGCAGGTTTCCAGTAGTTCGTTGAAGGAGACCTGGGGATAGCCCGCGTCGGAAGTCCGGCCGGAGGTGGAATAGTGGACCACCTTTGCGCCAAAGGCCGTAGCCAGCTCTGCCACCCGTTTGCCGATCGCGCCCATCCCGACGATGCCGAAGCGCGCGCCGCTCAACTCGTAGAAAGGTTGCCGCCAATAACCGAAGGCCGGATGTTTGGCGTAGGTACCGTCGTAGACCGCCTGGTTGAGGTGGATCAGGTCCATCCCCAGGGTAAAGAGCATCGTGATGGTGAGCTGGGCGACGGAGTTGGTGCTGTAACCACTCACGTTTTTGACGGGGATGCCGCGCTCGGCGGCGGCGTCCAGGTCTACGTTGTTCATGCCGGTGGCGGCGATGCAGATGAGCTTCAGGTCGGGCAACTGCTCCATCTCCGCCTTACCGATGACTACTTTGTTGACGATGGCTACGTCGGAGCCCGTGAGGCGTTCGACGGTTTGGTCAGGCGTGGTATTTTCGTAGCCGGTGAAATCCCCCAGCTCGTTGAATTTGGCTAATTCTTCGGGGAGGTCGGCTACGGTTTGGGTGTCGAGGAAGGTTATTTTCATTGTTGTCTTGTAGTATCGACCTTGAGGTCGATGCGGTTCCGTCGGCCTTCAGGCCGATGTACTAACGCGGTTGGCCCGTAGAAGTTAACGTCCAGGCGTACTACCCTACATGCGCACCGCTTCGCGTTGCAGCTTTTCCTACGGTTGACGCTGTAACCCGAGACTACGCTGCGTCTCGGGTTACTAGCATTAAATCCCTACGGGATTCGCGAGTTTAAAGATTATCCCCTCCAACATTCTTACCTCCCTGGCTCAATCAATAAAAAGACAGAACGGTAGTAAACAATTGCCCCCCCAGTATGGCTTTAAGTACTAGCTCTCCTGCCACCACTCGCGGGTGCAAACCAATATTGTCGCTTTGGTCCTCTCTTTGGGGGTTAGGGGGCCAAAAAAGCGACAATATTGGTTGCGCCCATCACTCACTCCCCACCGCATGCGCCAAACACACCAGCTAAAAGCCGTCTTCCTCACTTTGCTCCTTTTACCCTTACTCTGCACCAGCGTCCGCGCCCAGGAAGCCGAGATAAGTGGGAAGGTGACGGATACCGACGGCGAGCCACTGATCGGTGCGACGGTAAAAATCATCGGCTCCGTGATCGGGACGACGACGGACCTGGACGGGCACTACCACATCGAAGTTCCCCCCGGTGAGATCCGGATGTTTTACAGTTACATCGGCTACGAAAATTTTGACACCACCCTTCAGGTTGGCGTGGCCGAGCGGGAGTTCGGGGTAGACGTAGTGATGACGGAGTCCTTCCTGGAAACCGGCGAAGTGATCGTAACCGCCCGGCGCGCCTTCGGCCAGGCCCAGGCCCTGCGCATCCAGCAGTCGAGCCAGGTAAACCAGACCATCATCCACTCCGAAACCTTCAACAAATACCCCGACGTAACCATCGCCGAGACGGTGAGCCGGATGCCCGGCGTCTCCATCATCCGGGGCGTTGACGAAGGAGAAACCGTGCAGGTTCGTGGCCTACCGGAACAGTATACGGCCGTTTCCCTCAACGGCCAGCGGCTCCCCACCATCCAGCCGGAGGTAGATCAAAACGGTAGTCTTGGCCTGATACAAAGCAACCTGGTAGACGAAGTCCGCGTCATCAAAGCCCGCAGCGCCGACATGGACGGCGATGCGATTGGCGGAGCGGTAGACTTCCGCATCCGCCACCCGGAAGACAAGTTTGAGGTATTGCTGCAAGGCGGCCTCGGGCAAAACTTTGGTTTCAACGATAACCCCAATAACTTCTCCTCTGGCATCACCCAACTGGCCGGCGTGCTGAACTCCGAGCTGGCCGACGAAAAAGTATACGCCCTGGCCTCCGCCTCTTACCTGAAGCAGGGCCGCAGCAACCGCACCAACTTTTACGAATACGGCGACGACGAAGCGCCCGGCCGCAACCTCTACAGCGCCCGCCCCTTCGATACCGACCGGGAAACGAGCCGCTTCGGCTTCGTTGGGGCCATAGAGCTGCGCCCCAGCATCTACAACCGGATGCGGATCAGCTACAACCGCTCTACCGTAACGGAAGACATCCAGCACCGGCAACTCTTCATTGATGCCGGCCAGACACCGGACGTGAGCCGCGTTTCCAGCAACTGGCAGAACGAACGGCGGCTGGACCTCGTCGCCCTGGAAGTAGAGAACAACTTTCCAAAAACCAAGCTCGACTATCAACTCAGCTTTGGCCAAAACAGCGAAGCCCTGAACGACCGCATCCGGTTGGTTTTCCAGGCGGATCAACTACTGCTGCCTACTGATGGCACCGAAGCGTTTTTAAACGATGCGACTCCTTACACCGTTGCCTCCGCAGGAGACCTTCGGGGGGTGATCAATTTCCAGGACAACGTTTTGCTCGAAGAAGACGTCGCCATCGGCAGCCTGAACATCACGCGCTACCTGAACAGCAAGCGCAACAGCTTCCTGAAGATCGGCGGGCGTTTCCGGAGCAAAGACCGGGGCTACGACACCGGCAACCTGCGGCAACCACCCCCCGGTTTGGGCAGCGTACTGACGGCTGGCAGCTTTGCAACCATCCCGCCCGAACGCGTGCTGGAAGAGATCGATACCCTCCAGCCCCAGGGAAGAATCTACGAAGCCAGCCAGCGCATCGGGGCCGGTTACCTGATGTACGCGGCCAACTTCAACGCGAAATTCAGCCTGACCGCCGGCCTGCGCTACGAATACATCGAGGTGGAAGCCAGCAACGCCACCGACACCACCAGCTTCAACAATTCCGACCTGCTGCCGAGCCTGAACCTCACTTACCGGATTGCCCGCGACCGGCAGTTGCGGTTCAGCTATTACCAGGCGGTGGCGCGGCCGTCTTACGCTACCTACCGGCCCCAGACGAACCCCATTCCGCTCATTTCCCTCGATGAATTCTCGCAGAGTAACCCCGACATTGAATCTACCACCAGCAGAAACATCGACGTTTCCTTTGAGCGCTACGGGCGGCGCGACGGGCTTTTCTCCGTTGGGCTGTACGCTAAGTTCATCGACCGGCCCACCATTCTGGTGCAGGAAAGTATTGTGAACGAAGCCGACTTCCGGCCAACCTTCGTTAACAACATCATCAATGCCGACAACGCCAGCCTCGTAGGCTTCGAGCTCGGGTTTTACCAGAGCCTCGATTTTCTCGATGCCCGCCTGAAGTACGTCAACGTCAACGGGACCTACAACTACAACCTCTTCGACGTAGACAACCCCAACGGCACGGCCAACGACCTCCCCCTGGCCCAGGCTCCGCGCCAAAGTGCCAACCTGAGCTTCGTGTACAGCAACCCGAAGACACGCCTCAACCTGGTGGCCGCCGCCAACTTCCGCGACCGGGTCTTCGACCGCTTGCTGGATGACCGCCCCATCTACCGCAACCGCCTCCTCACGGTCGACGTCTCCGCCGATTACGAAGTGTTCAAGAACATCTCCGTTTACCTCCGCGCCAATAACCTGACGAACCACAATTTTGAAGAGTGGGTTGGGGAATCGGACGAGCCGGGGTCTTTGCTGCGTAGTGAGAGCCGGTATGGGGTTTGGGGGGTTGCGGGGGTGCGGTTTCAGCCGAGGTAGTAGCGTAGTAATATAGTTTTGTGGTAATGTAGTCGCTGCCGCACGTTGTAGTGACCTTGCTCCTTGTGCGTGTGTATAACCAAATACACGAATCCCCCTCTCCCCCGGCCCCTCTCCTCGGGAGAGGGGAGACATGGCAGGCGGCAAATTCGTTACAGCTGTGCATCTCGTTATACACACTCCTTATGCTCGTAAAGCGGCACTATCATTTACCCACTTATCTTTGATCTATGAAATTCTTCCTGCCCTTGATCCTTCTCTCATTCGTCGCCTGCGGAACGCCGCCCAACAACGAAGTGACGGCCTCCGCTGCGGAGAACGATGCCACTTCCCCTGCTAAGCCAACGGTGCCGGAACCTGCGGCCGCGCCCCTGTATAACGACACTTTGGTGCAACCTGAATTGGCCAATCCGGACGCACCCAAAATTCCCAGTTTAGCTTACCTCACCGGAAAATTTGACCCCAGCAAGCACCCGGATTTTGTGAAGGTTGCCGCGAAGTATACCGACGGAGACCCCTACGTTTTGCATAAAGAAACCTACGCCAGTTTCGAGAAAATGCACGCCGCCGCACTCGCCGATGGCGTAAAGTTGGTGATGGTGTCCGCCACCCGAAATTTTGCCCGGCAGAAGCAAATTTGGGAAGCGAAGTGGAACGGGAAACGCCTGCTGGAGGGCAAAGACAAAGCAGATGAAGTTTACCCGAACCCAGCAGATCGGGCGCGCGCGATCCTGCGTTATTCGTCCATGCCGGGCACCAGCCGCCACCACTGGGGCACGGATATTGACCTGAACGATTTGGTGAACAGCTACTTCGCGGAGGGTGAGGGCAAAAAGGTGTACGACTGGCTCACGGCCAACGCCGCTACTTACGGTTTTTGCCAACCTTACACCCCAAAAGGAGAAGCGCGGCCCAACGGTTACGAAGAGGAAAAATGGCACTGGAGCTACCTTCCGGTGGCTACGCAACTGACGGATTATGCCATCGCTAACCTGAAAGACGCAGATATTTCCGGCTTTGCGGGGGCTGAGGCGGCGCCGCAGATCGGTATTTTGGAAAACTATGTTTTGGGCATTAACCTTGCTTGTAAGGAGTAGCTTTTTTTGGGCGCGGCCGCAGGATGCAGGGAAAGGATAAGGGGCCGGTTGAGGCCTTCCAGGTCGAGGATTTTCGAGCAAAGCGCTATACATTGACACTGATTAAGCGATCTTAACGCTAAAAACGCATTGCGTTTTCGCAAATCCCCTCCCCCGTGGGGAGGGTTAGGGAGGGGGTTTTCAGGAGCGATATATAGCGGTATGATTTTCGAGAGTTAAGCGCGAAGTGGGGGCTTTAACACAATTTTTATTCCACAATGATCTCGTAGCGCCCACTCTGCCCCCGCAGCGGCGGCATCCCATCGTACCCCAGGCCAAACTCCACCTTTGCCGAGCCAACGGGAAGTTCCTTGGGTACCAGGAAGGGGTGGCCGTAACTGAACGTCCGTTGCCCGGGCTGAAGCAGTTCGAAGTCTTTGGCGGGGAGCTTCCAGTAATAAATCTTTCCGTTCGGATAATGGAAGGTAATGAACAGGCGGAGGGCAAGGCCCTGGCTGGTCCGAATCGTGCGCGGAATGGTGGCGATTAGATCGACCTCCACTTCTTCGCCGCGCCGAAAGGTTGGAGGTAAAGGAGGAAAGGTAAAGGGAGTAAAGAAAACACCCTTTACGATCTGAAAATTAGGGAACGGCGCGGTAAGCATATCCCGCGCCTGGGTCCGGAAGGGTGAAGCCTTCGGCATATTCCAGGACTTTTGCCCCAGAAGGAGGACTTCCCGGTCGTGGAAAACGGAGTCGGCCGCCCAGAGGTCGTACTGATTGAGGCGGTACTCTACGTCGGTGAACGTCCAGGAGGGTTTTCCGGAGTAGAACTGGTATAGGGAGGCGAAGCGGTAGCTATTCTGGACAATGACGGGCCGATCTCCAGCGCGCTCCGCCAGCTCGGTTACCCAGGGTTCATGGTCGAAAGGTTTCTGAAAGGGCAGTACCTCCCGGGGAGCCACCAACAAGAGCCGCGCTACGCAGAGCAGGCCGATGGTGATAAGACTGAGGGTAAAGACCCGGTTTTGCCACTCGGGGAAACGCCCGGTCGTTGCCCGGAACAAAAGGTAAACGAGGGGGATACTGAGCAGGGCCGTCCACTGGGCTTCGGTACCGCCCTTGGTGGTCGTGTACAGGAAAAAGACCAAAAAGCCAACCACCAGCCAGCGGCAGGCGGTGGTAAAGCGGTCAGTTGCCGGGCGGTCTTTCAGGAGCGTCAGGGCGTAATGATAAGTCAGCAACGGGCTGAAGATGACGAGCTGGTTGAGGAGGTACTCCAGGGTAAACTTCAGTTCGTAGGCATCATCCCGCCCGCTGAGGTGGTACCGGAAAGAGGGGTAATCGTTGGCGTACTGCCACCACAAATGCGGAGCGTACAGCGCCGCTCCGCCGAGTGCCGCCACCCAGGCTCCGGGTTGCCGGAGGAGCCAGAAAAGGTGCGGTAAAACGGTGAAAAAGATGAGCATCACCCCGTGGTACTTGCTGTAGAGGAGGCCAGCCATCGTTAGCCCCCACAAAGCGCCGTTGGCCACGGAAGGCAGCGTAAGGAACCGCCGGTAAGCCAGCAGGTAAAGGACGCTGAAGAGCAGCAGCGGCCCGTCTGGCGTAGCGATGAAACCGTAGACGTTGAAGAAAGGCTGGGCGGCGATGAGCGCGGCTCCTAACCAGAGGAGTTTTCCGCGCGGCTTCCCCAAAAGGTGCCACATCCCCGCCACCATTGCCGTAGCGGCAAGTACGTGCCCGAAGCGCAGCCCCAGACTTCCGGGCAGCCAGTCTTTGCCCAGGGCAATCAGCACGGCCACCGCCGGCGGATGATCGAAGTAACCCCAGGCCAAATCACCGGCGTACATCCAGTAATAGGTTTCATCCGCGTCTAGCGGAGAAAAGGCTGCCTGAAAGAGGTTGAGCAGCAGCCAGGCGACGAGGAGCCAAACTGGATTTATTTCCTTCTGGGGGAGTTGCATGGCTGCAAAGGTATAGTGGACTTGGTCACTTCCTCCTTAAAATTATTCAAGGCAGCTTACTTTTGCCCCATGTTCAAAAATCACGCGCTCCTAATTTTCTCCTTGGCCCTCCTGGCCGTTGGCTGCGGCAATACCGAACCTCAGCAAGCCAACGAACCCGCAGCGGTTCCGTTTGCGGAGGCGTTGCTCGGCACCTGGGAAACCATTGAGATAGAAACCCATTCCCCGACCTACGAGGGCAAAGACACTACTGCTCACCTGCTCGTCAAAGAAGCCGACTGGGGCCGGTTGTACGGTTCAAAGCCCGCCCGAACCGAGTATACTGCCGATGGCAAACTGAAGCGGACCTACTTCAACATCCTGGGCGAGACGGTGGACGTAACCAATGGCCTCTGGAAAACAATGGGGGAAGACAGCCTCTTCATCATCGAGCCGAATACCACTTTGAGCTATAAGCACGAACTGGAAGGCTCCCGCCTAACCCTCACCGGAAAGGTAGACTGGGATTCTGACGGAGAGGAAGATGATGACTACCGGGCGGTGCTGCGGTTGGTGTCTAAGACGAATTAGCACTGGAGTGAGTTGCCTCCAGCAGCGAATAGCTTTTCGCCGGAGGTGAATCGCTCCGGCTTCGTTGCCGGAGGCGACTCACTCCAGGCGTGCTGCCGGAGCAACCTCCTGCCCCACGAACTGCCCGGCCGCAAACTTAAACGCTCCGGTAACGCCGATCATCGCCGCGTTGTCCGTACAGTATTCAATGCGGGGGGTGAAAACGGTCCATCCTTTTTCTTTGGCGAGGGCTTCCAGGCCTTCCCGCAAGCCGCTGTTGGCGGAGACCCCTCCGGCCAGGGCGACCTGGGTTAAGCCGGTTTGCTCTACGGCGAGGGTCAGCTTCCGCAAGAGGATCGAGACGATGGTGTGCTGGATGGAGGCGCAGATGTCGGCCAGGTTCTCTTTGACGAAGTCCGGCTCCGTCTTGATCTTTTTCTGGAGGGTGTAGAGGATGCTTGTTTTCAGGCCGCTGAAGCTGAAGTTGAGTTCACCTGGTTCGGGGCGGGCGAACTTTATGGTGGGGTTTCCCTGGCGGGCGAGCTTGTCGATCTCGGGCCCGGCGGGATACGAGAGGCCGAGCATTTTACCGGATTTATCGAAGGCTTCGCCAGCGGCATCGTCGATGGTACGGCCGATGATTTCCTGATCGAGGGCGGTTTTGACGACGACGAGCTGGGTATGACCGCCGGAAACCGTCAGGCAGAGGAAGGGAAAGGCAGGCTTGGGGTCTTCGGCGAAGTGGGCCAGGACGTGGGCTTGCATGTGGTCTACTTCGATGAGTGGCAGGTTGCGGGCCAGGGCGAAGGCTTTGGCGAAGCTTACCCCGACCATGAGGGAGCCGATCAGGCCCGGGCCACGGGTGAAGGCTACGGCGTCGATATCGTCCGCAGTTTTATCCGCCCGGCGGAGGGCGACGGCTACGGTGGGCACGATGTTGCGCTGGTGGGCGCGGCTGGCGTGTTCGGGCACTACGCCACCGAATTCTTCGTGGACGGCCTGGCCGGCGGTTACGTTGCTAAGGACTTCCCCGTCGGAGACTACGGCGGCCGAGGTGTCGTCGCAGCTAGATTCTATGGCTAAGATGGTTGGCATGGGGCAAAGGTAATCTTAGGGCCGGACTATCGGTGAGCTCACCACCTCCCCCAGCCTGAAGGCTGGTTCACCCGCACGGCTTGAAAGCCGGGCAACCAACCTTCCACTGCACCTGCGGCCGCGCCCAAACAACCTTTTTTGAACACCCTATCAAAGAAAATCGGGCCGTTTCACCACTAAACAAACAAAAAACCTGCACGTTCCACCAAACTAAAGGCCCGATGCATCTAAAGGATGCGAGAAATGTTTTATACTTGCACAAATTAAAAGCTTCAGATGCGCACAATATTCAGTCTACTCTTCCTGGTTTTAGCCTTCGTACTTGCCTTCCTGCTGTACAAGAGCATTGAAGAACCGATCGCTTTTAACGCCGAACGTGCTGTCCGGACCGAAGCAGTTTCCGGCAAATTGGAAATGATACGCGATGCCCAGGACCTCTACCGCGACATTACCGGCGAATACGCCGCGAACTTCGACACCCTCAAAGAAGTCCTGACCGACGGCAAGCTCCTTTCCATCCGCGTAGTCGGTGATGCCGACGCCGTTGACGGAGGCGAGGTTACCTACGACACTACGTACATCGCCGCCCGCGATACCGCCGCAGGCCTTGGTATCGTACTGGACGACATGGAAATTGTACCCTTCACCGACGGTAAGGTCAAGTTCGATATCGACGCCAAACAGATCGAATACCAGAGCACCAACGTTCCCGTTGTGCAGGTAGGCGTTCGCCAAAGCGCGTTCATGGGGCAATTCGCCGACAAGAAGTACCAACGGTACGATCAGACCTACGACCCCACCAAGCCGATCAAATTCGGTGATCTCTCCAAGCCAACCCTCTCCGGCTCTTGGCAGTAACCAACTATGATATAAGCTCCGCCGCCTACCGTAAGGAAGGCGCGCACGACTACGAACTGTCCATCCTCACGGGGATGGACAGTTTTGCGTATACCATCCGGGATCGTACCCAGAACCAATTGCTGGCCTACCATTCCCAAACCATCCCCGTTGCGGACCAAGCCGACTGGCCCGACACCATCAACCGCATCGTTCAGTCCGACGACAAATTGCGCTCCGTCACCTACGGAAACTGCATCCTCGGCTGGGAAAGCGAACGGCTAACCTTGGTGCCCGAGGTGCTCTACGACGCGAGCAACCCCAGGATATACCTGGAACAACTCACGCTCATCGGCCTGGAAGACTCCGTCCGCACCGAGCGCTACCAGCAGCTTGGCGGAGCATTGCTCTTCGCCGCACCAACCGCCCGGCTGGAGGCCGTGGAACGAAGGCTCCGCCCGCTGCGCACGCACCACATCGCCGGAGGGTTGCTCTCCGCCTGGGCCAGCCGGTCTAGGCGCCTGAGCCACCAGTCCATCTCTTGCGCAGTTCGGGGCAACCATTTGTTCGTGGCCGCTCACCGCTCGGGGAACCTCCTTTTCTTCAACACCTTTCCGTTCAACGGCGTAAGCGATGCGCTCTATTACTTGCTGCTGGCCTACCAGCAATGTGGTTGGGTGCCCAACCGTGTACCGCTTTACCTTTGCGGAGAAATCACGGAACACAGCGAGCTCTACCGTCATTTTTACCGGTACGTTGAAGACATTCGTTTTTGCCAGTACCCTACGCCACCTTCGGTACCGGCGGAATTGGCGGGGTTGCCGGGGCATCTTTATTTTGAATTACTTTGTTTAGGGTGACACAGGTTACAAGTTGCAAGTCGCAGGTTACAAGTTTCCCAACCTGCAACCTGCAACCTGTAACCTGTAACCTGTAACCTGCAACCTGCAACCTGCTCTACATGCGCATAATCTCCGGAAAATTCAAAGGCCGCCGCTTCAGCCCCCCGGCCGACAACTGGCCCACCCGCCCCACCACTGACTACGCCAAGGAAGGCCTCTTCAACGTCCTGCACAACAACTGGCTGGACTTTGAGGACGAGCGCTTCCTGGACCTCTTCGGCGGTACGGGCAGCCACGACTATGAATTCATCAGCCGGGGCTGTACCGATGTTACCTACGTAGACAAGCACGGCCCGGCCGTCGCCTTCGTGGAGCGAACCGTGAAAACACTCGGCATCGAGGAGTACATCAAGATTTTCCGGATGGATGTTTTCCGTTTCCTGAAGCGGAAAGTTGCCAAGCCCTACAGCTACATTTTTGCGGGGCCGCCCTACCCGCTGCCCAATATCCCGGACTTGCCCGATCTTATTTTTGATGCGGGCCTCGTTGCTCCCAAGGGCCTGCTTGTGGTAGAGACCAATCCGCACCACGACTTTGCGATGGATCCTCGGTGTGTGGAGAAACGGAATTATGGGAAGACTATTTTTTGGTTTTTTCAGCACGTCGAAGATCAGGAAGAGGAGTAGGTTTCAGTCAATTTTTCTGTTTATTTCTCCGGCCCAGGTTGCGCTAGCGCAGCCTGGGCCGGAGAAATAAACAGAAAAATTGACTACCGTACCGCACCCCACTATGTCCGCCTTTCCATCCTGCGCCTCAGAAAACAACCGTACCTTACCACCTGAATTTCTATCCCCACCAACATGTCCATCAAAATCCGCCCAGCCACCCTCTCCGACGTTCCCGCCCTCCACGGCCTTGTGGGTGAACTGGCTGATTACGTCGGCGAGCGCCACAACTTCACCGCCACCGTTGCCACCTACGAGGAAGACTTCAAGGCCGACTTTTACAAAGCCGTCGTCGCCGAAGACGAAGGCAAAGTGGTCGGTATGGCGCTTTACTACTTCGTCTACTCTACCTGGAAGGGCCGGATGATTTACCTCGAAGACTTCGTCCTTTCTCCCGCCTACCGCCGCCGGGGCATCGGGCAGCAGCTCTGGGACGCACTCATGGACAGGGGCCGGGAGAAAGGCTGTAAACTGCTGAAGTGGCAAGTTGTCAACACCAACACCGAGGCCATGAAGTTTTATGAGGCGCAGGAGGGAATTATGGAAGATACCTGGATTAACGGGAAGCTGTATTTGTAGCCTTACGGCCCACAGTCCTGATTCATCCATTCATACCAACCCAGCAGGTTCCAGCCTTAAAGGTTCCATCAAAGGCGAAGTAGTGGATGCTGCCAGTTTAGCAGCGCTTTTAGGGCGCGGACGCAGGATGCAATGAAGGGTTTAAAAGCTGTGGATGCAAACTTGTATTCTTTATTATATTGCAACTCAATTTTACAACTAAGGGGTTGCGGAATAATAAGTTATTCTGGTGACCACGCAGTAGCAGCGAA
>CAYWMW010000049.1:14880-20772 GCA_964458975.1 uncultured Lewinella sp. | reverse complement strand
ACTACACTACTACATTACTAACCCTTAGGCCGCCCAACAATATCCTTAGCTTCCGTAGGCCGAACGCGCTCAACGGGGGCTTTCTCGTACTTATGGTCAAAGACTTTGGATACCTCGTGCCACCGGCCATCGGTGCCGTATTCGAGGGCGTGGTAGCTGCCGTCGGGTAAGCTGATCGGGCCACCGTCGGGGCCTTGGGCGATGATGAGGTTTTCGTAGACGATGCGGTTGGTTGTTGGTTCAAAACGTAGGGCAATATTCGCCTCGGCGCTGTAGGTTAGTACAAGGCGAGTATGGTCTTCAAGTAGGTGGCCTTCGGGGGTGTAGACGGCAAAAACCGGGAGGCCGAAGACGGGTTTCCCTTCGTCGTCAAAGTAGAACACATCGAGTATTTTTTGGCGGCTGAGGGCAGCGTGCCGATCGTAACCAAAAAGGAAGTAGTATGGCTTTCCCTGGTAGGTTCCACCTTGTACTATGTTGTAAATCACGTACCCTAACCAGTCGGTATTTGAGGTGATGGCGGTCTCGGGGTTTTGGCGGAGTTGTGCGCCCCGGTCGATCAGCGGCAGTAATTTCAACTCGCCGGTATTGTACTGAATAGCGCCGTAATGGCGGTATTCTTCGCGGTTCACGTGGAGTTCCCAGGTGAAAAAACGAAAGCTGCTGTCGGGGGCCATCATCACCTTGATACCCTCTACTCCGGAAAAATCGAAGTTGAAGCTGTTGGGTGTTTTTAGGGCCTCGACGAGGTCTTTGATGAGGAGTTTACAGGCGAAGAAGCGCGCTTCGTCCGAGCTGTCGGTGTGCATCGTATAGGAGATGCGCAGCAGGTCGGATTCGGCTTTCTGCAGCTTCACGTCGTCGGCCACGCTGAGCGGGCCTGCCTGGGCGAAGAGCGCCGCCGTGCAAAGCGCGCTGAGGATAAAAGAGAATATTAATTTCATGGGGATACTTGAAGTGGCCGGTTTTACGGACAAAAAATCGTTTCGCATATATTACGCCTAAACGCGCCCAAAAGTATACGTCAGACGGTTACATTTGCAAAATGGTAACAGTTGATTTTACAAATAAGACGGCCCTGGTTACGGGCAGCAGCAAGGGGGTAGGGGCCGCTACCGCCAGAATTCTAGCGAAAGCAGGAGCACGCGTATGTGTGCATTATAAGGGCGATGCCGCAGGTGCAAAGGCCGTTGTGGCATCCCTCCCCGGAGCCGGACATACGCTCTTGCAGGCCGATCTGGCCAACCCCAAGGAAGCCAAACGACTGGTGGACAGTGCTGCCATGAAGCTCGGCCGCCTAGACATCCTCGTCAACAACGCCGGTATCTTCCGCCCGCATCCGGTAGACGGAAGCATGGCTTTTGACCAGTGGCTCGGTACCTTTCAGGATACCATCAATACCAATCTCATCGGCCCCGCCGCCGCCTCCTTCGCCGCCATTCAGGTGATGCGCAAGCAGGGGGGAGGCGTGATCGTTAACGTAGGCAGCCGGGGCGCTTTCCGGGGCGAAGCTGGCCAGGTGGGCTACGGTGCGGCAAAAGCTGGCCTTCATTCTCTGTCCCAATCCCTGGCCCAGGCTGTCGGTGGAGACAATATTACCGTTCACGCCGTAGCGCCCGGTTTCATTGAAACCGCAATGGCCCGCCCGCATCTCCAGGGTGAGGCAGGAGAGGCCGTTAAAGCCCAAAGCCCACTCAATCGGGTAGCTACCGTAGACGAAGTGGCCCACGCCATCCTCTTTCTCGCCAGCCCGGAGGCGCGCTTTACCACCGGTGCCGTTTTAGACATCAACGGCGCCAGTTACCTCCATTAACCGCAGGCACAGCTTCAGCCGTTGCCTTGAAAATAGATATTATTTCACCGTTCCTAAGCGTACCTACCCAACAAAACCACACCCCTTACGCTACAATAAGAAACCCCAACGTATGCAAGCTCCGCAAACCCTGGACGACCGCTTCAAAGACCCCCGCTTCACCCACGCAATGCTCAAGCGGTTACCGGCTTACCTGGCGGAGCAACGCTGGTTCACGAGTAAGGGTAAGGAAATCACTAAGTGCGCGATCCAAGACTCACATACGGTAACGGAGGACACCGCCCTCGTGGTTATCCGGATCGACTTTGCCGACAAGAGCAAGGAGTTCTACCAAATGCCCCTCGCCCAGCTGGATCGCGTGCAGGATCAACGGCAGTACATGAAGAGTACCCCCGGCATGATTCTGCTCAAGGTGCCCGGCGGAACCCATATCGTTGATGCCGTACCCCTGCCCGCCTTTCGCCGAGCCCTCTACCAAATGGTCAGAAATGGGGCAGATACCTACGACGGCATCAACTGCGAATGCGGCAAACTGCTTCGCCGCGCCCCGGAGACACTTGATAGTGTGGTACCCAGCATCGACACCAGTAACACCGCCATCATCTACGGCAACAAATATTTCTTCAAACTCTTCCGCAAGCTCGATCCCGGCCTGAACCCCGACCTCGAACTCGTACGCTACCTCTCCGAAAAAACAGAATTTGCCAACTGCCCGCCCTACGGTGGCAGCCTCGGGGTGGGGGAGATGACGGACCCCAACTACCTAAACCTCGGCATGCTCAGCGGTAAGGTGGAAAACATCGGCGATGCCTGGGAATACTTCCAGGAACTCACCGCCCGCTACTTCGTCGGAGACAAAGAAGTAGACGACGAAACCCTGGACCGCGCCCGCCTCCTCGCCCAACGCACCGCTGAAATGCACCACGCCCTGGGCCAGGGAACCGGAGACATGCTGCAACCCGCACCGCTTACAGCAGACTATCGCACAGAAATAACGGTTGCTGCCAAAAAACTGCTCGACCGTCAAGTCGCAGAACTTCGGGCCAAAGCACCAGCACTCGATCCGGTAATGCAAGAAATTGCGCAGCGCGTACTAGACCTGGAACCCGTCCTGAACGAACGCCTCACCTGCCTTGCTGACCGGGAAATGGCGTTTGACCTCATCCGCATCCACGCCGATTATCACCTCGGGCAAGTCCTCGTTACCACCGACGACTTCTTCATCATCGACTTCGAGGGGGAACCCCTCTTGAGCATCCCCGAGCGCCGCCGCAGGCGGCCCGCGCTGAAGGACGTCGCCGGGATGGTCCGTTCCTTCCACTACGCCATCAACGCCCAGTTGCTGCTCAACGAAGCAACCTACGCGGGCTACGACCCGTCCGTTCTCTCTCACCGGGCGGATGAATGGTACAAAACCGTTTCAGAAGTTTACCTCGCCGCCTACTTTGAGGCATGCGGTGACGCATCTTTCCTGCCCGCTTCTGACGAAGACCGCAAAACCCTGCTTGACCTCTTTATCCTTGAGAAAGCGATTTATGAGGTGGCTTATGAGCTGAACTCGCGGCCAGCTTGGCTGGGGGTGCCGTTGGGTGGGGTGTTGGGGGTGGTCTGAATGGAGCGAGCTAGAAGGTAGCTCCCACCGTCGAGTAAAAAGTCCGAGGCGCACTAGGGATAATCCCCGGCCCCGGATAGCCCGTAGCCCGGCGGGTGAAGTAGGTCTCGTTCAGGGCATTGTTGATGCCTGCCTCAAAGCTGAACTTCCGCCATTGGTAGCTCAACGAAACATCCATCACACCGTAGGCGGGGATGTCTCCAACGATGCCAGACTGGTTATCCCCCCGATCCTGCGGCGCATTGGATGCGTCCGTAAATTGCTCCGACAGATAAGCGTACTGGACCGAGCCAAGTAAATTACCGTAACCAAAGCGCACGCCGGTCTTCAGGTTGAGGAAGGGAATAAACTCAACTTGATTACCCGCCACTCCGGCAATGTCGGAAGCGAGGTATTCTGATCGGGTCAGGCTGGTATTGGCAAAGCCCGTCAGGGTATAAGGTGTACCCCGTTCTGCTTTCCCCTCAAGGAATTGGTATTCGATCAGCGTTTCCAGGCCGTAGATGAACGCTTCACCGATGTTGCTGCGCAGGCGGATGATCCGGCCGGTGGGGCGCTCCTGTCCGTTGGCGTTTACCCGAACTTCGGGGGTGAGCACTTCGCCGAGGCGGCCGTTGTACCGCAGCCCGAAAACATTAGCGTTATAGCTCAGTCGTTTGATGCTTCCGCGTACCCCGGCATCGGCGGTGAAGCCGCTCTCGTCCCGAATATCCGGTGCTACCTGGAAGCTGGGATTGACGGTGCGGATGTCGTTGAAGGTCACCGAGCGGTAGTTCTGGCTGATGTTGGCAAAGAACTCAAGCTGCTCCGACGGGAGGTAGCTAAGGCCAACGCCCAGGAGGAGTTTGTTGCGGGAAAACTCACGGTTGTCAGTAAACTCCCCGTCGCGGATCGGGTTGCCCGCCAGGTCGAATTCGATGCGGCGGTACGTACCCTCAGCTCGGGTGTTGATGTATTCGAAGCGAACGCCGGGGGTAATACTCAGCTCATCGTTGAGGTAGAGGATATGCTCGCCAAAGAGAGCGACATTGCGGTTGGGAAAGGTGAAGGCCGATTGGTTAGGGAAGGCAGGGAATTCATCCGTAGCCAGGCGGAAGTCCGCGTCGTTACCGTTGGTTCCGGGGCCCTGAAAGGCGGCGTTGTCTGCGCGGTACACCTTTGCGCCCAGCAGGAATACGGCGGAGCGTTCGCCTAATTTATAGCGGTGTAAGAGCCGGGCTTCTGCGCCGTAGTTATTGAATTTGCCAACGATGAGATCGCGCGGAGCGGAGAGGTCGTCTACCTGGGAAACCCGGTTGGTGCGGAAGCCGACCGCCCGGCGCGCAGCATCCAGGGCGAAGAGGTTTAGGGAAAGGTTCGTCTGGTCGTTCAGTTTATGGTCCCAGCGGAGGCTGTACAGTTGCCAGTCTACATCGAACCAGTTGCGGGTCCGGTTGCTTTGCAGCGGGTTGGCGTAGAACTGGGCGTCGGTGAGGCCGCCAGCCTGTTGGGCGAGGTAATCCAGGTAGGTGTACTCGAAGCTGATCTTGCTGTTTTCAGCTACTTCGTAGTCGAGGTGGAGGTAAGCGTTGCGGCTGTTGAAACCGGAGTTGGGGCGGAAGCCATCGCCGCGTTTGTAGTTGAAGTAGCCGTAGTAGCCGAGCTTGCCGGCGGTGCCGCTCAGGGAGTTAAAGCTGGTGAAAAGACCGTTGGAGCCAATGGTTTGTCGGCTGGTAAGTTCAATCTTTTTGCGTGGATTCGGTTCGCGAAAAACGAAGTTGACCAAGCCGCCGAACTGGGTGCCGTACTGAAGGCTCGCTGCGCCGCGAATGACCTGTACTTCGCTCAGCGCCTCGGCCGGGGGCGTGTAGTAGCTCTCCGGGTAGCCGAGCACATCCGCGCTGATGTCGTACCCATTTTGGCGGGTGTTGAAGCTGGCGGAGCGGTTGGGGTCCAGCCCGCGCCCGCCGATGCTTAGTTGGAGGCCTGCATCGTCGGATTCGAAGATGTTGAGGCCGGAGACTTCGGCGTAAATCTGGCGGGCCTGGTTGCTGGCCAGGTTTACGGTCAGGGCATCGAGGCGGACGACTTCGGTCTTTTTGCCAGCGTAGATCGCCGTGCCTTCTACGGCCCGAAGGCGGGAGATGGCGGCGCGGGTTTTGCCCTCGGCAAGGACGGTCACTGCGGCCAGGTCTCGTTGTAGAGGGCTGAGCTTTAAGTTGAGGCTTTGGGTCTTTTCCTTGAACGTCACCAACTCCTGGCGGCTGCTGAAGCCCGTGGCGAGGATGGTCAGCGTTAAGGTCGGCGAATCGGTTTTTATGGCAACTTTCCCGCGCCGGCCGGTGGTGTAAATTTGGGTAGTTTCCTGGGCGAATATCTCGGTGGCTGGAAGGGGCTTGCCGCTTTCCTGGCTTTGGATGGTGAGGGTTAGGGTGTTCTGGGCGCTGGCGCAGGTGCAGAGTAGGAGTAGTAGGAGCAGGGTTAGTAA
>CAYWMW010000049.1:0-14780 GCA_964458975.1 uncultured Lewinella sp. | reverse complement strand
TGTTCTGGGCGCTGGCGCAGGTGCAGAGTAGGAGTAGTAGGAGCAGGGTTAGTAAGGTTGGGGTGTTTGCTCTTATCGTTCTCTTGCTGTCTGTCTTTATGGCTAAGGCACAGGATTGGAATGCCCTTAATAACCCTCTCCCCCAGCCCCTCCCCAACCGCCTTCGGCTGGGGAGGGGAGCAAGAGCCGCTGCGGCTACCGCCTTCGCTGAATGGAGAGTAACTATCATTTTTTATTACTTATTGGTAAGTTTTGTCGGTGCTATTATCTTTAAAGCCAAATATTAGACATTTGAGGAATATATGAAGTGTGCTATAGTCCATAAATATCATCTTCAAAAGGCATGAGCCACTCTGTTCTGGGGGTGTCTTCGGTGATTTCGGTGAGGTTGATGTCGGGATTGACGTATACTTTACTGCCCCGCCCGTTGAGGGCTACGTAACTCTCGGCGTAAACAGCAGGCAAAGGTCCGTCTTTTTTCCGATGTTGGGAAGCTAAATGGTGGGCAAATTCGAGGATAAAGTCCGGTTGTGTCGCCAGCTGTTTGTTCTGGAAAGTGGTCAGGTGGTCGGCGGGGTTGACGACGGTGCGCTTGCCGGAGGTAGAGTCCACCACTTTATAGTTGAGGTAGCCCGCTTTTTCCATGAGCATTACCCGCCAGCTGAAGCGGTAGCCTTCCTCCGTCCAGAAGAGTTCGCCGGAGTACATCAGGTAGCGCCAGGGGAGAATGAGGTGAAGGGCCAGGACGGTGTATACCACAACCTTGCTCCAGTTAACCTTCCCTGGCACCTGCGGCCGCGCCCCTTTATTAGATTGATGGATTGATGGATTGATAGGGGCGTAAACCAAACTATCGCTTTTTTGGCCCCCTAACCCCCAAAAGGGGAACAAAAAGCGATAATTCGGCTTATGCCCACCGATAGATGTCGGCCTTGCCCAAAGGCTTCGAAAAGTATCCAGCAAGCGGTGGTGGAAGCTGGCATCAAAAAACACGAGCGCGCTCACGATCATGATGTACGGGAACATGCCGATGGGGAAGAGGACACGGGTAAGGATATGGAAGACCACGACCGCGAAGAAGGCCAACGGCCGCGTAGGCCGCCAAAGAAGGAAAAAGACGATGAAGAGATCGTAGGCAGCCCCAGCCCAGGAGAAGGCGTAGTGTACCCAAACCTGTTGCATCAGGTTGCCCAACAACGGAATATCGTACTTGGCCGGTAGCCAAATGGCCAACGGCTGGGCATCAATGAGCCAGTCGGAATTAAGCTTGGCGAGGCCCGCATAAAAATAAACCACCCCAACGAATACCTTGAGGCAATTGATCGTCCAGCCAGGAACTTTGGCAGATTTATCAATCCCTTTGTCGACCGAGAAATAGTCGGCAGCGGGGAGCCAGATCAGCACAAAACTGAGCAAAGAGACGAAATAGTAGTGGTTGAGGTAAGTCGTCTTGTCCATCAGCTCGATGTAGGTGAAGCTGAGGAAAAACAAAACGATGGCCAGGCGGTACTTCCAACCAATCATCACCATCACGGCCGAAACAAAAGCGAGGACGAAGAGCCCGTAGGTCCAGGAGCCGAAGGGCTTGACCCACTCAAAGTAACGATAACTGAAGAAGAAATCAGGCTCCAAATATAACTTCTCAATCCAACCGTTCCACCAGAAGCGGAGAATGCTCAGGGCCATCATTAGGCCGAAGCCTATGCGGAAAGTGGCTAGGGGGGAACTAGGAACTAGGGAACTAGAAACTAGAGAACTAGGAGCTAGGGGGGGAGGATTTTTTTTAGGTTCGTCTGAGAGGTGGTTGCGAGTAGTTTTACTCTTTTTCATAATCGACCTGTATTCAAATGTTCGAATCCGCCCCTAGCTCTCTAGCTCCCAGTTCCCAGTTCCTAGTTCCTAGCTCCTAGCTCCTAGCTCCTAGCTCCTAGTTCCTAGTTCCTAGTTCCTAGCTCCCAGTTCCTAGCTCCTAGCTCCTAGCTCCTAGTTCCTAGCTCCTAGTTCCTAAATCAGTCCCCATCCGCATCCACAAAATCCACATTAATGCTAAGTGCCTGGAGCATGTCTACCTTGAGGAGTACAACGAGGCGTTGCATCTCGTCGTAAAGGGCGAGCATGCGTACGTTGTCCTGTGTTACCTGGGCGGAGAAATCGTCGCTTACGTTCTCTGCTTTTGCTCTGATGGCGGAGAACTGGTCGGCAATCTTTGCGCTCAGTAGTTCGCCGTCTCTCATCACGTTGAGGGTGTTGAGGTAATCGGCAAGGCCGTGGTCGTTGAAGAAGGTCTCTGTGGTGGACAGTGCGGCAAGCATGAGCGCTTTGGACTGGCCGGAGTAGAGCGCTTCGGTCCGATCCGCGAGCGGCGTGTCACTGAATACACCTGCGGGGATGCCGACCTTCCCGGCGCGTAGGAATTTCTCGTAGTAGAAGATGTAGTCGTTCACCGTCCGGTCTACGCTGGCGGTGGCGGAGTTGCCATCGTTGAGGGCGTAGGCGGTGATGAACTCGCTGGTCCATTCTTCCTTTGCGGAGTTGATCAGGTCACGGAGGGTGAGGGTGAGGGCGGCGATGTACGCGCGGCGGGCATCGGCTGCGGGGCTGGTGGCGAGCAGCTCATCCGCATTGGCGTAGAGGAGATAGTCGAGGGCGGGGAAACCCTGCGCGACGGTCTGGCTGGGCAGCTCCAGGTTGAAGTCTGCGGCGGCGATGTTTTGCTCGATCAGGTCCGTATCGGTCGGGTAAGTGTTGGTCCGAAAACGGAGATTGATTTCCTCCGCCCGGCCCATCAGGAAGGGGCTGAGTGCTTGCCAGGAGCGGTAGGCAGTCTGGAAGTCAGAGCGCAAAGCATCGAGTTTTTCTTCGGACGGAGCGGCCGCAAAGTCCGAAGCGTTAGTGGCTAACTGAACGGTCGTAGCCCCAGTATTTTCGTAAGCGGGCACGATCACATCGTTGGCCCAACCTTCTAGCATCGCCTGACGATCGAAGGAAGGGAGCATCGGCCCGTCGTCTTCAGTGCCGTCGGAGCCTGATCCACAGGCACTGATGAGGAGTGAAAAAGCGGCGAAGGAAAGGAAAAGTAAACGTTGCATCGGAAGTCTTTTAGAAAGAATAGTGATGGTTGTAGAGATGGGATTAGTTACAGAAGAACGCATTAGGCGGATGGACTCCGGCCTCAACAGCTATGCCCTGGAGGCTACTGTTGATGTCCCGAATATCAGCTGGGGTGAGGTCCCAAAAGCCGAAGCCGTCCGCATTTCGCAGCTCCTCAAGGAAGGTGTCTGAGACTACTTCGTAATCTACGAGCACAAAATTGCCGGAGTTCTGAGCGATGAAACGCAGGGCGTAGATGAAGCCGTAAGCTTCGCTCAAGGCATGGAAAGCACCGCCTCTGTTGGGCGGCATTGCTTCCAGTTCAGCAACCGCTTCGCAGAGGTAGAAGCTGGCGCGGGCGGCGAGGACTTTGTTGAGCTCGGCCCGGATCATGATGGCCTGGCGTTCTACCTCGTCGTAGTCTTGGGCGACAACGGCGGCGCGGCCGGTTCGGAAGGAGCGTTCCAGGATGGTAGCGAGTGCCGTAAAACTGCCCTGCTCGGTTACTCTGCCGGTGTATTCGTTGAGGAAGTTGTCTGCTTCGCCGATGTCGGCGAGCAATCGGGCGGGGTCGGCGGAGGCACCGGCGAGGTAGCCATAGGCTTCGTCCCAGAAATGCTCGATGGTGGTGTAGTTTTTGCCGTCAACGGTGGTCATGGTGTTATTATCGGCTTGGTTAGTGCCTTCGAAAAGTAGGTTAGAGCTGAGGTAGTTGTTGGCCGTTTGGTCGTACATGAGCGCACCGATGAGCCCCTTGGCGAAGGCCTGGTTGTATTCTAAGCCCCAGGAGCTGACGTAGCGGACATCGCCGCCGTCGGCAATTTGCCCGGCCTGCCCTTCGGCGGCGATTTCGTTGCGATTGGGGAACACTTCATTGACCTGGTTGAAAATCCAGGCGTCGAAATCAGACTTTACCTGCGCTGCGCGGACGGAGTTAGCGGAGAAAAGATCCCGGCTGGCGGCTACTTTGGAGCGGAGGGACTTGGTGGAGGCATTCAAGTCTGCACTGGCAAAGGGGTTGGTTCCTTCGGCGTTGGTGAACATATTCATCAGGCCTTCGCGGGTCTGGTCAAAGTCGAGCATCGCAGCGGTCAATTCTTCGGCCATCGCGATGCGTTCGGTTTGGCCGGTGAAGGAGACCGTTGAGTTGCCGTCGCGGACGAAGCTGTAGGTTTCAGGGACATCGAGGTTGAGGCGCATGTCTTCTTCGTCGCCACAAGCTGCGGCAGTAAAGAGCAGGAACAGGCCTGCGAAAAGATAGGTAGAGGTCTTCATCGGGGTGGTTTGGTTATGCGGAGGTAATTGGGCTTAAGTTTATCTGTACTAAATCTTAATAGTGCAAAGGTCTTGCGTAATAGTGAGGTGTGCAAACTTTTTATTGCTTATTTTGAATTTGTCTTGATAGGGGGAGGAGGGGCTTGTGGAGGGTGGTTTTGTGGGAGGTGGGGTTGTGGGAGGTGGGCTTGCGGAGGGTGGTTTTGTGGGAGGTGGGCTTGTGGAGGGTGGTTTTGTGGCTTGATTGGGGTGGCGTGGAGGGGCTGGTTTACTAAAATGTGATGTGGGGGGAGACGCTTACGGCTGTGTGTACCGACGCAAACGTGGGGTTATGTGAACGGCTGCCAACGCAAACGTGGGGTTGTGCTACCGGCTACTGCTAACTAAAACGTGGGGTTACGCTAACGGCTACCGCCGTTTTGCTTCACCCCACGCTAGGCTAGGCGTCCCTCCGGGACTGGGCTGGGGTAGCCCAATTGCGAATTGAGCTTCAAGGGGTTTTTTAACCTTTCATTGCACCGGCCTCCGGGCCCTAAAAAACGATTAGCGAAAATTCGCTAATTTGCGTATCTTCGCCCACCGAATTTAAGATCATTATGCAATACATCTCCACCCGCAACCTTCGTTTTGTCCTGAACGAGGTGCTCGACCTTTCCAAAATCCGCAGCTTCGAGGCCCATGAAGCCTTTGATAGCGATGCTACCGAAATGACGTTGGATGCCGCCAAGCAACTGGCCGATCAGCACCTGTTTCCGTATTACCGGGAGATGGACAAAAACAAGGCCTATTATAAGGACGGCGAGGTACACGTCTTGCCCGAAGTAGGGGAGAGCATGCGCCAGCTCGGTAGCGGCGGCTGGATTAGCGCGATGTGGGACTACGACAACGGCGGCCAGCAAATGCCGTCCGTGATCGGCAATGCGGCGGGCCTGATTTTTCAGGCAGCCAACGGAAATATGGCGGCCTATAGTTTTCTGACCACCGGCGCGGCCAACCTGATTCGGAACTTCGGTACGGACGAGTTGAAAGGTACTTACCTGGATAAAATGGCTGCCGGTGAATGGCAGGGTACGATGGCGCTGACGGAGCCGCAGGCCGGGTCTTCCCTGTCCGATATCACCACCAGTTATGAGGACAACGGTGATGGGAGTTACAACATAAAAGGTCAGAAGATTTACATCTCCGGCGGTGACCACAACGCGACGGAGAACGTAGTTCACCTCCTCCTGGCCCGCAAAAAAGATGGCCCCAAAGGAATGAAGGGCGTGAGCCTCTTTGTGGTCCCCAAGCACGTACCAACGGCTGACGGACTGGTAGACAACCACGTAACCACGGCCGGTATCTACGGCAAGATGGGCCAAAAAGGTTACGTCGCTGCCCACCTGATGTACGGCGAGCAGGGTGAAACGAAAGGCTATCTGGTCGGGGAAGAGTTTCGTGGCCTGAATTGCATGTTCCAGATGATGAACGAGGCCCGCATCGGCACCGGCATCATGGCGGCGGGCTCCGCTTCGGCGGCCTACTACGCCAGCTTGCAGTACGCCAAGGAGCGCCCGCAGGGGCGCCACCCAGGAAACAAAGATGTGAACGCTCCCCAGGTACTCATCGCGGAGCACGCCGATGTGCGCCGGATGTTGCTCTTCCAAAAAGCCGTTGTGGAGGGCAGTGTGGATCTGCTGTTGCAGTGCTCCCTCTACGAAGACCTCAGCAAGGTGAGTACCGACCCGGAAGAAAAAGAACGCGCCCACCTGCTCACGGAGCTGCTCACGCCCATCGCGAAATCATTCCCGAGTGAGTATGGTAATGAGTCGGTCAGTACGGGCATGCAGGTGCTCGGCGGAGCTGGCTACTGCGACGACTTTCCGCTGGAGCAGATCTTCCGCGATATCCGCGTCAACTCTATCTACGAAGGCACCACCACCATCCACGGCCTTGATCTCCTGGGCCGCAAGATGATGATGAAGGGCGGCAAAACCGTACAGTACCTCATGGAGGAAGTGCAGGCCACCATCACCCCCGCGCTGGCCAACGAAACCACCAAGCCGCTGGCCGAAACCCTGGCCAAGAGCCTCGGCGGCGTACAGCAGGTGATGGGCCACCTGATGGGCCTGGCGCAGTCCGAAGACCCCAAGGTCTTCCTCGCCGACGCAACGATCTTCCTGGATTACTTCAGCCTCCACGTCATCGGTTGGCTCTGGCTGCGCGAAGCCCTGGCTGCGGATAAGGCCCTGCCTAATGCGGAAGGAGAGGACGATAAAAATTTCTACCGCTCCAAGGTGCTTACCGCCCGCTTCTACTTTAGCTACATCTTCCCGAAAGTCTCTGCGCACAAGCGGACGCTCTTGGGCACTGAGCGGATTACGCTGGGGGCTGAGGCGGAGTTGTTGGTGTAAACTGTTGCTCGGGCTCTTACTTTTGGCGCACCAAATATTCAAGATAAATGTGTTTGCCGGAACTACTCTTCACCGACCGCCTGCTCTTACGCCCCCTCCTCTCCACAGACGCAACAATGGTCTTCGCCCTAAACAGCGACCCAGAAGTGATGCGTTACCTACCAAAAGACGAAGTCTACACCTCCATCGAGGAGGCCGGGAAGTTTCTGGAAGCCTACATCGAAAAATCTTCAACCTGGGATTTTTCTCGCTGGGCGGTGGTGAGGAAGTCGGACCAGGTGGTACTCGGTTGGTGCGGCCTGCGGGAGGTGGACGATGGAGAAGTAGACCTTGGTTTCCGCTTTCTCCGGGAGCATTGGGGTAGGGGCTACGCTACAGAATCGGGGCAGCGTTGGTTGGAGTACGGTTTTGGTTCTGGAGGCCTTTCAAAGATTGTGGCTAAAGCAGCCGACGAAAATATCGGGAGCCAACGCGTACTAACCAGGCTAAATTTTGAGCGTAGACCCAAGCAAGATGGAGAAGAAGATGGCTTCCTGTGGCGAAGTTTTATGCTGCGAAAACCTTAACTCAAAAACATTTTTTGCACCTGCGGCCGCGCCCAAATTAGATGGGCGATTAAATAGGTTGACAGAAAGTAGTCTTATAAATCTACCACATTTACTTACTCCCCAGCCGGTCAATAGCCGCCGAAAGCCGGTTGATCATTTTGCCCTGTTTGTCGATGGTTTCCTTCAGGCCGAGCATTTCGTCGTGTACGTAACGCTGGATGTTCTGCGGTGAAGGCAGGAACGGGGTGATGCGGGCGCGCACGTACCAGATTTCGCGCAAATCCGCCATGGAAACCCGGTAGGATTCGTAGAAGGTATTGTCGGGCAAAAGCTCTAATTCCTTGCTTTCTTCGATCAGGTTTTTGACGCGGCGAACGACTACGTCGCTGCGGGTAACGATGATGTATGCGTAATTGTCTTTGATGCCAGAAGCCCACAGGGTTGGCTCCAAAAACGAGCAAACGACCTTGTCGCCTTCGAATAGCGTCGGCTCCATGCTATCGCCCGGTACGTCGAAACTACGGTGGGTTCCTACCTTATATTTATAGTCGGGTAGGCTGTAAGTTGGAAGATCCTGTACGAAAGAAGGGTCACCCAACTCAGCGGAATAGACCGACTGAGCGGGTAGGGGAACGTGGACGATCAGCTCGTCGTCATTAGGCGTTTGGATGGTGGTGAGTACCCGGAAACTCTGGTTGGTTTCTTCGGTCATGAACATCGGCCCGTCGCCGGTCATGATGTAAACGGGGTTCATTTTATACTTCGCGATGGCTTTGCGGAGCAACTCAATGGTTACGTCGCGGCGGCCCTTGAGAATCTCCGATAAAGACTGCGGCAAGTATTCTAAAGAAAGGGCAAACTGCCGACTGGAACGAACGCGCTTTTCCTCCCGAAGCTTGTTGTGGCATTTGATGAAGCGTTGGGAAACGACGTTGTTCATAGATGTGGGTTTGACGCTAATTAGGTTATAATCACGGCAAAGGTACGCGCATTGTGCGTTAACTTCCTAGTTACGGACTTATTATTTTGCAGCAATTTGATGATTTTTAATTTCTAATCCTTTTCCGGGATTAACACATCATCTTCGCCTTTTTGTCCGTTCCCGATCACGTCTTTCGCTTCTCTCTGGTCGCCGCTTTTCCGGTCGTGCTGCTGCCCGGCGGATGCGTTCTTCTCGAAATTGAAAGAAATGTAAACGGGGTAGTGGTCTGAGCCAACGTAACCGAGTCTTTCCAGGGTGATGAGCGCGAGGTTTTCCGAATGGAAAATATGATCGAGTGGCCAGCGCATCAGCGGGTTGTTGGCGTTGAAGGTCGCATAAAAGCCGCGTCCACGCCGTGGGTCCAATAAGCCACTAAGCCGTTGGAACAAGCGGGAAGAGTGAGACCAGGCAACGTCGTTCATGTCTCCGGCTACAATTGTGTTGCGCCCTTTTTTCTCTACTTCTAAGCCTACAAGGGCCAGCTCTGCATCACGCCCTGTGCTCGCGTAATCTTCCGTAGGGCTTGGCGGCATGGGGTGAAGGAAATAGAGATCTATTTCTTCTTTATTTCCAAGGGTAATGGTGGCATCTACGCTGGGAATATCATCTTTAATCCGGTACCGGACCTTTGGGTTTTGTAAGGGTAAGCGGCTGAAAACGTGCATGCCGTAGAGGTTCTCCTGCGGTACGTCTACGCTGTGCGGATACTCAGCATCAAGGCCTTTGTGTAGGGCTTTACCCCATTCCTTATTGGATTCCAGCGTTACAAATATGTCGGGAGATTTCTCCAGGGCCAGATTAATTACTTTGTCGTAATCCTTATTGGTTTGCAGAACATTGCTGACCATGAGGCTTAAACTGGTAGCTTCGAGAATCTCCTGTTGTGCGTCTCGTGATTGTACTGCCCAGGCACGGGTATAGGGCAAGATGCGGTAAGCTTGATAAACCATCGAAAAAACCAGGAGTGCACCAATTATATAGTCGTAGCGATCCCAGTCGGTATTGGTCAAAAGCCACAAAATTGCGGAGGCCGCGAGAATAAAAACCAGCTGTAGACGCGGGTAATCAAAGCCGCGAATCCAAAAATCATTGTACGGAATAAAGGGCACCAGGGTGCCAATCAGGCCGAAGGCACCGAGAATATAAGCCAGAATGCGCAGCGCGATCAAGGAGGATGTGTTTACAGCGTGTAGAATTATAACTCCTTTTATGGGGGGTAATGTTCGTTGTAACAACGGCATCCGGTAGGAAAGCGGTAGTTTTGCCACTGATTAACTAATGGGCGCAAACCAAATTGTCGCTTTTTTGGCCCCCTAGCCTCCAAAGGGGGAACAAAAAGCGACAATTTGGTTTGCGCCCTAACTAACCGACTATGCCCACCATTCATACCATTGACTTGAAGTTTTTAAACGAGCCAGCCGCGATTGCGGCCTTTGCGGTGCAGGATGCAGCGGGCTACACCCTGGTGGAATGCGGGCCGTTTTCTACGCATGATACCTTGATCGCGGGCTTGGCCGAGGTCGGCATCCGGCCAGACGACGTTCACACTTTATTACTTACCCACATCCATTTTGACCACGCCGGGGCGGCCTGGTGGTGGGCCCGGCACGGCACTAAGGTGTACGTTCACCCGAAGGGTCTGAAGCACATGCTGGACCCGACGCGCCTCTACGCTTCGGCCGCCAGGCTCTATGGTGAAGACAATATGGAACAGCTCTGGGGGAAAATGGATACAATAAATGAGTACGACATCGCCGCCGTGAAGGACCGCAGCCGCCTCACCATCGGCGGAAATACCTGGGTAGCACACCATACACCAGGCCACGCGAGCCACCATATTGCCTGGCAAATGGGTAAAACGGTCTTCACCGGAGACGTTGGCGGGGTAAAAATTAAGGGCGGCCCGGTAGTGCCACCCCTGCCGCCGCCAGACATCAACATTAGCCAGTGGCAAGAGTCTCTGCGCCGGCTACGCAGCCTGCGGGCGGAGAAATTCTACCTCACGCACTTCGGCGAAGTTGACGCACAGAGCGGTCACCTGGATCAGCTCGCTGGCCGTCTGGAAAGCTACGTCGATTGGGTTGGCGTAGCCCGAAAAACAGGACAGTCGGAAGAAGAAATGACCGCTGGCTTCACCGCCTTTGTTGACGCGGATTTGCGCGACAACGGGGTGACGGAAGAGGTGATCGGTGCTTACCGTGCGGCAAACCCTCCGGGCATGAGCGTGGCGGGTATTCTGCGGTGGTTTACTTATTTGGAGGCTTAGGGAGGTATTGCTTTATCATTCCTTAATAATTCACAAACCTTACCGACTGAATCCAGGGAGTGGTTGCTCCCTGACCGGTAGCACGCAGAACATACATTCCGGCGGGGAGGCCTTCCAGGGAGTGGGAGATTGTGGTATTCGTTGCTGCATCCAGAGACTGTATGATTCTGGTCAGTTGTTTTCCCTCCAGGTTAATAAGGTCGACGGTAATGTCTGTGCCTACATGTTGAGCTATGGTCATGGTGATTTGCTCGGTTGCAGGGTTGGGGGAAATACTTATGGCGTCGGTAATGACCGTAAATCCGTTGCGGATGGAGTTCGGGTCCGAGGTGTTGTAGTCCGGTCCGGTATTTTCTTCCGTAGCGATTGGCTGGATGAGGAGGTTGTGCGGAAACTCGTTGGGGCCTAGGTCTTTTTCCCCGATTTCGGCTGGTCGGGCCTGGCCCATCATGTCAAAAAGGATGTCGGTATCGATAGAATCTATACCCTCGTATTGGGGCAATGGCGCAAAGCCCGGCTGCGCGGCATTGATGGCGGGGCTGCTGGCCCCGAGGCCGAAGAAGCCCTCCTCGTTTTCAACGAGGAGGGGATCAATGTCCAGCAGGCCGGTGGCGGGCCGGGTAAAGCCCAGGTCTCCAAATGCAATGTTACCGATCCAGGTTTCCTCTCCGGTTGCCTCTCGGAAAATCGTGTTGCCCGTTGGGTTCGCGAAAATGTTATTGGCGAAAGTGACGTCGGTTGGCTTAAAGTTGCCAGCCTCGCCACCGAGACGAACCCTATCGCAGTTGACGATTAAGTTGAAGGCAACGTTGATATTATCGAGCGGGTCAGAAGCTTCGTTTTGTAGGTAGATCGGCCGGTCATTCAACTCGAAGAAGTAGTTGTTATAGATGTAGTGGTCCTGGCCTTCCCGCACCCGGACGCCTCCTTTGCCTCCCAGAAAGAAGTTGCCGTAAACGATGTTCTCAGAGCCGTGCCGAAGTACCAGCTCGGCCTTAGTATTATCCTCGAATGTGTTGAAGCGGTAAACGTTCTGGCTGGCCTTGCTGGAAATGATTTCCCCGTCGCCGTCGCACTGGGTGAAGTAGCAGTATTCCACAACCGACCGGCTGTTAAACTCGGCTTGGGTGCTTACGCCGATGCGGATGGGCTCAACGCCCTCATCATTGCCACCGCCGGGGAAGTTTTTGAACGAGCAGTAGCGAATCTTATGGAAGCCAGGCTGGTTCCTGTTCACCAGGATCGAGAGAATGTTCTGATCCGCTACGGTGATCCGGTTCTCAAAGTTGCAGTAGGTGATGTCTACGTACTGACTTTCGTCCCGTACCAGCAGGTACTTATGGCAGCGGTAGGCCCGAATGTTTACCTGGGTGAAGAGGATATGGCTACCCCAAATTTCCGCAACGTTTAAGGTGCCGATATTGCCGTCAACGTACTGAAAACCATTGAAATTGATGTAGTCGCTTTCGATTACCACACGCGATACGCCCTTAAAAATGGTGCCGCCGGGCGTTTCGGACATGACGGTCATCGAGTCCCGAAAAATATCCATACGAACGTTTTCGTAGGTGCCGTCGGCCCACATAATGGTGTCGTTCGGCTGTACCTGATTGTGTGCGTCAATGAAGCTTTGTTGTGAATCAACGACTATGGTGGTGGCAAAGAGCGGTGCGGCCAAAAGCCATAATATAAAGGTGGGTAAGGCGAAGCGAATTTGATCTTTCAAGGGGAACAGATTGGTGAGATTGCTAAGGTATGAAATTGGTTGACCAATTTCAAAGGAAATACAAACAACTCGCCAGTATGTCCGGAATACGGTATTTAGCTCACCGATATTTTCAGTACCTCGTCGTGTTCTGGCAGTACCTTGAACTTTTCAGAGATGCAATAGCCTACCAAGGCCATAATTTCCCCATTGTCGTCACACAACACGGGGATCATTTCTCGTTTCCAGGGCGGCACTTTATTATCGATCAGAATGTCTTTGACCTTTTTATACCCAGACATGCCTAGCGGCATGATGCGATCACCATTTTGGCGCGAACGCAGGTGCAAAGGGAAGGTAGAAGGGCGGAGGTAATACACATCAGACTCGTGCAATGTCTCAGGTTTGCTCGTTAGCGTGAGGGTAAGTTGGAAGTCTCCATATTGGGGGGTAGTTACCGGGAGTTGGCTAATAACCTGTTCTTTGATTTGGTTTTTCTTATCGCTAAGAGCGTATTCGAAGGCGAGGGTTGCCGGAGTTGCGTACGCCCGCGCGTGGTCAGTCGTTAGCATACGCTGGCCCGGGAAGGAGAGTAATTGCCGAAAGTCTTCTTCCTTCAAATTATAAGTGCTGCCAACGGCATGGTGAAGAAAATCCATCAATTGACGCTGTGTAGCCCAGCCCTTGCGGTCTACGATGAGGGTAGTCCCGAGCTTCCTGGTTTTGGTTTTACGCAGCAGGTTGATCCCTTCCCTCGCGAAGTACCGATCCGCCCGGAGGTTACTCAATGTTTTAGCCAGGTTTTCGTGCTGTAATCCAAATTCTTCAAAGAATACGGGGCTAAGGTGGTGCCGAATCCGGTTGCGGAGGTAATCATCTGAAGCGTTGGAAGCATCCTCCCGCCACCTGATTTGTTGTTCTTTGGCAAAGGCGCTGATCTCTTCACGGGAACAACTAAGCAGGGGCCTTACCAATTCGAACGACCTTGGTTTGATTCCTGAGATTCCCGCAATTCCGGTTCCTCGTAACAGATTGATGAGTAGGGTCTCGAAGTTGTCGTCCAGGTGGTGAGCTGTTAAAAGACAGCTGTAATATCCGTTGTCGATCAAACTGTGTAGCCAGTGATAGCGAAGCCTGCGGGCTACCATCTGGGTACTCTCTCCTGGGCCAGCTTCTTCCTTAACCTCCACTGCCTTCACGAAAAACTTTGCTCCTAGCGCCCGCGCCAACTCTTCAACAAATGCAGCGTCTTCATCAGATGCCTTGCCCCGCAGCTGGAAGTTCATGTGCGCAATGGCAAAATCGTAACCTTCGGCGTGCAGCAGGTGCGCCAGCACGGTACTGTCCAGCCCGCCGCTGCAGGCCAGCAGGAGCTTGTCCGTCTTAGTGAACAACTGCTCGCGTTCAACGAACGCCCGGAAGGAGGTAATTAAATCTGCCATAATGGGTATTCAAAAACTAATGCCGTAACGAAGACGTGGGGTTGCGAAACTGCTGCGCGGTGCGTGGGGTTGCGAAACCGCTGCGCGGTGTTCTTCACTTTGGCAGTAGCGTGGGGTTCCCGAAACCGCTGCGCGGTGTTCTTCACTTTGGCAGTAGCGTGGGGTTCCCGAAACCGCTGCGCGGTGTTCTTCACCCCACGCTAGGCTAGACGACCCTCCGGGTCTCTAGTGCATCCGATCTCCCCGCACCTCCATGTTGGCCAGTAGCTCCGCTTCGAAGGCCAGGAATTCGGCCCAGCGCTTGTCCACCTTTTCGCGGTCAAAGTACTTGCGGGCCAGCTCGATGAACAGAACGTAGTGTCCGGCTTCGGCGACCATGAATTTGTGGTAGAACTTCCGTAAATCTTCATCCGCACAGTAAAGGCTGAGCAGCCGAAACCGCTCACAGCTACGCGCCTCAATTAGGGCGCAGAGGAGCAGTTTTTCCAACAGCGCCGCCTCGCGGCCACCGCCTTTTTTCATCACCTTCATGAGCCCGTTCACGTATTCGTCCTTACGTTGCCGCCCCAGCTTCAGGCCCCGCTTTTCGAGCTCGTGGAGGACCATCCGGAAGTGTCCCCATTCTTCGGTTACGACGGGAGCGACCTCGGCGACTATCTCCGGAAAGTCCGGATAGCCCTGGATCAGGCTGATGCAACTGGTCGTTGCCTTCTGCTCGCAGTAGGCGTGGTCGGTCAGGATTTCCTCGAGGTCCATCTCGGCCAGGTTGACCCAGCGGGGATCGGTGGGGAGCTTGAGGTTCAGCATTTGTACGGTGGCGGCGTCGGTCATGGCGGAAGGGGGTGAAGGGGGAAGGGAGTAAGGGGGGGAAAGGGGGTAAAGGAACAGGGCAAAGATAAGCGCAACTTGTCAGTTCAGACGGATGGTCTTACAAAGAAGCCCGTCAGCATCAAGCGATACTGACGGGCTAACTCCTTAGTTTCTAGTTCCTAGTTCCTAGTTCCCTAGTTTCTAGTTCCTAAAACTTAAACCCAAAAAACCAAATTCAAATCCTGCGCATGCGGCATCAGCTTATGCAC
>CAYWMW010000048.1:0-20868 GCA_964458975.1 uncultured Lewinella sp. | reverse complement strand
GAGGAAATGAATCCACCGGTCTTTCGGTTCGGCGTGGTGCTCGGAATGGTAGGTGTAGCGTAGTTTCATTGTATGGGTGGAAAGATACGATATTGCCCTGCATCCGATAATTGGATTCGTAAATTTTATGGATCAGCACGGATGTTGCAAGGCAAAGTCGTACAGATTGGTGAAGTTCGACAACCCCTAAGTCCCTTGTTGTTCCGACCACCATTCCCACGCCCTAATGAATGTTTTGATGGAACACAATGCTATGAGGGTGTTCAGGAACCTCGAAGGGGTGACCGTCTGGCCACCCCTTTGAGGTCTTAAGTTGAAACAGTATGCTATCAAAGTGTTTCATGCTTTTGCTTTCTGCCTGTTTTGAACAGAAGTGGAAAAACCTGTGCGATCAGTGCATAAGAAAAACTACGTCTTGTGTGTCTCTCGATATGAGATGGGAAAAGATAACGAATTATGCTTTTTTTCTATTCTCTATAAATGAATAAAGGCCATCTCTCGGATGAGAGATGGCCTTTATAAGAAAGGGCGGAAATACTCCCTAGAATTGTAGTACTTTATAACCTAGTCCAAATTGGAAAGCCGTTATACGGTTATCAAATGAAATAGGAGTAGGTACATCTTCGACTTCAATTGGTCCGTTTGAAGCAGAACTTATCTGATGACGTAAGTTGAGATGTAACAGAAAGCGGCCATAGCCAATATCTATTCCTGCATTCAATTTTATAACAGATCCACCAAAAGAACGATTCAACGAATTTTCTATGTTGATTGCTCTTACTTGTCCAGGCCGATCAGCTACTTTGTCTACATGTTCAGTTTCATTAACAGGAAAAGAATAAGTAATGCCAATCTTCGGAATTATTTCTAGCTTTTTCAGCTGGATTACATAAGATGGTAAGACCGAAATATCAATTCTATCAGGTGAATAGAATAGACTTCTTGTTTGCGGTCCAAACATCCCATTGTCTTCAGTAGGATCGATAAAAAAAACACTATATACAACCCTTCCGTAATCTACTTGAGTTTGCACACTAAATCGGTCTTTAACAGTCCAATCAGCCTTTACTCCTAAAAAGAATGATTGTTCTGGCTCCGCTTTCGTTTTACCGAAACCAAATTCAAATTCTAAATCGGATGCGTCTATAGGAGAAACTAAGCGATGGGTCGCAATTTCACCACCAACCAACAAGTTCACTCCATTTAATTGTCCCCATACACGCACAGGAGCAATAAGGCAGAAAATAGCCGATATTAAAGATAGAAATTTCATGCCGTTTCTTTAGGATCGATTAATTAACGGTTTGCCGGACTTGAAAGAAAACCCAATCAGAACTGTACTCAGTAGGAGGTGTTGTTCTGTCGCAATATTCAACAAGATGCTCCCCGAGTCGATCAGATCTGTTCTGAATTGAAATAGATGCGCTAACTTCATGAATAGAAACCTCTACTCCAAATATTTTAACCGTGGGTTTAAACTTAATCGCCAGATTAATTGCCGGGCCATCATCAACTTCTTCCCACGTGTAGTTCATTAGACTACCCTGAACTTCTGGCAACCAAGTGATAATATCCTTAAACTCGCCGTTGAAATGATCGATGTCGCAATGAAACCAAGTGCATGTTCTCAAATCATCAGAACGACCGAACCAAGACTTGTTCACCGTAGTTGGTCCACCACTAGTATTTCTAAAAGTGATATGAACTTTTATTTCGTGCTCTCCATCAAACCATTCATTAGCATCACGCCACCGATCCATATCAACGAATCGACGGAACGAAACTTGATCTCTGTTATCGTTTTGAGCGCGATCAGAATCTTCACAAGGGAATTCTGTCGACCTAAAAGTAACAGTGGTTGGAGGAGGATCACCGCCGTTACCGTTATTTATAGCATTACAATTATCGAAGTCTTCTACATCTTCGTAGTCATAATAAAATTCATCATCTTCACTTGCAATAGGCTCAAGTGGACAAAACATCTTATTTAAACTACCAGATTTTCCTACGTAAGGTCCTACCGAGTGAATAATGCGTTCGTTTCGTGAAAGAACGATTGTCACTTCGTCTGGAGCTACGGTCCCGGATAGCTCTGTCCAGGCCTGAGTAATAGGATTTAATGTTGGGATATCTCCTTTATCGACTTCAACAAGACTGAGGCATGCTATTTTAGGAATGAATTGTAATTCATCCCAATCCGCTGTTGAACCTTCCCACAGCTCAGGGATATGGATTTGTATGAGTGGTTCTTCAGCTAGCAAAGCATCAATGAAATCGTTAGATACGGACTTGTTTTGGGCACCTCCATGATTAGGGAAAGAGAATAGTTCACCAAAGACGCTTACTTCAGGACGACTATCAATGCTTATTTTAGAATCTTTCTCGAAAGCAAGGAGAAAATCAAAATCTCCATCAAACTGGAGCATGACTTTTGACTTTACGAAAGTGCGAACTTCTGGAAGTTCCATTGCTTCAGCAAATTGTATTGCAAACTGTCCCGTAAGAGTCGTTTCTGGTGAAGTTCCAGTATAGGTCAAACTATTATCTGAGCTTGGAATTACTTCAAGTTGGTCATCTTGATGACAAGAGGAAAAGGCGAGTGCAAGTATTACTGTAAATACAGTATGCGAGCTAAACCTCGAAAGGTTAAACTGCATAACAAATTATTAATAAGGTGATAGTAGACAAAACGCCTACCAATTTAGGTTACACAAAGGTAGATTGACTTATATCAATAATCCAAATTATGCTGATATTGTTTTCACATTTTAACATGTGGCATTTTTGTAATGCCGTGTTTTAAAAAGTGTGATTTTTATGTGAAACACTATTACTAATAGTGTTTCACCAGCTTCTCCTCCCTCACCCTTCCCTCCAGTGTTTCCGTTTAACGCTTTCCTGAAAAACGGCTAAATTTGAAACACTACAGACAGATAGTGTTTCAGGTGTGGTTAGTAGAGTGTAATTTGAATTGTCGCCAAAAGCTACTTCGGATTTTGCGGTAAAACTTAGCGTAAACACTACCGCACAAACACAATCTTCCCCACCGCACTATTACCCGAATTGAGGCCGAAGCGCCCGTTGCTCGAAGCAAAGACGAGATAAACGCCGGTAGCAACCCGCCGCCCGTTATAATCGGTACCCGACCAAACGTACTGCCCGCCGGTGGCCGTGCCCTCGTCCACGAGTTTACCGGAGAGATCGGTGATCTTCACCCGTGCATCCCGCGCAAGGCCGGTGATAGAAATGGGGCCGGTGTTTCCGGGTTCTACGGGGTTGGGAAAAATGACCAATTCTTCGGCAAATGTCCGTTCCGGGGCGGAGGTTGCGCCATCCCGGTAGCTGATGATGCCCAGTTCGGTACCAAAGTAGACTACGCCGGTGTTGGGGTCGATGGCGATGTCGCGCACGATGTTATCGAGCAGCGGGCTGTTGCCCTGATCGAAGAAGAGCAGCTGCTCCCGGCCATCGGGCGAGAGCAGGTAGGCTCCGCCGCTGGTCCCTACCCATTTGCGGTTGCCCCCGTCAACGGTAATGGACCTGATTTCTTCCGTTTCCAGCAGGAAACCACCGAAGCCATCGGCCTCAACGATGGGGCGATCTCCGATGCAGCTTCCTGCGTCCAGCGCATCCTGGCAGGAGAAAATAACGATGCCCTGGCTGGTGCCTACCCAAACGTTGCCGCGCAGGTCCGTAGTGATGCTGCGCACGTTATTGGTTGGCAGCTCGCTGTTGTTGGCCGTGATCCGTCGGCACCGATCGTCGCTGGGGTCCAGCGGTGTGCCCATCGGGTCGGTGACGGTGATGCCGCTACCGGCGTTGGTGGAGTGGGCGACCCAGATTAAGCCTTGCTGGTCAATTTCGATCAGTACGGCTTCGTTGATGCCACAACCGGCCCCGATGGCGCCCCACTCTCCCTCCGGGCTACGAACACTGATGAAGCTGTCGTCTTCGGCGAGGCCGTTGGCGAAGTAGGTAAAGCCCTGTTCATCGGTCACCGCCCCCATCACGCGCACGCGGCCGGGGCCAGCGTCCGGGCTGAGGCGCAGGCTGCTGTTGGTTTCGTCGAAGAGGGTTCCTGTTTCGGTTGCCTCGTCCCAGAGGACGACGCCCTCGAAGGCAGAGCTGAACCAATGGCGGCCGTTTACGGGGTCGTAGTGAACGTCGACGATGGCGGCCACGTCATCATCGCCGTTGATTTCACCGTCGGGGCCAAGGAAGACATTGTTATTGTTGCGGTTGTAGGCATCCCACGTTCCATCCCGGAAGCGGAAAGCACCACCGAAGTTGAAGCTGGCGCTGAAGTTGTCGTCGAGCACACTCGGGGCTACCCAGAGGGAGGTTCCGTCGTGCAGCAGCCGGTAGTTATCGTCAGTAAGGGGCCCGCTGTATTCGATTTCGTTGCAGGTGCCATCGTTTCGGTCTTCAAGGAAGCGGATGCGCGGGCTGCTGCTGTTTTCCCCGAACCAGATGCGGCCGAACTCGTCTTCGATCGCGTAATTGGTATTGATGATGCACTGGGCAAAGATTCGCCGAACAACCCCTTCTTCCTGGAGCATCATCAGCTGGCGGTTGTTGCAGCCGCCGTCGGTACAACGGTACCCCGCCAACAGGAGGTTTGGGCCTACGCTGAGGTACTGCAGGCGCCAGTCGCGCTCGTCGTCGGTATCGAAGAAGAGCGTGGCGGTGTCTCCGTCGAGGCGGTAGACATCTTTGTTTACGCCGAAGTAGAGTTTGTCTTTGTAGACGTTCATCGCCGTGCTTTCGTAGTCTCCTGGCAAACCAAAATCCATGCCCATCAGGTTCCAGTTGCCGAAGTCGTTGAGGTTAACGTTTTCGCTGCGGGCGCGGTAAACGCCTTCTTCGGTTGCCGCGTAAATGAAGCCATCGTGCAGCGCCGCGCCTTCCACCCGGACGCCGGTGAAGGTGGTAAACACAAAGGTTTCATCGTCCAGGCTAAGCGCAGAAACGCCGTAACCTGCGGCGAGGTACACGACGTTGTCGTCTCCGAAGTACATATCGTAGATCTGCTTATCGCCGCTGAAGCTGAAGTTGTCGATTTGGCGGAGGGTGGAGAAGCGTCCGTCCCGCAGTAGGTCAATTACGCTGTTTTCGTAAACGATGATCAGCGTTTCGGTAGGCCGGTGGTAGCGGATGAGGCGGATGCGAGCTTCGGCCAGGCCGTCTTCCCGGGCGAGTCGGGTAATACTCAGATCTTCCTTATCGAGGTAAAAAAGAGCCTTGCCGGTAGTGTAAATGATGGAGTTTTCGCTCTCCGTTACGTAGGTTCCGAAGCGGTAAGACTGTAGCGTCCGCCATTCTCCGAGGCTATCGAGCGGAGCACGAAGGCTGTCGGTCTGGGCATCAAGGCCCACCGTAGCAAGGAGAAAGAGGAAAATCAGATAGTTCTTTAGGGGCATGGAGCAAAGGTAGTAAAGGGGAGTAAGGGCGGAAGGGGATAAAGGAGGAAAGGGGTAAAGCACGACGCATCCGCAAATCTTTAGCCGTTTACACCAATAGATACGCTTAGCACGCCTTTTGTATTCTGTGAGGACGGGGATTCGTCGGGAAGGTTACACAGTTTCGTCCGTATCTTGCCTTCCTAATGCGACGGTAAAGTTGCTTATTGTATCGGGCTAAACATGAGTTATCCCGAAGTTTAGGTTGGTTTTTCTATGTTCTCTACAAATCATGGCGTTCAGAGATCAGAGGTCAGAGGTCAGGCTACCGCACATGGCCACCTGAATTCTGCTTTCTGAATACTACTTCGTAGGTGCATTATTATAACCCATCCAGGTTTACTTCTCTAAAGTCCGGGATGACTCATGTTACACCCATCATATTCCATTTATCCCTTCCCATTATCGATCCTACTACTGACAACGAACACCTGCGCAAGTGGCGCCTCATCCTCGGCCAAAAAGCGGAGCAACCGGGTGATGCGCCCATTGATCTGCCCGGTCCGCTGGCGGGTATGGACGCGACCCTAGAGGCCCTCTACGCCGAGCAGGACCGTAAGGGCGGCCTCGGCCATTCCTCCCCTAACGTTAACCGCTGGCTGGGGGACATCCGCAAGTACTTCCCGACCGATACGGTGCAACTCCTCCAACGCGACGCACTGGACCGCCTGGGCCTAAAACAAATGTTGTTGGAACCCGAACTGCTCGACACCATCGAGCCCGACGTGCACCTCATCGGCACCCTACTGAGTTTGAAAAATTTACTCCCGGACCGCAGCCGGGAGAGCGCCCGGGCGGTGGTGATGAAGGTCGTTAAGCAGATTGAAAAGCAACTCAAGCGCCCGATTGAGCAAGCCATCTCCGGTCGCAAACGCCAGCACAACCGCAACCGCCGCCCGCGCCCGCAAGACATCGATTGGGACCAAACCATCCGGGTGAACATGAAGCACTATCAGCCGGAGTATAAAACCGTACTGCCGGTGAACCTTCGTGGCCTCTCCCGCTCAAAAACGGGTTTGAAGCACATCATTCTCCTCATCGACCAGTCGGGCTCGATGGCTGCGTCGGTCGTTTACGCAGGTGTGCTATCGTGCATTCTCGCGAGCATACCCGCGCTAAAAACCCACATCGTCGCCTTCGATACGAGCGTGGTGGACCTGACGGATCAACTTCCAGACCCGATGGAATTGCTCTTCGCCATTCAGCTCGGTGGCGGTACAGACATCGGCCGCGCCCTGCGCTACGCCGAGCAGCTGAACACCGCGCCGCAGGATACGGTGATGATTTTGCTGAGTGATCTTTTTGAAGGTGGCTCCGTGGAGGGGATGCTGGCCAGTGTCCGCCGTTTACAGCAGAGTGGGCTTACTTTTTTACCCCTATTGGCGTTAAGCGACGAGGGCGCCCCGGCCTACGATAAGGAAGTAGCGGCGCAACTGACGGAGATGGGGCTTACGCCCTTTGCCAGTACGCCGGGGGCTTTTGCGGAGGTGTTGGCTAAGGCTTTGTACGGGTGATTATTCTTCTTCTGAACTGGGGAGGATGTCATTAACTTTTACCTGCCCTACGAATGGGCTTTCAAAAACATCTCCAGCACCGTAGCTGCGTACATTTTCAAAAACGCCATCTTCCTTTGCGGGAGAGAGATGGACCTCGACTTTACTAGCCTTTAGGTTTACTATCCAATACTCAGGAATACCTGCACCAGCATAGATTGGCCCCTTTACTTTCCGATCGTACTGAAGGGTGGAATGGGCGACTTCAATGATTAGGTAAATTTCTTCTGGCTTGGGGTGCCTCTGTTTACCTTTTATTGGTTTTGCTATTACAAAATCTGGCTCGGGCTCTGAATTCTCCAGTACAGGAACTGGATTCTCGGAACGGTACCGGTAATCAAACCCAAAGCGGGTAATAAAAAACTTCATGAACGCCTCTACTACGGCTGCATGGTCATCACTAATTGGCATCTTTTTAACTAGTTGTCCGTGAATTAATTCCACGGCATCGTATTCCGTGAGCACGCCAGCCTCAATCGCATTATGGTAGCGATCGAGGGACCACTCGAAAGTGTCAACCAAAATATCCAGTTCCGACAGTACACGCGTCATGTTGCTAAGATAAGGGATTAAATTAAAAACTAGTATCAATCACCCTAAGCCGTTTGTACTTCCCCGTCCTGTACTTCCGCTGCCCGAAGAGTTTATAGATCAGGAAGCCGGTGCCGACGGAGGTGAGGGAGGTCATCAGGTCCCGGCGGCTGTACTGGGTGCTGGGGTCGCCGTCGGTATTGTAGCCGATACCGGCCCAGAAGGACCAGCCGACGCCGAAGGTCATGAGTCCGTAGCCGACGGCTGCACCGGCCGTTTGACCACGGTGGACGGTGTCGATCTCGTCCAGCATCACGAAGCGATCGTTGATGACCAGTGCCTGGATGTCGGGCCGTATTTCGAGGATGGGGCCTTCTTGCCAGAACTTATCGCCCTTCATTCTGAACTTGAGCCGTTCGCCTTCGTAGACGCGGTCAGACTTGGAGGCCGTCAGTTTTTCGAAGAGCATTACCCTTTGGGCGGCAATTTGGGCGGGGCCGCAGGTGCAAAGAAGGGTAAAGAAGAGCAAGGTAAGTAGTCGCATACCGGAAAGATAGGCCGGAAGAAGGTAAAGGTTGTTTCTACTGCGTAAAATTGGTAATGGTTTACCACCCATGCATTGGCAGACAAATAACCGTCCCCATCCATCCTTAATCTCAGTAAGTTTCAAATTCAGGGACGGATGAAAAACGCCTAAGTGCCTAAAAACAACATAAATAGCAAAAATACAGGTACTAAGACTCCACTTTAAGGGGCCTAAGATTTCCACAGGAGTTTATTAAAAGCATCAACACCTTTTCTTTGTTGGGGAAAGGCTACCTTTGGTAACGATTAGATATACTTTCATTCTGATTGCGAATTGCCCGCAGCCTTTGTAAAACACAAAACGGCTCTCTCTTTTCCCATCCTGGTTTGTCTCGTAGACTGGATATATTTAAACCGACCTTTCACCTTTCCGTCTACGTTTCTGCTTTATTGTTCGTAATGCACTGGCTATATCTACCAACTGCTGCGTTCCCCTTTTTTTAACCTCAAGGCTTGCTCTATTATTTTAAAGATCATCTCAAATGCTCATGAATAAAATTTGTCTTCCGCTCCTTTTTGTATTGTTGTTTTTTTCACCGACCATGACGTTCGCCTGTACGACAACAAGCTTCCCGCCCGCATGGCCGGGCACTACCAACGAGGCCCGCACCGAGGTACTGCGTTATGTTAACGACCCTTACGTTTTCCTGCCTCCCGACGGCATGAAATCTTCGGTATTGCTCCCCTCTTCTGATATAAACAGAGTAAGACTTTTAGACCTGCGCGGCCTGGAGTGCTATCCCCAACCAGACCGGTTGACCGCCTGTGGTGAGGGAGATACCTTATCACTGCTCCTATATACTAAGAGCGAGGAGCCAATTCTGGATGTATTTGTTGAACTCAACTTCGGTGAAGGTATCATCTTCGACGGCTCCGCCTCCATCGGGTCTCCGGATGGCATGATGATGACCTTGCTGGACATCGTCAACACGGAGAACCCGGAAAGCCCGGTTTTCCGTCTGGACCAGCTCTCTCGCTCCGGAGGAGCAGTAGTACTTCAGGTAGGCATTCGCGCCTTGTGCGGCGTTGATTTTGCGGCGAGCCCTCCCAGTATCGACCTGGCACTCGAATACCCAGGCTGCGAAGAAGAATTCGAACTGGCCCCGATCACTACCGAACCCATCACGCCGGAAGTTGTGTTCACCAACACCCCGAACCAGATCATCATCAGGGATTTTGATACCGATGTGTGTTTGCGCCAGGAAATCACCCAGGTAACCTTCGGCGCAGGAGCCGGGGAGGCAACACTTACCATTGCGGGATATGGATTTCCGGCCGTTTCCCTGAACGAAATTATGGTTGACGGCGTAACGGTTCCCTCGTCTGACGTAAGCATCAACCCAATCAACGGTACCGCCACGGTACGGCTGGATGGCAACGCGAACCCCGGCTACTTCAACGCCGACGGCCTCCTGAGTACCAACGAAGTAAGCGCCCTCGACCTCTGTTTCAGCATCACAGCCTGCCCCCCCTCCGGCACACCAGACCCCATCACCCCTACCCTGGCCATCAACTCCACTTGTATGGGCATCAGCTGTGGCGGAAACCAGGATTTTGAAACCGGGAACACCATCAGGATAATCCCTAACTTCGGTAACAACCCAATTGCTGGGTTTGAGTTGATCCAGCAGCCAAGCGCCTGTGCCGGGCCCGGTGGAAATGCCGAGCAGTACGTATTTGATGCAACCATCAGAGCAAGCCGAACGGAACCCGTGCAGGGACAGCTGAACAACCTCCGGTTCTTTTTGGACGATTGTGACGGAGGTGCCTTCGTAATTGATTCCGTAGGCTTCTTCGAGGGAGGCGTAACGACCGGCACCTTACGGGCCATCCCGAACATTTCCCCGATCGTCAGCCTCTCAGCCACCGGCCGTATTCTGGTATCCATGAGAAGTCTTGTTCAGGATTTCGACGGCCCCGGTGGGCTGGCCGACCTGGACGGAGACGGCTTCGTTGATGACCTGCCCGGTGGGGAAATGTTCCGGGCCCGACTTTTCCTCTCCCCCGTAAGCTGTGCCGCGCCGGGTGCCTGCGGGGCTTCTCCCCCAGAGGAAGGCAACACTTGTTTGCTCCGCAGGCTCTCCTTCCAGGGCTCCCGAAATTGTGGGCGCAACAACTTCACTACCAATCTAAACCCTGGTGGAGACCCCTTCCAGAACAATACCACTGGCGGGTATGGTAATGCGGACACCACCCGGCTGTACACTGGCTATAATTTCGGCACCTTTGGTAGAACAGGTAGTGCCGGGAATCCCGTCAGCCAAACGAGAACGGTTGAATTCGACTTCACCCTGGTAGAGGGGGATTTCAACGCCTGCCCCGCTCCGGGTGGAGACCTCCAGTTTCAGCTTACCTACATCGGGGATTCTGCTACTGTAGACAATCTGGTCCTCGATAATTTAATGTACGATAACGACACGACCGACATGATACCGCCGGTGGTCGTACCAGCCTCCGCGCTAACCAGGTTAAATACGGGGTCAACGGTAACGTTTACCGTTGATGCCGGTAGCGGAACAACCAACGTCCCCATGCGGTATTCTGTGGACATGACCTTCGACACCGCCGTTTGTGCTCCCGTAGCCAACAACCCTCTCATTGTATCGGTGGTGGAAAGGTGTGATGCCTGCGAATGCTCGCCCTTCGTCCGGGCTTGTGCAACCGCCGTTGCCCGCGTTGACCCCAACGACGCTCCAAATTGCAACTGTGATTACGTCGGTACTGCAACTGCAAACAGGATAAATTACGGTTTTCAGGATCGTGGCCGGACGGTGCCCCTTACCGCAGCAGACTTCCCCGGCCCCGACAACCAGCAGCTGGATTTCCTCCTGCCCGGAGATACCCTCGACGTGACCGCAGAGATAAAAGTCACCAACGCCAGGAACTGGAACGGCCTCACCGAACGGATCAATTTTTTCCTGCTTGGTCTTCAGGCTGGTTCCAGCGTCACTCCGAACCTTCTTGCCCGAATGGACATCAACGCCGTTCGTATTCAAAGTTTCGTAATCGAGCGTGGCGCAACGACCTTCGACGTTGCCGACATGCCGGTGAACGGAAGCACCGTAGGTGGCTTCGCTGGAATACTGATTAATGGCACTTCCGGTGCCGCTACCGCCAGGTATCCTAATACCCAACAACCAGGCCTCCCGGTGGATGGCTATACACAGGTAAACCAAAACTCGACCAATGACTATCAGGACAACAACCGTATTCAGGTCTTTTTCGCTGGTGAAGACAGGGTGCTTCCGGGAGAATTTAATTCTCTCCAGGGCCTTTACGATCTCGTTGGCGGCAACTTCGAAGACGGAGACATCATCCGCTGGAATTTCCGCGTTCCCGTGGTGCTTACACCGGATGAGCTGAGAGACGGTTCCGCCACAACGGGGCCACTGAGCAGGAATGACATCATCCTGCGGGCAAGTGTTGACGGCCGAAGCTTTGTATCTCCCGGTGTCGTCAGCACGAACCAGATTGGCGGCGGAGGTGTTTTTAACGGAAATAACGGAACAACAGCCTGCCTCTTCCAGGACACCGTTTTCGTCCATGATGCCCAGATGACGATGGAAAGCCGGATCACCTACGCCCCCGATGGTTGCGGCGCGGAGATCGAACATGAATTTTCAATACTCAACCCCTTGCCGGCCGGATGGTACCCCAACGAATACCGCCCAATAATTGGCCTGGACAGCCTGAACAGCGAATTTCCAGACCCCTACATCTTCGCCGGAGGCGCTTACTATGAGTTGAGCGGTGCCGACGGAACGGAAAGTATGGGCAGGGTACTGATTGAACCCGACAGTCTGGCCAAGGTAACCGGAGACGAGATCGCTTACTGTACCGATGCTGATGGAATAGGAGAGCTCTACTTCTTCGACGCAGAGAAACAGAACGGTGTTCGTAACCCGGACTATTTCGACTTCGATACCGACAACGACGTTAGTATTAGCGGGGGCACCTTCCCTTTAATCGGAGTAGGAGGTAACGCTATCACAAATCCGGATGAGTTCACCGTCGGTTATCCTCTCCAGCGTATCTGTACCGACCAGCAGCCTTCTACTCCCCTTATCTCCGGGTTTTCGGGCGCCTACCCTTATCTGGCGGACTATAAAGTAAATGGCTACTTATGTAACCAGGGAGATTGGTACCCCGGCGGCCCACTGGACGTTGCTGGCACCCGCAATTGCAACGGCCAGTCTGCGGAAGAAAGGTTCTACTGGCCGTGGCTCCGTGAATCTCTCGAGAACCCGCACCGCATATCCGGTTCTGATGAGTACGATGAAGTGAACACCCCCGTACCCAACAACGCCGTAACGGCCACCCTCACGGAAGTTATGCTGCAAGACCTCGGCGGCGGCGAAATGAATACCCTCACCGTTTGCCCCGACCCCACAACCGGCACCATCCCCGGTGGAACAATCGTGCTGGAGGTGCCACTGAACGTAACCCTAGACGGGGCCACAGAAACGGCCACAAGCGCCCCTGCCGCCCTCACGCTGGTCATGAATACCGACACCAGTGTGGTCTATACAATCGCAATCCCAACCGGGCTCAACGCCGGAGACTGCTACGAAGTGGACCTGGAGACCTCTCTTCTTTTCTGCGGCCCTGATCCGATTTGTGCCCGCATCGTACCCTGCCCGGTAGACGTCAACATCGTACTCGTTAAAGACCTCGACTGCGTAGAGACCATCTGCTATTCTTACCGTTCAGGCCTGCCCGAAGCAGCCGTCGGGTTTACCTTCCCCACGCCTACGCTTTGTACTACGGACACTTACCAGGTGAACTTCAACAATACCGGCACTTCCTTGCTGACGGACGTAGACCCGGTGATCTGGTTACCGGACGGCCTCATCCCAACCAACTTCATGGTAGAGATCTCCGCGCAAGGAGTGGTCACTTCGTCCGGGCCAATCAACGCGATGGAAGACCCCGACTCCACCGGGGTGAACGGTGTCGCTTACGTTTTTGACGATGTCGCGCTGAATGCACTCTTGGGAACTGACGGTTTAGAACCACTCGGTGCCATCAGTATTTTCTTTGACCTGACCTCGGACTGTGAAAGCACCAGCGGGGGCAGAGCCGTTGCCCAGCTGGGTGCAATGGGAGACTGCGATCCTTATCTTGTTACCGAGCGGGGCCCGCAGATTTTCCTGGTGGACCCCTCGGGAGACGCGGACTTCAGCATCGAGCCCGACCGCACCGAAATCAACTGTACCGAAGGCGGTGCCAACCTTTTGATCACCTCCATCAATGTCGGCAAGGCCGGTGCCACGGAAACATCCGTTTGCCTCACCCTGCCTCCTGGGTTAACAATCAACTCAGACAACATCCAGGCCATCGCGCCGATAGACTACGTACCCACCAACTTTGAAGCAACCTCCATCGGTACGGAAGGCACTACCCAGCTTTGTTTTGATGGCCCGGAAGACCTGCCCATCGGAGCATTCTTCTGCCTCGAAATTGGCTTCGAGCTCGACCCCGCCGTAGACTGCGGCCCGCTCACGATCGGCTACACGGTGATGAGTACCGTTAGTGCGCCCTGTACGGACGGCATGATTTGTGAACTGGAAACGCTTAATTCCGAGCAATTTCTCGACTTGGAAGTTGTACCCGCTACCGCAATCGTCAGCGCGGAAGTGCTTGCTGAATGCAATGACGACCCGTCTATGATCGATCTTGATTTCACCATCACACTGGAAAACCTGGGAACTTCGTTCAGTGACAACGTGGACGTTCAACTGTTTTTCGACCTGGACGCCAACGGCCAGGTAGATCCGTTCGATACGCCGCTCGGCACCGTAAGCTCTACGGTCACCGTACCGGTTGATGGTGTCGGTGTGATCGAAGGCTCCGTGACAGCTTCGACGGACCAGTCGTGCGGCCTCGTTGCCCGGCTTACCATCCCGGGATGTACTTGTAGTGAAATAGAGATTGCCTTCCCCGAAGTCGAGCCCGGCTTCGCCGACCGGCTGAACGACAACATCACCATCTGCCCCAACGAGACCTTTACCATTGATGGCCTTTGCGGAATGTATGAACTTGCCTTTTCTCCTCCTGTTGCCGGAAATATTGAAGTAGATATGGCTGCCGGAACGGCAGAGATCGGCCTGAACCCTGGTTTTGGCGTAGAAGTACCTATTGATCTGGTCGTCACTTACAGCATCGGTAACTGTTCGGGGCAGGAGTTCATCATTAAGGTGAGCCAACTGGAAGAATTTGATTTCGGCCCCTACGAGGTCACCGTCTGTTCTGCCGGCAGCCAGCGCCTTGACCTGAATATCCCCGCTGGCATTCAGGAAGATCTGGAAGTACTCATTACCCCAGATACTTACCTCGACGACCCAACCAGCCTGGAGCCTGTCATCACGGACCCCGAGGGAGACATCTCTTACCTCGTAGAATTCACGCTCAACGGAGATTGTATGAGCCAGACTACGCTTGACATCGTCGTTGAACCGGCACCGGTACTAACGTTTGCCGGGGCGACCGGTTGTTCTACGGGCTTTAGAATGGCGGAATACACCACAATATCCCCTCCGGATACGGATGTATTTTTCTCCACTACGGGAGACGGCACCTTCACGCCAACCAACCGCCTGGCGGATATGCCCGTTTACGTCCCCGGCCCCGGAGACCTGGCCGCAGGTTCGGCAGCCATTACGGCGAGAACGGAGAACCCGGACGGGCCCTGCGGGCTCATCATCGCCCGGACAACGATCGAAATTTTACTGGTGGATTGTGGGGCTTTCTTCTGGGACGGCGAAAGAAATTAACCAGCTCGTAAAGCTCCAACAGCAGAATGCAGGCTCGCTGATACTTCGGTATTATCGGGCCTGTTTTCGTTTTAGCCGTAAGGGGATTCCCCCGTAGAGCCTTACCTCAATCGAACGGTTATTGGGGCGAGAGCGCGGGTGCAGGGATGGGTTTACAAAGAGCAGGGAGACAGGGCCAGCACTAATTACTTACCTTAGGCTTTCGTTTAAAACCAAATAACTCACGTATGAAAACCATCCACTTACCCCTCCTTGCTCTCCTTGGGTGCCTCCTTTGCACCTGCGGCCCCGCCCAAAAAGACACCCCGAAGGAAATGACCGACGCCGAGCTGCGTACCCACGCCAACGACTTGGCCAAAAAATACCTCATCACCGACGGCCACGTAGACCTGCCCTACCGCCTGAAGGTGAAAAACTTCAAACTCGACAAAGAATACCTCGGCATCCCCATCGAAACCGACGCGGGAGATTTTGACTACGTCCGCGCCGTGGAGGGCGGTCTGGACGCGCCCTTCATGTCCATCTACATCCCCAGCGCGCTGCAGCTGGAACCGGGCGAAAGCCCCGCCCTGGCCGATAGCCTCATCACGATGGTGAAGGGCATCGCCGCCGCCCACCCGGACAAATTTCGCGTCACCTACAGCCCGGATGAGATGGTCGCCAACTTCAAAGAAGGCGTAGTTAGTCTGCCGATGGGCATGGAAAACGGCTCCCCGATTGAAGACAAGATTGAGCGCGTAAAACAATACAAAGACAAGGGCATCAGCTACATCACCCTCACCCACGCCAAGGATAACCTGATCTGTGACTCCAGCTACGACACCACCGCCACCCACGGCGGGCTGAGCGATTTTGGCCGCGACGTAGTGAAGGAAATGAACCGCGTAGGCATCATGGTGGACATCAGCCACGTATCCGACAGCACCTTCTGGCAGGTCGTGGAGATGACCGACGTACCGATGATCGCCAGCCACTCCAGCGTGCGCCACTTCACCCCCGGTTTTGAGCGCAATATGAACGACGAGATGATCACCCGCCTCGGCGAAGAAGGCGGCGTAATTCAGATCAACTTTGGCTCCACCTTCCTGGATGGCTCCCTGCGTAGCCGCCAAGACAGCCTCCGGGGCGTCTTCCTCGAACGCCTCGCCGCCAAAGACATGAAGTACGGCGACGAAGGCACCGAAGAAATGCAGGAAGCCTTCGAGAAAGAATTTCCCACCCTCTACTCCGACCTCGAAATGGTCGCCGACCACATCGACCGCGTCGTAGAACTGGCCGGCATCGACCACGTCGGCTTCGGCTCCGATTTCGACGGCGTGGGCGACTCCCTGCCCACCGGCCTCAAAGACGTGTCCGACTTCCCCAACCTCATCTACACCCTCCTGAAACGCGGCTATACGGACGAGGACATCGAGAAGATTTGCTCGGGGAATGTACTCCGCGTTTGGCGGGCGGTGGAAGCGGCAGCTAAGTGACGGTGAAGGGGTTGTTGTACTCCGATTCTCAAGCCGGCTGGGTACAACTTTTTAGAAGGAATTGTCTTTCATTAATCTAAAACACCAACCATGTCTACCAGAGACCGAACCATCCGCAATACCCTCATTGGCTTAGTCGTCATGGTACCCGTTATTCTACTGACCTACTTTGGCGTAATTCCCCGGGACAGTTTTCTGGGTAGCAACTATCACTTTTTCATCGGCTTCGCCGTTGTAGCATCAGCCGTGCAGGTTTATGCGCGGGGCTTTATGAAAGCGGATGTTCATATTGACCGGTAGCCTATAGTAGCCTCGGCTACCAGAGGTGAAATTTTCGTTGCGACAATTTTCGTCGAAGCGGGCCGCTCGGTCACTTCTGGTCAGGGGCGAAGCGGAATCAAAGCTCAACTTGCCACAATTTTGAAGATCACCTGAAGTGACCGAGTGTACTATAAATCAACGAGCTTACCCAACACCTTCACCATCTTCTTCTCCACATACTTATACTCCATCTCCTCCTTCCCGGTATAGATAAACATCAGCGCAAACTGCCGCTCCGGCACTACGCCCGGCTCGGTGTGCGCGCCAATGAGGTGCTTGTTCAGCCGGTAAGCCTCCTTCATTAGCCGTTTTATCCGGTTGCGGTCCGCTGCCTTTTTGAAGCGGCGCTTCGGGACGACAAATGCCGCCTGAAAAGGAAACGGCCCCCGCTGCTCCGCCGCTTCGGCAAAAGCCAAACGAATGGGGTAGGAATTGACCGATTTACCGGCCTTTCCGAATAGCCGCCCAATCTCCTTGCGGGATTTCAGGCGCTCCTGGCTGTGGAATTTATTGGTGATGTGGCGATGTGGTTTTGTGGTACGGTGGTTTTGTGGTTTAACCGCTGCTACTTGTTGGAGTTTAGACGCTCGCTTCACTCGTAACCTCAGCCGAGGAAGACGTGGATGCTCACTTCGTTCTTGCGGCAGCAGCCACAAGATCACCTTACTCTCCCGCAGCCTGAAACGCCGCAACGACCTTCCCCATCCGCCGCGCATTAGCCCCCATATCGCTGTGCCCTACGCGGCTCGCGCTGCGGTAGTGGATCAGTTTGGCTTCGTCGTCGAAGAGAAACTCTACGTCGTCGATGAAGGGGATGATGCGGGTTTTAAAGGTGTAGTGCAGGTAGTTCTCGGTTTCCGTTTTCAGGCGCGTGCGGGGCATTGCGTCGATGGCTTTCACGAGGCGGGCTTTTGCGTCGGCCAGTGAGCCGGTATAGGCGATGGGGTCTCGTTTTTTTGCCTCCTGGTCGGTTTGGGTGCTAACGCAGTTGGGGCTTTGGGGGCAGGGCTTGAGTTCGGTGGGCATACTTGAGTTGGCGTAAATTGTTTTGGAAAGGGCTGTTTTATCGGTGGTAGCCAGGGCTTGGTTCAGGCCCAGACTGGCCAGTAGTTTATCGTCGTCGATGCCGCGCACTTCGGCGAGGAGCTCGGGGCCTTCGCTCTTCCAGACGAAGTGCAGCAGGCCGTAGTTTTTCACCCCGATGAGCGGGCTGATGCGGTAGGCATTTTCTTCGTCCGCCGCTTCGTAGGAGTGGGTAAGGCCGCTGGAGGTCACCTCATAAACGGGGTAATCCGCCACGTTCACCTGGCTGATTTCCGCGATGTGCCGGTCTCCGCTGATGAGCAGGGGCAGGTTGGGCTGGGTGGTCTTCAGCAGGTCGAGCATCCGCTGGCGGGCGGAGGGGAAGTTGGCCCACTTTTCGTAGCCGTGTTCTTCGGGCAGCACCTGGATGCTGCTGGCGATCACGTGGGCGGCGGCTTCGTTCTTTTGCAGCTCGGCCTCCAGCCAGGCCCACTGGGCATCGCCCAGAATGTCGCCGGTTTCGTTCTGGCCGTAGCGGTGGCCTTTTTGGGTTGGCCGTACCACGGCATCGCGGAAGTAGCGGCTGTCCAGCAGAATCACCTTCACGGTTCGTTCGCCTTCCCCGATGAGGTAGCTTTGGTAGGCACCTTCATGGTTGTGCACTGCGGCCTCCTCCGGCACGTCGAGGAAATGGAGCAGGCTTTCTTTGGCTTTGTCTTTATGTTCAAATTCTTTACCGCCGTCGTTGAGGCCGTAGTCGTGGTCATCGTAGATGCCGTAGACCTTTGGCACCGTTTCCACGAAGCTGGCGTAGGTTGGGTTTTCGCGTAGTTTGGCGTATTCGTTGTCCAGCTCGTCGATGCCGTAGCGGTCGGCGTAGATGATGTCTCCGAGCCAGAGCCAGGCGTCGGGTTGGTGGGCACCGATCATTGGCCAAAACTCTTGGGGTTCACCCTGGCGGTTGCAGCTGCCGAAGGCGATGGTGGTCACGTCAGTGTCCGTTGGTCCGGCCTCCATTTGCAGTACTGCGGGGCGGACGGAATTGGATATTTCTGCCTGCCAAAAGAGGTAGGCGATGAAGGCAAGGGCAAGGGCAAGAACTATTTTCAGGCTGGTTTTAAGCATAGCGGCGGCGGACTAATTCGATGAATTCACGGGCGGTTTCTTTCTTGTCTTCCTCCGTCCAGTCAAAGCGGCGGGCAAGGCTTTCCAGCACCGGCTGGGCGGCGGCTTCCGAGCCTGATGTGTTTAGCGTACGCAGGGTGGTGTTCAGCAGTTCGTTGTCGCCACCGAACAGGTCACGGGTAAAAAGTACACGGTTATTGATGGTCAACGACTTGGTCAGGTCCTTCAACGGTTGGCGGCCGAAAGGGTTGGCGTGGGGGTCTTCAACGAAGAGTGCCTTTACCGCACCGGAAGCGGCGGTAGTTACCGGAGCTGCTATGGGTGCCGGAGCAGGGGCCGGTTTCGGGGCGGGCGGAGGCGCGGGCGCGGGTTGAGGCTCCTCGGCTACGGGAGCCGGTTTCGGTTTCGGGGGCGCAGGTTTTGGTGCTGGCGGCGCCTCCGGTGGTTGCACTTCTGCTGCGGGAGCGGCAGGCGCTGGCGGCACATAAGGCGGCGGCGCGGGCGCAGGTGCCGGGGGAGGTGAAGGAGCAGTGGGAGGGGCCACGGTTTTCACCCCTACCCTTCCCGCTTCGGCGTACAACTCGTACAGCTCCCGGAGGTACCCGAGCATCAGGTCCCGCTCCATGGCGGAAGGCTGCGCCCCTTCGTCTAACTGAAGGCTTTTGTGCAAGGCGGTAATGCGGCTAATCAGGCGGTCGGCGGAAGACTGGGACATACGTTGGGGCAGTTCGTTAGTGTATTAAGTCGTTAGACGGTTAATTCGTTAGCATCTCAACTAAGGATGCGGTACTTTAGCGCGAAGATAATTTATCCTTTCGGTTTGGCCCGCGCACCGTTAGCAGCATTTGTGGTAACACACGCGGCCAGCCAGCTAAGGAACGCCAAATCAAAAGACCAAGAAACTATGTTCTTAGAGCCTCACTTTAGCGGTCAACGCAGCGGATGGATAGAAGTTATCTGTGGCAGTATGTTTTCTGGGAAAACAGAAGAATTAATCCGCCGGTTGAAGCGCGCCCGCATCGCCGGGCAGCAGGTCGAGGTTTTCAAACCCAAGATTGACACCCGCTACGGCGAGTCCAAGGTCGTTTCTCACGACCGCAACTCCCTCCTGGCCACCCCCATTTCAGACACCAGCAAGCTGCTCGACGTGTCTGCGGAGGTTACCGTTGTAGGCCTCGACGAAGCCCAGTTCTTCGAAGAAGCCGTAGTAGACCACGTCATCGAACTCGCCAACCGGGGCAAACGAATCGTCATCGCTGGCCTTGATATGGATTTTCGGGGCAAGCCCTTCGGCCCCATCTGCCAACTCCTGGCCGTTGCGGAGTACATCACCAAAGTACACGCCATCTGCTCGCATTGCGGCGCACTGGCTACCCACTCTTACCGCAAAACCCAAAGCCAGGATACCGTCGTACTCGGCGAAACCGACCTCTACGAAGCCCGCTGCCGACGCTGCTACGGGATGGGGAATATTCTTGACTTGAAGTAGTTTGGCCACCAACCCAGGAACGACGACTACATTACTACCGTACTACATTACTATCTTACGCCCTCACAAGAAAGCTACCCCATTATGGAATATGTCTACCTCGCTGCCAAACACGCTCACTCCGGTCTTCGGTGGGTCGTTTTGGTCCTGCTCGTCCTTACCATCGTAAACGCCCTTGGCAAAAGAAACGGTGGCACTGTTTACCCCGCAAAAAACAAACTGGCGCTCTTCGGGCTTATTTCCGTTCACGTTCAGTTGCTGCTCGGCCTGGTGCTCTACTTATTCCTTAGCCCACTCGTTAGTTTTGAGGAAGGCGTGATGAGCAACTCCGTTACCCGCTTTTACACCGTAGAGCACCTTGTTGGTATGATCCTCGGCATCATCCTGGTCACCGTAGGCTACTCCAAAGCAAAGCGCCAGGCGGGCATCAATAAAGGCTGGAAAACCGTCGGCATCTTTTACCTGCTCGGCCTGGTCGTGATTTTGGCCTCCATCCCCTGGCCGTTCCGCAATTTGGGCGCTGGTTGGTTCTAG
>CAYWMW010000047.1:17061-21121 GCA_964458975.1 uncultured Lewinella sp. | reverse complement strand
TTAGCTCCGCTGCTACTTCGTGGTCACCAGAATAACTTATTATTCCGCGACCCCTTAGTCGTGTTTAGCCCTTGGTAACCTCTCCCCAACCCCTCTCCAACAAGCCTCGCCCCAGGCTCGGCGGACCACCGGAGGTAGCCGCGTAGCGAAAGGGGCTATTTTAAAGAAAACGCTCTGCGTTTTGCGGGTAAAAACCCGGTACGGGGTAAGACCGTCAGATTAGACAGCCTAGGATTTGACATTAGTAACCCAAGACGCAGCGCAGTTTTGGGCTACGGCAGCGTCTCCCACAAGAAAAACTGCACCGCGAAGCTGTGCTATGTGTAGTGCACACCTGCGCTGTAGCTCACACCCTACACCAAATAATCCTCCCGCCCAGCGGGGACCACCCCGCGCTCCCGCCCCTGCGCTAAAAACCCGGCTACGGCACCACGGCCCTCCTCGCCAAGGTCTAGAGAATACTGGTTCACGTACAGGGCGATGTGTTTGCGGCGTACCTCCACGTCCATCTCCTGGGCGTGCGCGGCTACGTAAGCAGCGGAGGCATCAGGGTGGTCAAACGCGTACCGGACGGAGCGGGCCAGCACCCGGTCAAACCGCCGTTGCACTTCCTGCGGAAGCGATCTTTTGATGACGATGCCGCCGAGTGGAATGGCGTGGCCGGTGGTGGATTCCCAGTATTCGCCGAGGTCCATAAGCTTGTGGAGGCCGCGCTCGTGGTAGGTGAAGCGGTTTTCGTGGATGAGTAGGCCTGCGGTAAATTCTCCGGAGAGCACCCGTTCTTCGATGTCGGAGAAGAGGACTTCTTGCTTATTGGTTAGCTGAGGCAGGGCCAGACCGAGCAAATAGTTGGCGGTGGTGTACTTGCCGGGGATTGCGACGGGGGCTGCGGGCGGTAGGGCACTGCTTTCAAAAACCTTTCCCTGCACCTGCGTGCGCGCCAAAAAATCTTCCGCTAAATTTTTATCCGCAGTTACCAGCAGCGGACCGACGCCCCGCCCCAGCGCACTACCGGCATTGAGTAGCGCGTAGGTCTCCGTGAGGTGGCCAAAGGCGTGGTAGCTCAGCTTGGTCACGTCCAATTCACCCGCAAAAGCGAGTTGGTTCAGCTCCTCCACATCGCCCAATCGGACGGCGAAGGAAAGGCCCTCGGTATCAATACGGCCGTGGACGAGCGCGTCAAAAATGAAGGTGTCGTTGGGGCAGGGGGAAAAACCCAAAGTGATGGTTTGGTGGTTCGGTGGTGCGGTGGCACTGTGGTCGGGCATTCGGAGGAAGTTGGTAGTATTCTTAAATGATATATTGCCCGTTTTGGTTGTTGTAAGCGCAAGAAGACGATCTTTGCGTAAACCACCGAACCACCGAACCACCGAACCACCGAACCACCGAACCACAATACCAACTATGAATTTCCAGGTTCTCTACGAAGACAATCACCTCATCGCTATCAATAAGCCCGCCGGCGTCCTGAGTCAGGGCGACGCAACGGGCGATAATACCGTGATGGACTGGGCGAAAAGCTACATCAAACACCGCTACAATAAGCCCGGAGAAGTATTCCTCGGGCAGATCCACCGGCTGGACCGCCCGGTCAGCGGTGTCATCCTTTTTGCCCGCACGAGTAAGGCTCTGGCGCGCATGAACGACTTGTTCAAGGACCGGAAAATAACCAAGACCTACTGGGCCGTGGTGACCGATCAGCCGAGCCCGATTGAGGGCAAACTGAAGGGCTACATATATAAGGACACGAGTAAAAACCGGAGCAAAATCGTACCCAAGGCCGACTCTAACCGCCATAAAGGCGCTAAAATGGCGAAATTGAGCTATAAATTATTGGGCCGCATCGGTACCAACGTTCTGCTTTCCATCCAGCTGGACACCGGCCGCCCGCACCAGATTCGGGTGCAGCTGGCCGACCAGCTGAACACCCCGATCCGGGGCGACATCAAGTACGGCTCGCGCCTGCGCAACGAAGATACCAACATCAACCTGCACGCTCGTACGTTGGAATTCATCCATCCGGTCAAGAAAGTTCCGGTGAAAATCACGGCCCAGGTACCGCGCGAAGACCAGGTTTGGGGGCTCTTTCATGAGATGGAGGAATGGTAAAGGAGTTAAACAGTTACAAAGTAAAGTAGTCAAACAGTCTGTAGGGAAGACTAGCGTTCAGCATGGCGGATTTTTTAAAGAACAGGTTGGGAAAGATTCACGCCGCCGGCAACCACCGGGCGCTGGCGGGTACGGTGGAGGGGGTAGATTTCTGGTCCAACGATTACCTGGGCCTGGCGCGTTTTTCGGGCGACGGCGCGCAGGTGCAGGGGGAGGGTAAAGAAGCATTGTCTGGCGCAACCGGCTCCCGTTCCATCTCCGGAGATGCGGACCACTACCAGGCTTTGGAGCGGCGGATTGCTGCGTATCACGGTCACCCCGCCGCACTGGTTTTTAACTCCGGCTACACCGCCAACCTCGGTCTCCTCTCGGCCATCCTGAAGCGCGGAGACGTCATCCTCTACGACGAGTTGATGCACGCCAGTTGCCGCGACGGAATTCGGCTAGGCTTCGCGCGCGCAGCAAAGTTTCCGCACAACGACCTGGAAGAAACACTCCGCAATGCACGGTTAAAGATGAAAAGCCAGGGCCAGCTTTTCGTACTCACCGAAGGCCGCTTCAGCATGGACGGCGACGTTGCTCCGCTGGCCAAAATGGCTGCCCTTTGCAAAGAACACAACGCTCACCTGATCGTAGACGAAGCCCACTCCGGCGGCGTAGACGGGCCGCAGGGTAGGGGCCTGGTCGTTGAACTCGGTATCAAAGACGAAGTATTCGCTACCGTGATAACCTACGGTAAGGCTTTTGGCGCACACGGCGCAGCAGTACTGGGCTCCACGGCTTTACGCGATTACCTCATCAATACCTGCCGCCCGTTCATTTATACCACCGGTCCGGCCCCGGCGCAGTGGCGCGGAATCGGGGAGGCCTACGACAAAATAGAAGCACTGCACGAAGAGCGGATGGCCAGTCTCCGCCTCGCCATCCAGACGTTTCGGGCGGGGATGTCGGCTGCGGGTGTAGAAACTTCTTTATCTGCCAGCGATGGCCCGATTCAGATCATTAGCTTGCCGGGCAACGCGTCGGTCATGGCCGCAGAAGCCGCGTGCCGGAAAGCGGGGCTGTTGGTAAAGGGCATCCGCTCGCCCACGGTGGCGGAGGGGAGTGAACGCTTGCGGGTTTGTTTGCACGCGTTTAATACTGAGGCGGAGATTGAGCGTTTGGTGGAGGTTTTGCGGGAGGTGCTTTGATGACCGTGGAGCTTTAGCCTTGGGTGCGTACTGCTCGGTATGGGTTACTAATGTGTCTTTTAAGATATCCACTTAACCTCCTCAATCCCTTCCGCCTGAGCAACGAACCGGCCCAGGACAAAGAAATAATCACTCAGGCGGTTGAGGTAGATGATGATGCTTGCGTCCATCTCAACGGTTTCGGCCAGTTCTACGGTGCGGCGTTCGGCGCGGCGGCAGACGGTGCGGCAGAGGTGGGCGTAGCTGAGTACGGGCGCTCCGCCGGGGAGGATGAAGTGGGTCATTTTGGGGAGGGCCTCGTTCATTTCGTCCATCCTGGTTTCCAGGTTGGGGGCGGCGTCTTCGGGGAGTTTGTAGGCCTGCCCGGGGCGGTCGTCGGCCATAGCAGCGCCGAGGGCGAAGAGGTGGTGCTGCTGGGCGAGGAGCTCGGCCTTCAGGTCTTTGCTTTTGAGGTGGTCGCGCAGGAGGCCGACGAAAGCGTTGAGCTCGTCTACCGTTCCGTAGGCTTCAACGCGGGGGTGGGCTTTGCTGAGGCGTTTGCCGGAGTAGAGTCCGGTTTGGCCTTTGTCTCCGGTTTTGGTGTAGATTTTCATGTTGGGGTAACGCGGGTGGGGGGGATGGGTTTAGAGTTTGTTGTGTGTGAATTTCGGTCTGAGCGCTCGTAGCGCACCGAAGCGTCAAACATTCTTATCACCCTACACCTGATGCCTGAACTCTGATGTCTGAACTCTGATTTCTAAATTCTGATTTCTGAACTCTGA
>CAYWMW010000047.1:0-16961 GCA_964458975.1 uncultured Lewinella sp. | reverse complement strand
GCCTGAACTCTGATGTCTGAACTCTGATTTCTAAATTCTGATTTCTGAACTCTGATTTCTGAACTCTGACTCTTACTTCGTAAGTAAGCCCTTGCCGGAGGAGCTGATTTCAAAAACCTTTCACTGCACCTGCGTCCGCGCCCAAAGAATTACCTGTATTCAAACATAGTTTCCCTTTAGCTGGTTACCTTCGCGTTAGATCAGCGGCACCACCACCATTTTTGGTTGCTGATTTTAGTTTTGTTTAGCCTAACCAAGTCAATCAAATACATGCAACACCCTAATTTGCAGGAGAACCTCTCCGTCTCCGCCCTCGTGGAGGCCACCATCCGTACGGATCAAGGGCACCTCTCGGACACCGGAGCGCTGATCGTTAATACCGGGAAGTTTACCGGCCGCTCCCCCAAAGACCGCTTCATCGTTGAAGACGACATCACCCGTGATAGCGTAGACTGGGGAGAAATCAACCAGCCCATAGCCAGTGGGTATTACGATGCCCTGGAAACCAAGATGCTGGAGTACGCCCAAAACCAAGAGACGGTGTACGTGCGCGATGCCTACGCCTGTGCCAGCTCCAAGTACCAGATCAAAATCAAGGTCTACACCGAGCAGCCCTGGCAGAACCTCTTCGCCTACAATATGTTTTTGCGGCCCGACGGCAAGACGCACAAAAACCTGAAGACCGACGAGTGGACCATCCTCGCCTTCCCCGGCTGCATGGCCGACCCCACCATCCACGGTACCCGGCAGGAGAACTTCAGCATCATCAATTTCTCGAAGCAAACCATCATCATCGGAGGGTCAGCGTACACCGGTGAAATCAAGAAGGGGATTTTCTCGGTCCTCAACTTCGTGTTGCCGACCGAGCGCGACGTGCTGAGTATGCACTGCTCGGCCAACGTAGGCACCAAGGGCGATACCGCCCTCTTCTTCGGCCTCTCCGGTACGGGAAAAACCACCCTCAGCAACGACCCTGACCGCCGCCTGATCGGCGACGACGAGCACGGCTGGAGCCAGGCCAACGTCTTCAACCTCGAAGGCGGCTGCTACGCCAAGGTGATTGACCTGTCCGAAACCAAGGAACCCCAGATCTACAAAGCCATCCGCTACGGCGCGATGCTGGAAAATATCGACCTGAAGGAAGACGGCCATACGCCGGACTACCAAAAGAGTACGATCACCCAGAACACCCGCGTGAGTTACCCGATCTACCACATCGATAACATCATGTACAATTCGCGTGGAGACCTGCCCCGTAACATCTTCTTCCTTACCTGTGATGCCTTCGGGGTGCTGCCTCCCATCAGCCGCCTCACGCCCGAGCAGGCGATGTACCATTTCATCTCAGGATACACAGCCAAGATCGCCGGAACCGAAGCCGGAATCACAGAACCGCTGGCGACGTTCTCGGCTTGTTTCGGCGCACCCTTCATCCCGCTGCACCCCACCAAATACGGGGATATGCTCGGGAAAAAACTCAAAGAAGCTGCTGCGGAGGGCAACCCGATCAACGTCTGGTTAGTCAACACCGGTTGGAGTGGCGGAGCCTACGGCACCGGCGCCCGGATGGAGCTTACCTATACCCGCGCCATGATCAAAGCCGCCCTGACCGGTGCGTTAGACGATGTGGAGTTCCACGAAGAGTCTTTCTTTGGCCTCTCCATCCCACGCCGCTGCCCGGACGTGCCGAACGCCATCCTGAACCCACGCGATACCTGGCGCAACGAGGGCGATTACGACAAAAAAGCACAAATGCTGACGGGCTTGTTCAACGAGAACTTCAAGGCCTTTGCCGATGCGGCTGATCCGGCGGTGATTGCTGCCGGGCCTAAGTAAGGGGTTGCGGAACAATAAGTTATCCGTTTAAAAAATGGCGCTCGCGGCCCTGATGGAGTTCGAGCCGTCACAACCGTAGCTATGGCTATGCTTGCGCCGTCTCGAACTCCATCAGGACCACGATCACTCATTTTAACTTCGCTGCTACCGCGTGGTCACCAGAATAACTTATTATTCCGCAACCCCCAAGGGAGTATTACTTGTCCTTGATTAAATAATACCCCGTATTTAATGTATATTTGATGCTGCCCGAAATCGATTGATTTCGGGTACGCTCAAGCACGTTAATTTAGTTAAACAGAATACTTAGCGAAAGATGATGATAAGCCTTGAAGATAAGTTTAAAGCGCTGGAAGCGAAGAATGCACCGGGCCAGGAAGTACGTCAGGATTTAAGTGATCTGAATACCATTATGCGCGGTGAAAAACTAGCAGGTACACCGGTTGATTTCTCGCACGGAGATGTAGATGCTTTCCCCCCAACACCCGGTGCCCGGGAGGCGTGGGATAATGGGTTCCATCAGGGTGGAAGCCAAGCCTACACGGAGTACCGTGGCGATGCTACTATCCGTAAGCAGGTGGCGGAGAAGATAAGTGCGTTTACGGGGGAAGCTGTTGCCGCAGACCGTGAATTGATCATAACGCCGGGTACGCAGGGAGCTCTCTTTCTGGCACTCGGTGCTACGGTAACTAACGGTACCAAGGTGGCGGTGGTGGAACCAGATTACTTTGCCAACCGCAAGCTCGTTAAGTTTTTCGGCGGGGAGGTGATGCCCATATCGCTGAACTACGAAGAGGCCTCCGCCGAAAGAGGTCTGGACCTGAGCAGCCTGGAAGCAGCGTTTAAAAACGGTACGGAAGTACTGGTGTTTTCTACGCCCAACAACCCTACGGGCCTTGTGTACAGTGCCGATACGATAGCGTCAATTGCCAGGCTGGCGGAAGTGCATCAGGTTACCGTGATCGTTGACCAGCTGTATTCCCGGATGCTGTATTCGGGGCAGAGCTACACCCACCTGCGGGCCGGTGCTGCCGCGCCACAAAATCTGATCACGATCATGGGGCCATCGAAGACGGAATCCTTGAGTGGCTTTCGTCTCGGAGTTGCCTTTGGTACTTCGCGCCTGATTGATCGGATGGAGCGCCTACAGGCAATCGTTTCTCTGCGTGCTGCCGGATACAGCCAGGCAGCACTTAAAACCTGGTTTGCGGAGCCCTCCGGCTGGATGGAAAACCGGATCAGGGAACACGAAGCTATTCGGGACGACTTGCTGGTGATCTTCCGGGAAGCTGGTTTGCCAACCTCTACACCGCAGGCGGGGAGCTATATTTTTCCAAAGCTGCCCGAGTTGAGCGTAGACCTGCTCACCTTCGTGCGACTGCTGCGCCACCAGGCAGAGGTTACCGTTACTCCAGGTACGGAGTTTGCGGCATCGTTCACGAGCAGCATCCGGCTGAATTTTTCTCAAGACCACGCTGCGGCCGTAGCTGCGGCAAAGCGGATCGTAAAAATGGTAGAACTATATCGCGTATGAGCCTCGCCAACGACCAACCCATCCCGCAGGGGAAGTACCTGCCCGCCGTCAGGCACGCAGATGTGATCTACACTTCAGGCATGACGCCCCGTAAGGCGGGGAAGCTGATGTATTTGGGTGCCATCAAAATAGGAGACCCGCTGGAGGCGCACCGGGAGGCCGTAATCTTGGCCGTTTCAAACGCTTTAACGGCTGCAAAGGCTTGCCTGGGCGAAGGGGAAAAACTTGTACTGATCCTGCAACTCAACGTCTTCCTTAACGCAGAGCAAGGGTATAAACTGCACTCTAAGTTGGCCGACTACGCCTCCGAATTTCTTATGGAGCAACTCGGCGCTGGTTGTATCGGAAGCCGCGCTGCAATCGGGGTGGCCTCCTTGCCTTCCGATGCTCCGGTTGAGATTACCCTGGTGGGGAAGGTTGGCTAAGCGGGGACCCAGAATATTGTGTTTTTCTAACTGGTCCAAAAGGATATTATGCTAAAATACTTGATGATTGCGCTGATTGTACTGGCGAGTTGCAACCTGAGTGCACAAGACGACCTGTACATGCCACGGGAGTTCAAAAAACCTACCTCAACCGCTGGGCGGAGCGCCACCCGACGCCGTACGATTTCATGTATACCTCCAACGACGTAAGCGGGCAGAACCTGAATTGGTTCTGGCAGAAATGGGTGTTTGGCTACGGCTACGCCGAACTTGCGATCAGCGGCCTGGAAGGCACAACGATCACCGTCGAAAACCTTGGCGGAATGCCCCGTTCCACTTACCTTGAAGTTGAACTATAAGGACGGCCGAACCCAGTTCTTTAAGCAATCTCCACAGATTTGGGCGGAGGGTAACTCTAGTGTTCAAGTAGTACTGGAGGATACGAAAAGCCTGCTTTCGGTGGAGCTGGTGCCCGACGCATTCCCGGACGTTGACCACACCAACAATCGCCTGGAAATAGCCAACCGATGAGGCTCAGGAGCTTCAACTTTGTCTGTTTAGCCAAAAAGCAGCTTTACTTTTTCTTCGCCTTCCAACGCGCATTTTTACGCTCAATGGCTCCTTCTGCACGCCAGGTAACGTACTTGGAGAACATACCCGCTACGTACCACATCGCCAGTTCTTCGTACCAGCTTCCGGAGGTGTAACTTTCACCATTTTTGTAGCGAACCAGCACCTGAATACCGCCCACGAGGATCGCAAAAATCAGCCCGTAAAGTAAAATCGCTCGCCAGGGGGCAGCGGTGATGTAGGTTTTGATGAAAGTAGACATTTGATGTTGGTGTTTACGAATTCTAGTAACTGTAAGATAAGAAATCCGCGTTCATCCGCGAAATCCGCCTAAAATCCGCGCTCTTTTCTAGCGTTTGATTCGGCCAATCCCCGCTTCATCCAAAGTTCCCAGGTAAAGCACAAAGAGCACAGAGGGCACAGAGAACACAAAGGACACAGAGAGCACAAAGAACACAAGTAACACAGAGAGGTTTCTGCGAAATTAGTGGGTGTATAGGCAGATTAGTTTCTACCGGATTTCTTACCCTTCCCTGCATCCCGCGTGCGCGCCCTATGATTATTGGGGCGCGGCCGCCGGTGCCAAGAAAGGTTTTAGATGAGGTGCTCCGCAATATTTGGCTCCTCTGGCGTACCGAAGATTCGTTGAATCCTAGCCTAGAGGAACGAGATGACCTGTACGAAGCACACTCCGTGTGCGAGCTTACGATGCAGCCTCCGGCTGCGAGAGGTTTAAAGTCTCGCACACGAAGTGAGCATCGTAAACTCGCAGCCGGAGGCTGCATCGACCAGCTTACATCCCTACGAACTCAACGACCTCCAGTCCGTACCCCTCGAGCCCGACCCGGTTGCGCGGGCTATTGCTGAGGATGCGCAGCTTGGAAACCTTAAGGTCGCGCAGAATCTGCGCGCCGATGCCGAAGTCCCGTTGGTCCATACTGGCCGGTTGGGTGAGCTTTGCGTTTTGCCCGTCCAGCATCCGGCTTTTGAGGAGGCGGAGGCCGGCGATGATTTCGCTGCCGTCCTGATGCGGGCGCATGAAGAGGAGGACACCGCTGCCGGCCTCGCTGATTTTTTCCAGCGGGCCGTGGAGGCCGGTGCTGTAACCAGACAGGAGGTTGTGGAGCAGATCCCGGCTGCTGGTGCTGCTGTGTACGCGGGTGAGTACGGGTTCGTCCTGCAGCCATTCGCCGTGGGTGAGGGCGAGGTGGACGTCGTTGTTGGTCGTTTGCCGGTAGGCGTAGAGCTTGAAGGGGCCGTAGCGCGTGTCGAGGTCCATGCTGAACTCGCATTCCACGAGGCGTTCGGTTTGGAGGCGGTAGGCGACGAGGTCTTCGATGCTGATGATCTTCAGGTCGTGCTCTTTGGCGAGTTCGATGAGGTAGGGCAGGCGGGCCATTTCGCCGTCGGGCTTAAGGATCTCGACGATCACGCCGGCGGGGTAGAGGTTGGCCATGCGGGCCAGGTCTACGGCGGCTTCGGTGTGGCCGGTGCGGCGCAGCACGCCGCCCTTCACGGCGCGGAGCGGGAAGACGTGGCCGGGGCGCGTGAAGTCGGTCGGCTTGGCGGAGTGCTCCGTCATCCGGCGGATGCAGGTGGCGCGGTCGTAGGCGGAGATGCCGGTGGTACAGCCGTGGCCGATCAGGTCGATGGTGACGCTGAAGGCCGTTTCGTGTACGTCCGTATTGGCTTCTACCATTTTGGTGAGGCCGAGGCGGTCGGCTTTTTCTTCTTCGATGGGGGTGCAGATGAGCCCGCGGCCGTAGGTGGCCATGAAGTTGATGACCTCGGGGGTGACGCGCTCGGCGGCGCAGACGAAGTCGCCCTCGTTTTCCCGGTCTTCGTCGTCAACTACGATGACGATCTTACCGGCCCGGATGTCGGCCACGGCTTCTTCGATGGTATTGAGTTGCAGCCGTTGGTTAGTCGGTGCGGAGGTTGCGTCAGTGACGTTGAGATGGTTGCCAGACATTTGATTTGATTCCGGTTAGGTAACGATAAAAGCCGACCAGCAGGGCGGCGTTCATCGCTAGAAAATAGTGGGTGTAACGGGCCGGGCGAAAATTGACGCCAAGTATAGAGAGTGGTATATCAAGCAGCAATAAAAAGATTGGCACGTTCACCACTGTGGCGAACAAGACACCGAACCAATAGTTGCTTTCGTAGCCCGAAGATACGATGAGGATGGCCCAGGCGATGCCTCCGATCAGTAGTAAAAAGGGGGTCCACCAGCGGAGCACCTTATGGCTGAAAAAGGCAAAGGCCAGCGGGTTTTTCCAGAAGGGCCACCAGAGCTTGCGGAAGCGAATCAGGTTTTGCCAGTTGCCGCTGCTGATGCGGACCTTGCGGCGGAACTCGTCTTTGATGGATTGGCCAACGGCTTCTTCGACGACGGCTTCCGGGCGGCTGATGCCGAGGTAACCCTGTTCGTAGGCGGCCATGCAGAGGAAAAAATCGTCGACCAAAAAATTATCGGGGACCGGAGTATAAGCCTCCGCCCGGATGGCCCAGCAGCCGCCGAAGGGGCCAACCATAGCCCCCCACCGCCGGCCTTCGGCCCGCTTGATGGTCACCTCCCGGTCAATGTAGCTTTCTTCGGCCTGGCCGATGCCGTCTTCGGTACCTCCGGTCTGGATCATGGTTGCATCCACAACGCCGATGCGCTCGTCTTCCCGCATGGGGCGGATGAGCTCGGTGATGGTGTTGGGGCGGAGGATTACGGAGGCATCGGTGATGATTAATTGGAGGGTGGAAGTTGGAGGGTGGAGGGTGGCGGTCTTCACCAGTTGGTTGATGATGCCCGGTTTGCCCTGGCGGGTAGTGTAGAGGGTGGGGTGGAAGCGGCTGTCTTTTTCGGCCCAGGCGGTCAGGATGTCGTTGGTTTGGTCGGTACTGCAATCGCTGCCGATGTAGACGTTGAGCTGGCCGGGGTAATTCTGTGCGGCGAGGCTTTGGAGTTTTTCGTTGATGACGGATGCTTCGTTGTGGGCCGCCATCAGTACGGCTACCGGTGGCCAGGGGCCTTCGGAGACTTGCGCTTTAACCTTGCCCTGCACCTGCGTGCGCGCCCCCGAAACCACCCACCAGGGGTAGAGCACGTAGGTGTGGAGTACGCCGAGCATACACAAGAGGAGTGTGATGGAGAGGAGAATGGTCACGGCACAAAGGTAGTGTACGCTACTGCAACACCATCCAAATCACGGCACCTGCGGCCGCGCCCAGCAAAGGCCCCACAATTGGAATCCAGGAATAGCTCCAGTTACTGTCTCCCTTGCCCGGAATTGGTAAGAAAGTGTGGGCGATCCGCGGCCCCAGGTCGCGCGCCGGATTGATCGCATAGCCAGTTGAACCGCCCAGGCCAAGACCAACGGCGAGTACGACCAGCGCTACGGGAAGGGCGTCTAAGGAGCCCAGCTTCCCGTCTGGCGTTCCCAGGTTCGGAGCCGTGAGGTAAAGCACCGCAATGACGAAAGCGCCGGTGCCGAGAAACTCAGAAATGAAGTTGGAGGGCGTGTCCTGAATCGCCGGGGCGGTAGCGAAAGTGCCGAGAATCGTTCCGGGGTCTTCCTCCGCCTCGTAGTGCGGGCGGTACTGGAGCCAGGCAAGGGTCGCCCCCAAAATGCCGCCCAGTACTTGTGCGATAAGGTACCCTGGTACCAGGGCCAGCTGGAATTTTCCCGTTACGGTAAGGGCCAGCGTTACCGCCGGATTAAGGTGCGCACCCGAGGCTTCCGCCGATACAAATACCCCAATGAAAACCGCCATAGCCCAGCCAAAAGCTGTCACAATCCATCCGCTAGACTGGCCGTAAGTACCCTTCAGGGACACATTGGCATTAACGCCGCAACCAAACAGTAGTAGTAGGGTGGTGCCAACAAATTCCGCTAAATATGCCGTGAGGTGTTCCATGATCGTGTACGCTAAGTGTGCCCGGCTAAGGTAGAATTATTTGCGTAACCGTTCTGCTTTCTCGCTAATTAACAATCCTTTAAGATGTTTAATCTCGTAAACTAAGTGACCGCTTTTTTTCACGCTCGTCTACAAGGTGTCTCCCGGAGGGAAAACAAACAGCCCAACGGAAAACGAGACAAGAATTAGGTTTTTCATGATATGAATATGGGTTTTAGGTGTTTTTCTTAGGAAGGTCCTGACGTAAGTTTGGACCTTCTATTTTGTGGTGTAGCCGACGTTTTTTGACTTTTTTTCTGTCGTTCACCTTGCAACGAACAACTTTACTATCTTCACCACAACACTAAGGTTTACAACACATGTTTGACATCGAATGGCTGAACTACAACCCGGATACTCCGTCCTTTTACGTTGTGTTACTAACCACTTTATTTGCGTTCTTTCTGTCATCGGTCATTGCCATCACATACGAACTCACGACACAGAGCATCTACCGCCGCGCGCATTTCTTGCAGGCCATCATCCTGATCGGCGTTGTAGCCGCTACGGTGATGCAGGCCATCGGGGATAGCCTGGCCCGGGGGCTGGGCATCATCGGTGCCCTTTCCATCATCCGCTTCCGGACGGTGCTGGATGACCCGCGCAACATCACCTTCATGTTTGCTTCGCTTGGCGTTGGCATCGCGACCGGTGTACTGGGCTTCGGAATTGCATTGACGGGAACCCTGGTTTTTTGCTGTGGAGCCATCATTCTTCGCTTCTCGCCCATGAGCAACAACAATGAATTGATCGGGGAGATCCGGCTTCAGGTACCGAAGGAAGATGGCGTTCGCGAAGGCATTGAAAAGATTCTTTACCGCCAGTGCCGCGATTTTGAGCTGGAGCAAATTCGCTTCTTAACCGACAAGCAAGTCAAAAGCTACGACGAGGAGGGCCGCCCGATGATTGAAGAGCTCTCCCGCGATAACCTCCAGCAGTTTACCTACCTGATCCGCCTGCGTGCCCGAGGCTCCGTCACCCTGCTGGCCGAAGACCTGAACACCATTGATGGGCTGGAAGACCTCCGCCTCAATTTTAAAAAGCGGGAAACCAAACTTTAGTACCACCATGCGCTTCAACTTCTTTTACCTGGTGGTACTGCTACTGGGTCTGTCCATGTTTTTCCTCTTCAAGCCGCCAGCTGAGGATGAACTCAGTTTCTTTGGCTTCGCGGAAAGCACCGAATCTGCCGTCAACTACAACTACCCCGTAGTCGTAGACCGTATTCACATCCAGCCCGGAGAGGCCGTCAAAGCCGGAGCGCCCCTGATGGAAGTCTCCCGCCGCAAAGCCAAAGAAACCCTTGCGGACCAAAAATTCCGCATCGCCGAACTCCGCGCCGAAGAAAACATCTGGCGGCAGCGTCGGGAAAACGAACTGAGCCAGCTTCGCCAAAGTAGCGGGAACAACCTTGCTGAACTCGACCAAAAGATCGCTGCACTGCAAAAAGAGCTAGCCTACAAGCGCTCGCTGGCGGAAGGCTTAAAAACGATCGATGTTAAAAATGCTGACTACCAACCACTCGAAGATGAAATAGCTGACCTGACGGCCGAGCGTGCGCGCAGGGTCAGTACCAGAGAACTTCGTGAATCGAACCTCATCAAAGAAACCCGCCTGGGCAACAGCCCCTTCAGAGAACAAATTCGTCGGTTGGAAGCTGAAATGGTTTTCGAAGAAGATCAGAAGGTGCAACCCTTTACCATTACGGCCCCTACGGATGGTTTGGTCGGCAATATCAACGTTAAAGAAGAGGAACACGTCCAATCTTACGAAACCTTGCTTACCTTCTACGAGCCACATTCCAGCCTGGTGCGCGGTTATGTACACGAAGACCAAACCGCCCGGGTAGCCCTGGGCGATGAGTTAGAGGTTTATTCGTTGCGGCCTGATGGGCCGCGCTACGTCGGGAAGGTCGTAGGCCTTGGCTCTCGTATCGTTGAAACACCGAGTCGCCTCCGGAAACTCCCTGATTTTAAAACCTACGGCCGGGAAGTAACCGTTGAAATCAGCCGCGAGAATGTTTTCTTGCAGAAGGAGAAGGTAGGGGTACGTCGGGTAATTCACTCTGCCCAATAGCCGCTTTTATTGAACGTAAATATGATCAACAGGAAACCACACACATGTAAACTACGCTTATTCGTAGCGGCCGTTTTTCTGGCAGTAATATCTTCTCTTCCGTTGATGGCTCAGCCAAAAGTAAATACAGAGACGTTTTTTAGCCTGGTTGAACAAACTACTACGGCCGCTCGAACGGTCAGCGCCGTGAAAATGCCATGGTTCGAAAGCTATGAACTTAGAACGGAAACCAGAGATTTTGATTTTGATCGTCAGGAATACACTTTTCGCCTCAGCCCAAGTACCCGGAGAAAGGTTCGTGCCCAGGAAAGTCTTTATCGCCATCTAGAACTTGCTCCCGATTTTAAGGCAGAAGAAGACCGCTGCCAGGCCCTGGCCGATCGTTATGCCGACTGGGTTGAGGTCTACTTCCTCTCTCAGGAAGGCGACCTTTTGCAACAACTGGAAAGGGTCCGAACTGATCAGGCTACCGTTCTGAACCGCATGGCCGGAAGTATGGATTTTGATTGGTCCGAACTTATCAAAATTCGCGAAGAGCAAACTGATCTGCAAATTGATTACCTCACCGTTCAAGATCAACTCGCTTACTATTTTGAAGCTTACGGACTGAGGGGCAAGAACCTGGATTTTACCGATATGGTACCACTAAGTAATCTTCGTGGGCGCGTTCGCAAAGCAGCAGTAAGGGCAGCTGACCCGGAGATCGCCTACGACCTGGAAACCATCAATCGGGAACTGGAACTCGAACGCGCCGAACAAAAACAGTACTTTGATTTCGCCCAGGTACGATATCGAGGGCCGCACGAAGACCCGGCCCGTGAACGCTTCTCCGTCGGGCTTGCCCTGCAGCTGCCCAACTCCGGAAACCAAAAGCTGAAGGTCAGAGAAATGGAGTTGGAAGCTGAATCCCTTCGCCGTGAAGAGGTTCGGGAGGCCAGTGCCGAAGAAAAAGATTTTGAATCCCGCCAGCAGCTACTTTTGGAATACTGCGGCCGGTACGATACCTTTTCGGAATTATACCTGCGTGAGCGACAAGAGTTTGAAGCGCTGGGCCTTCGAATGTCTGGAAAAGAAGGTGCCAACCCTTTGCCTTTGCTAAAGATGAAAGCGCGCGCGCTGCGCAACGAACTAAAGCTTTTACGCCTTCAGGCAGAAATTTATGGTGCTTACCTGGGCCTGATGGAGCGCAACGGAGCAATGTGCGGCAGTACGCGGGGAGAAATTCTACTCGATGAGGGTTCGTAGCGGCGGTGATGGCTTTCGTTAAGGCTGGAAACCTGAAGTAACTTCTATCAATCACAGCCCGTAGTTGCCTACCGGTTCCGCACAACAGAAATTTCTAGTGTGTAGTCTCCTTCATTCAGGCCTTCGGCTCCAACTATTCCGATGGTGACGGGGTAGGCCCGGTTCACCGCCCGCAGCTCTACCTCCCGCACGTAGCGCGGGCGCTTACGCCCAATGACTCGTTGGTCGATTTTGAAGTCAGCTTCGCAGCTCACACAACTGTGCAACTCGGGCGGCAACGCGCCGCCGCCGCCCGAGTAAGCATAAAGGCTTAGGTTGGTTTTCTTATCCTTCGGGGTCAGCCGAATAACCATAGTGGAATACTTCGGAATTTCCGTTTGGTAGAAGACATTATGGCCAGTAAAAAGATCTTCGCGGGGCTCCACGAAGCAGGCATTTTGGGAGTTCCAGGCCCAGACCAACGAGGCCAACGGCGTGCCGACCTCAAGGTTCCCCTCCCAGGCAAGCACCTGCCCCTGTTCAATTTCGAGCAGAAAGGGCGCTGTTTGTTGGGCGCTAACGAAAGCGCAGACGAAGGTTAGAAGGAGCAGGGTGAGGTAACGCATGGGAATGACTTATTAGTTGAAGCAAAGTTAGCCCTTAAATCCAAGCCCCGCCTCCCGGAAAACCGGTAGCTTTTGCTGGTCTGAGCAGCCTCCGGCTGCATGTTTACGATGGGCTCTCTGAGCGCGAGCCTTATGACTACAGCTGGGCAACGCTATTGCAAAAACGTGTCTCGCAGCCGGAGGCTGCTTCGTAAACTCGCACACGGAGTGTGCTTCGGCCAGTGCCGTTCCTCCCACACAAGCTATCGCGTAGCGATTACACGATATTAACCCCGGACGAAGCGAAGTCGCGTAGCGACGCTGCGGAGTCCGGGGATACAAAAGCCCCGCAACCAACAAGGTTGCGGGGCTCAAGCTTTCAAGCGAAAGCGGGGCGAAACTAGGCCGCTACCAGCTGTGCCTCAATTTTGTCAACGAGGGTGCCTTTGCTCGGCGCGCCAACGATGGTTTCCAGTACTTCACCGCCCCTCATGATCAGGATGGTGGGGATAGAGCGGATGCCATACTGCTGGCTGAGTTCGGGGTTGTCGTCTACGTCGACCTTGCCGATCTGGGCTTTGCCTTCGTAGGTTGTTGCGAGTTCTTCGATGACGGGGCCGATCGCGCGGCAGGGGCCACACCATTGTGCCCAGAAATCAACGACGGTGATGCCTTCGTTGTCTAGAACAGTTTCTTTGAAATTAGCGTCAGTGAGCTGAAGAGCCATAATAATTAGAATTTAGTTTTGTGCAGATCGCACACCTATATCAACAACAATACGTTACGATGGTTGCAATCAGGTACCAAAACGAACCAATCAATTGACGCATCCCGACGCTAAGCCTCACAAAAGTGTTACTTTTTTATCCTTTTGGCCCGTTAGTTTGCTGGCGGTTTTGCTGTTGTTGCGCTGGTTATTGCCTGCTTTCGCCATCGAAACGGTGTACAGCCGGGGCTTGTTTGTTGGGCTGCGCACCGTTTGGGACCACACCTTGCCGTTGCTGCCCGTTCCGCTGTTTTACGTATTCTGGTTGGGCGTTGTTTTTTGGTTTATCCGTACCGTCATCGTTTTTCGGCGCGGCCGCAGGATGCAGGGTGGGGTAGGGAAGCCGTGGACGAACCTGGGAGTTCGCCTCTTAAACTCCGTAGCCCTGCTCGTCTCCGTTTTCCTCCTGGCCTGGGGCTTCAACTACGGTCGGGTAGAGGTCAACGAACAGATCGGCTTTGCAATGTACCAGCCCACCCCCGACGAGCTGCGCGAGCGTGTCTACTCCGAAGCCGCAGAGCTCGCCCGCTGGCGCAGCCGAATCACCCCGGATACCAACGCCCTTAGCGCCGACCTGTTTCAAGAACCCGAGCAAGCGGTAAAAGGCCTCCTCCGGCAAGCCCTGACCAAGCATGGCTACCCGGACCCTGGCCAGCCGCGCCTCCGCCAACTCTACCCCAAAGGCATCCTTCTCCGCTGGAGTACCGCCGGCGTCTACTGGCCCTGGGCGGGGGAGGGTAACCTGGATGCGGGGCTGCATCCACTCCAAAAAATTCCCGTCGGTGCGCACGAACTGGCCCACGCCTACGGCTTTGGCGACGAGGGCACCTGCACTTTCTGGGCCTGGCTCGCGGGCCAGGAAACCAAAGACCCCCTCCCCGCCTACGCTTTCCGGCTAGACTACTGGCGGCGCATTGCCGGGAAGCTCCGCCAGCAAGAACCCGAAGCCTACTGGAAATGGCGCGCTGAAAACCTCGACCCCGGCGTCCGCAACGATCTCCAGGCTATCTACGATAATTCGGAACTGTACAAAGACATCGCTCCCGTCGTCCGTGATGTCGCCTACGATACCTACCTGAAGGCGCAGGGCATTCATGAAGGGCTGCTGAACTACGGGAAGGTGATACGGATGGTGGAGGGATACCGGAAATCCAGATGACCCCTCGCCCGTTAACCTTCTTTGCACCTGCGCCCGCGCCCCTAAATACCAAAGTGGTCCGTAATCTCAACCGCTGGTTCTTTAATCGCCTTCCGCACCTTCGGCTGCAACCAAAAAATACCCAAGGGGAACAGAATGATCAGTAAAAAATTTAATGAGCACCACGCAAAACCAGACTTCTTTTCCAGGCCCAGGGTGATGCTCAGGGCGGTTATGATGGGGGTTGTAATTAAGCTGGTGAGGGCGATAATGGCAACTGATTCGCCAGAAGCAAAACGCTTTATTAAGCCGATAAGCTTGCTGAAAATTTCCGGCCACGAGCTAATAAATGATTGAACTAACTCTTCCACAGCTACAAAAAAGAAAAAACTGCACAAAAAGAGATTGAAACTTACAACGATGAGGTAGACGATCGTAGCGCCGTGCTGCTCCATGACCTTACGAATAATCGAAAACTGCCAAAAGGCGAGCGTGAGTAATGATGAAGCGATGAGAAGGGGCACCACCTCGGCAAAAGGAACGGAAGATGGGCTGAATTCTATCACCCGTAACTCGTCCAAAAAGATCAGGCCAAGTAAAATATACGCTGGCGAAACCAGGCAACAGAGAACGGCTGCGGGGACTTTTAAGAATGAAGTCATAGATCTTAGGATAATAATTCTAGCAAGTAACGACAAAAAAGAATTCGACTAGCGAGTTTAGGATAGATTACCTACCTTTGCCCGCTCAAACAGGGCATCTCCCGGTTTACAAGGTCTGGTTCCGCTCTTTAACGACGAACCTTTTGTGGTAAGCCAATTCGCCCGTAATTTTCACTTTCGGGCTCGGCTGTTGTGACTACTGTCACCTTCAGGCTTTCCCGGCATCAAACATAGCGAATTGGAAACTTTTCAGGACAGCGCCCTGCGGGACGACGTCAAACAAGCCGTAGCGGAGCTCGGTTTTACCACCCCCACACCCGTACAGGCAGCCGCCATCCCCGTCATCATGGAATCCGACCGCGACCTCGTCGCGCTGGCCCGTACCGGTACCGGTAAGACGGCCGGTTTTGGCCTGCCAGTTGTGAACGGCATCGATACCGACATTAAGGCCGTGCAGGCCCTCATCCTCTGCCCAACGCGCGAGCTTTGCCTCCAGATTGGTAAGGATCTGGCCGCCTTCAGCCGCTTCCGCAAGGGCGTGAAAGTAGTCGCCGTTTACGGTGGTGCACCGATCACCCACCAGATTAAGGACATCAAAGCGGGCGCGCAGATCATCGTCGGCACCCCCGGCCGTACGCTGGACCTCATCAACCGTAAGAAACTTAAGGTCGGGGAACTCAAGCGCGTCGTTCTCGACGAAGCGGACGAGATGCTCAACATGGGTTTCCAGGAGGAGCTTAACGCCATCCTCGGTGCTACGCCGGACGAGAAGCAGACGCTCCTCTTCAGTGCCACGATGCCGAAGGAGGCCAAGAAGATCTCCGAGGATTACATGACCGACCCGGCCGAAATCAGCGTTGGCCACTCTGATGCGGGCAACTCCAACATCGTCCACCAGTACTATAAGGTACGGGGCTCTGACCGGTTCTCGCTGCTGCGCCTGCTGATCGAGCTCGACCCGGACATGTACGCCGTGATCTTCTGCCGTACCCGCCGCGAGGTGAACGGTGTGGCCGAAGACCTCCGCTTCGCTGGCCACGCCGCCGATGCCCTGCACGGAGACATGAGCCAGGCCCAGCGCGACGACGTGATGCGCCGCTTCCGCAAAGGCCGCATCAAACTGCTCGTTGCCACCGACGTTGCCGCCCGTGGTCTCGATGTTTCCGACCTCACCCACGTGATCAACTACAACCTGCCGGATGCGCCGGAAGTGTACGTTCACCGCTCCGGCCGTACCGGCCGCGCCGGTAAAGAAGGTACCGCACTGAGCATTGTTACCGGTAAGGAAGTTCGCAAAATCCGTGGTATCGAGCGCTACTCCAAGATCAAGTTCGAGGTCAAGGAAGTGCCGAAGCAGGACGACGTCTACAAAATCCGCGCCCTCCGCTTCGCCCAGAAGGTGAAGGACGCTACGCTGGACGACAAAGTCGCCGCCTTCCTCCCCGAAGTGATCGAAACCTTCGACGGGATGGAGCGCGAAGAACTCATCCAGAAGATCCTCGGCTACGGACTCGGTAACCTCAGCAAGCAACTCAGCGGCCAAAAGCCGATCCGCGAAGCCAAGGAAGACGACCGCCCCGACAAGAAGGGCCGCAACATCGACTACACCACCATCACCATCGCAGCTGGCCGCAACAAAGGCTACAATGTGCCCCAGATCATTGGCATGATCAATCGGATGGTACCCGGCAAAAAGATCGCCTTCGGTAAGATCGATATCCAGAACAACATGACTTACGTCGGCGTAGACAGCAAGGAGGCCAAGAAGGTCGTTGCCGCCATGCAGGGAGCCGTTGATAAGGGCACCGAGCTAAACGTTCGCCTCTTTGAAGGAGGCACCAAGGTGGATGGGCCGCGCAATTTTGCTCCCCGTAAGCGTAAGCCGTTTAAGCCCGGTGGATTCAAGAAAAAGAAAAAATGGTAAGGGGGGGCATCGTTTGGATGCTGTTTTTCCTCGCACAATCGATGCTAACGCATCTCTTTCGCAAGGAAAAACAGCATCCAAACGATAATAAAGAGCTATTCTCAGCAAATAGACGGAAGGGGGAGTCGCTTAAAAGTGCGGCTTGCCCTTCATTTTTTGTGAATTGCGCCGCTCTGCTCGGAGTAGAACTTTACGGTGAGCGCACATCTTTACGAACGTATATTTCTCGCTAAAACCCCCTCCCCAACCCCTA
>CAYWMW010000046.1:11500-21121 GCA_964458975.1 uncultured Lewinella sp. | reverse complement strand
AAGAGAATCATTGTCGTAAAGCTACCAATCTACTTTCTATAATATCCATCAATCTTAAGACAGAAACCGCTCCTTCCACTCCGGCCGGGGAATCATACAGGCATCTTGCTGCCCGAACCAGCGGTACCGGTTGCGGGCGATGATGCGGTAAACGAAGTCGCGCAGCCCAAGGGGGAATACGCGGAGCGCCTTGCTTAATGGCCCCCAAAACCCGCTGAGGTAGCTCCCCGCTCGCAGCGCACCTTCGCTGCGCAAGTAGGCTTTCCCGTCTTCCAGTAACACCAAACTAGACATGTCATCGGGGTCTACGCCCGCTTGCGGGAGTAGCTCACGCGCTATGTCCGACTGCAGACTGGCAAACCGTAAGCGGGCCTTTGTATCGCGGGTCAGGTAAACTTGTACCGCATTATTGCAGAGGTTACATACGCCGTCGAAGAAGAGGATGGGGGGCATGGTTAGGAGTTGGGAACTAGGAATTAGGAACTAGGAATTAGGAACTAGTACACTAGTTCCTAATTTCTAGAAACGCCTCCGGTCGTAATCCCGTTTTAAATTTCTCCCCGAAACCTGAATTATTTGGCGTGTAGGTGCCGACCATGTCTGGGTTAAGGCCAGCGTTGGGGATCTCGTCTGCCCGGCCGAGGGCCCAGGCGATGCCGTTGAGGGCGAGGGTGCGCATGCTCGGGTTTTTCCAGTCGTAGGGGTGGCCGAGGGTGGTGAAGAAAACGGGGGTGCCTTTGTAGTCGTTCGTCCAGGCAACGGGGTTGGTGAGGGGGAACTGGTCTAAGCGGTCGTTTTCCTGGTGTTTGCTGCGTAGGGAGGTGCCTTCCAGTAATATTTTGGTGTTGGGGTTGATGTTCCACTCGCCGCCGTCAACGTGGTAAAGCCAGGAGTAGGCGTCGAATGCTTGTACGCCGTTCAGGATTGGGCTCTTTGCCTCGGCCAAGACCTCAACACTGGTGAGCGGGTTGTGCCCGTCAGCGAAGTGGCCGTGGTGGGTGATCCACTGCTGGCCGAAGACGGCCGTGGGCCAGTCGTTGTTCAGGTGCTGGCGCAGGCTGTCGTCTTTGTACATGAAAGTGTGGGTGCTGGTGCGGAAACCGGCCATCGGTTTGCCACTTTCGGCGAAGTCGAGGATGTGTTTGGCTTGCGCGTCGGGCAGGTTGCGCCAGCGGAGGAAGCAGACCATCATATCGGCCGAATCGAGTGCTTCCAGGCCGGGGATGTTGTCGGTCACGTTGGGGTTCACGGTTCCGGCGGAGTCTAGGGCGAAGAGGACTTTGGTGCGCACGCCCAGCTCCCGCTCGGCCAGGCGGGCGAGCATCGGCATGGACTCTTCGGAGCGGTATTCTTCGTCTCCGGTTACGAAAACGATGTAGGGCCGGTCGTCTTTTTGGGGCGCGGCCGCAGGTGCCGGGGAAGATTGACAGGCACTGAACAGGACGAGGAAAACGGTTAAGGCTGGTAAAATGTGCTGCATGGCGAGTGTGGTAGGTGGGCGCGGCTTCAGCCGCTGCCTTTGAAACTATATCTTAGGGGCGGTGAAAGAATAACCTCCTGATTTTAAAACGAGTGATCGTGGTGCTGATCTAGGTGGAACGATGAAAGCATAGTCATCGCTACGGTTTTATCGTTTCAACGAAGAGCTGCGCCACGAGCACCGTTTTAAAAGTGGAGGTTGTTTTTTTACCGTCCCTTATGCTGCGGGGGAGGCCGCGCCCATAAAGGAACATGGCTAAGTTAGGCAAATGCAATTGTTTGACGGGGAAGCGTGATTCCTATTGCAATAGTATTTGCAATCAAGGTCGAAGAATATTCAGAAATTAATTGAAGCTACTGGCTCCTCGCCAGGGAAATAAACTATGTACCACTCGGCGGACGAGCCAAGCTACGCAAGGCTCGGCCGACGAGTTACCGCGAAGCAGGTTCAAGCTCCTCCGCCCGGTAATACCCCTCATGCCCAGAAGCCTTCACCTCCGCCCGGACCTGCTCAACAAACTCGGGCGTAACGGCCGAAGCTCGGTTGCTGAAGGCGTTGCGGACGTACGTCATCACCGCCGCGATCTCCTCGTCGTTGAGGAGGTTTTCGTACGGGGTCATAGGGACTTGGCCGGGGTACTCCTTACCGTTGACCGTGACGGGCCCGATCATGCCCTTGAGGAGAATCTTGGCGAGTACCTTCGGGTCTTCGAGTACCCATTCGGAATCCAGTAAAGGCGGGAAGCCCGAAGACTTCAGCCCTTTACCGTTCTTCTGGTGGCACATCACGCAGGAACCGTCTTCGTGGTAAATGTCCCAACCGGCGGAGAATTGTTCGAGTTCCTTGCCGCGCAGGTGGGTAACCACAATTTCGCCAGCTTTGCTAGCTTTCAGGCCTTCACCGGTGAGGTGTTTCATGGCTACATCGTTGATGTTTTTCATCCAGGCAGGGTCAATCTCGTGCTGGTTTACGGTATTGAGGACCATCCGGCCTTCGTCTTCCGGTAGCCAGGTGGCGGCAACCATAGCCGCTAACCGAACCCGACCGTGTTCGTCTCCGGCGGCCGTGTTGAGGAGGTTGGTCCGGTTGGCAATGTGCCCGCCGTCGTAGCGAAGTACCTGAACGGCGGCGGCCCGGACCCTGAAGTCGTCGGCCTGAAGGGCCATTTCCAGGAGGTCCTGATCGGGGCGGTTTTGGCCCCAAGTAGCCCAAAGCGCTTCAAGGAGATAGGCTTCGTAGTTCGGATCGGCTTTGTCCAGTGTGGCGACCCAGGCTTTGGTGACCGGGACTACTTCGTCTGCGGGCCAGCCACGGAGCTCCCGTTGGCTGCGGTAGCGGCTGCGGTATTCGGGGAGTTTCAAATTGTCGAGGAGGGTAGTGATCGGGGCACCGTCAACGTCGGCGGGCGTAACCAGCGGCCTGCTGGGGTAAGTGATACGGTAGATGCGGCCGTGCTGGTGATCGCGCAGCGGATCCCGGGCGTTGTGCTGCATGTGGCCTACGAGGACGTTGTGCCAGTCGGCGATGTAGAGTGATCCGTCCGGAGCGAATTCCAGGTCTACGGGGCGATAGTTCTGGTCGGTACTGCTGATGAGGTCGTGCCGGAGTTTGAGTTTGTACCCAATGCCATCGTCTTTGATACTGAACTGTTTTGTACCCAGGAAACCGATGGTGTTGTTGTAGAGCATATCCCCTTGTACCTCATCGGGGAAGTGACGGCTGGAGACGAATTCGAGCCCGGAAGTTGGGCGTACGCGGTCGTCTTCGGGGATCAACTGCGGGCCCATCGGGGCCTGGGTGGCGTAGCGGTTACGGATGGTGCTCGGCATCAGCCACTGCACGGAAGGCCCCGAAGTGTGGAGGAAGAAGGACTGTCCCCACTGGTCGTGCATGATGCCCCAGGGGTTGGGAATGCCGATTTGTGCAACCCGTTCGAGGTGGCGCCGGCGGGTGTCCAGGCGGTAGAAGCCACCGTCGGTAGCGCGCACCGGGCCGTAGGGGGTTTCTACATTGGTATGCAAGAATATGCCCTCGCCCATCAGGATGGCCCCGGAAGGATCGGTAGTGAAAGCACTGGTGGTGTGGTGGGTATCGTGGTCATCGAAACCGGAGAGGATGATCTCGGCTTCGTCGTATTTATCATCGCCATCGGTGTCCTTCAGTAGTTTCAGATTGGTGCCCTGGGAGACGTAGACACCTTCGGGCGCGAGCTCGAAGCCGACGGGCACGTGGAGGTCGTCGGCGAAGACGGTGGATTTATCGGCTTTGCCGTCGTTGTCGGTATCTTCCAGGATGATGAGCTTATCGTCCGGGCGGGCATCGCCGGGTTTGTAGTGGGGATAAGTCGGCATTACCGCGACCCAGAGGCGGCCCTTATTGTCGAAGCTGATCTGGCAGGGGTTGGCCAGTTCGGGGAACTCTTTTTCGGAGGCGAAGAGCTCAAGTTTATAGCCATCGGCGACGGTGAAGGTGTTCAGGGCATCCTTGCCGTACAGGTACGTTACGGGGTCGTCTCCGTTGAGGGTGTAGTTGGTTTCTACCGGAGGTAAATTGTGGGTCTTTGCGTCGGCGGCGGCGATGTCGTAGTCTTCGCCCCGCAGCGTTTTCCAGATGGCGGTATCGCGGATCATCCCCATCTGGCGGATTTTCTTGATCTCGTAGGGGTAGTTATCGGGGCCGAAGGGGTTGTGCCGGCGGCCGTAGACGTGGACGCCGTTCGGCATTTTGTAGTCATTGCGCCAGAGCCACTGCTTGTCTTTAACCAAACTTTGCACCTGCGTGCGCGCCGCCTCCTTAGTTGTTTCCGCTCCGAAAAGGCGGTCCAGCACGTACGGCGCCAGCTTTTTGTAGGTAGCACTTGTTAGTTGTACGCCGTCGGTGGTCCTGTTGGTATTGCCGGTGAACCACTCCTTAGTGGGCGTGAAAATATCCAGAAAAGCAACGCCGGTTTGCGCGGCTACTTCGCGTACGGCTTCGGTGTAAAGCTTCAGGTTTTCGTTTTCCAGTTGCCCGTCTGGCAGGTCCATCACCGCAGATTTATCCTGGTAGGCCGCGGGGGAAATGAGGGCGATGCGCGCAGGTGCCGTGCCATTGTATTCAGAGAGCAGGGTGAAGTCAACCCAGGACCGAAGATCGGCCTTGAACGCTTCGAGGCGATCCGGGCCGCCGAAGGACTCCGAATACCCGAAAAAACCAAGAATAACGTCGGCCTCCAGCTCTTCCAACCACTCCTCAGGCGTAGGGTACTCGCCCTCGGTTTTTTCGCCCCGTTCAAGCTCGGTACCGGCGTAGTGCTGCGCCGCGCCGGGGTACACCCAGGCGGTCATCCGGGAGCTGTGGGGCCGAAAACCGGGCGTATCGCCGGGGTCGCAGAGGTTGCGAACCATCAGGTCGTGCTCCGGGTACCGGAGGTAGAGTTCGGTCTCGAAGTGGCCGTACTCGTCCATCTGCGAGCATAGGTTTCCGCCGACCAAAACGATGTGATCGCCCGATTCAATGTTTAGGATCGGTTCAGGGAGCGGCTCGCCGCACTGAAAGAACAGGAGGGCGAGGGCAAGTAATAATGGGTATTTCATGTTTCGACTTTACTTGGGTTAAGGTACGAAAGGCTAGTCGGTTGCCCGGCCTTCAGGCCGTGCTGGTTCCCCGGCCTTCAGGCCGGCCAAGCCCCGTTCGAATCCCACAAGGGTAGGATGTCCAAAAGTAAACGGATGATCCCGCCAGCTTTTAACCAAGCCAGCTTTTTCTGGATTACGAAGGATGTACCAAAACTCAGTTACTAAGTGTTTCCTGTTGCGCATGTACCGGCCGTAATAACCGGGTCGCCAAAGCTTTCCCTTCCTTCCGATTTCCTTATTGATGTCATAGGCACTTCCACCCTTTAATTTACCCAAAACTGTAGCCAGGTTCACGTAGTCTGGTAAGGGGGAGACCCAATCCCAACCCTGGGGACATTGTGCCGAGAAATCAAGTTGCAAATGGGCGTGGTTAGACATGATACTGAAGGCCAGTAGATTGTAGTACTCTCCGTCAAAAGCCCTAATTCGCTCTTCCAACTTCGCGGCGGCGAGCGGATTTCGCAGTACGTGTTCCTGGTCATATTGCCGGTGTAAGAGTTCTTCGATGTAAGCGTAATAACGCTCGTGAATGTCCTGCTTCCGGTGCTGTTTATCGGGTAAATTGTCCTGATCTATTGCTTCAAGGACGACTCTTTTTCTCTTTTTAACCCGCTGAAGTAGCGCCTCCGGAATCGCGTCATGCGCCGCAATGGTAACACTGAAAGTAGCTCCGATGTGTTGGTAGTGAGGTTGTCCGAATCTTTCGTACTCGGTTTTTTGCTGATCGATGATAGCCATATAATGGATAGGTTATCCGCACAGGATTGTGGGGAATTAGTGAAATGCCCGGGCGGTTGTGCGGGCTACCTATCCGATGGGATGGAGGGTGGTGGCTTTTGCTTGTTGTTATGGCTTAGTCCATCGGTTTGTATGTCAAATGTAGGTGTTTTTATTTTAAAATACAAATTGTTTTTAAATTGTGTGATTTTCCGACCTGAAGGTCGGGCAACCAGCACGGCCTGAAGGCCGGGCAACCTACCCCAACTCGGCCGCTAACCCCTCAATCATCCTCATACACCCCGCCAACTGCTCCACCGCACAAAACTCATTCGCCCGGTGCGCCTGGGCGATGTCTCCGGGGCCGCAGATGACGGACGGGAAGCCCGCATTAGAAAACTGCCCCGCCTCCGCAGCGTAGGCGACGGTGGAAACATCCGTCCGGCCGGAGATTTTCTTGATCAGGTCTACGATGGGCGTATCCTCCGCTGTGTCGAGCGGCGGCACGACCGGGTGCATGGGGGAGTGGGTGATGTTGAAGTCAGGGAAGGTCTTGCGGCGCAGCTCGATCCGCTCGGCGCAGTAGGCCTGGAAATCGTCGATGATGTCCTGGGCGTCATCCATCGGGATGTTGCGAAAATCCCAGTCGAAGGCACATTTATTGGCGATGATGTTGAAGGCCGAGCCGCCGTTGATCGTGCCGACGTGGATGCTGGTGTGGTTCGGGTGGAACCGGTCGTCCGTCCGTCCGGCAGCGATGAGGCTGTCCATTTTGTCTTCGAGCCAGACGACGAGGCGCGCTGCTTCGTGAACGGCATCGACCTCCTGTTTTACCCGGCTGCTGTGGCCCTGGCTGCCGTGTACGGTGGTGGTGTAGACCATGATCCCTTTTTGGCCCACCATCGGTTGTAGCATACTTGGTTCGCCGATGATGGCACCCCCAGGCTGCTCTTCGTAGTACTCCCGAATGGCTCCGGCCAGCAAGTCGCCGGACATACAGCCGATCTCCTCGTCAAAGCTGAAGGCGAAGTAAACGGGTTTTTTCAGGCGCGAACGCAGGAGCATAGGAACGCTTGCTAAGCAACAAGCAAGGAACCCTTTCATATCGCAGCTACCGCGACCGTAAAGTTTGTCGCCCTTCAGCGTAAGCTTGAACGGATCGGTCTCCCACGGCTGACCGACCACCGGAACTACGTCCATGTGCCCACTCAAAATGATCCCCCCGTCGGTAGCCGGGCCGATGCGGCAGTGGATGGCTTCCTTCGTGCCCGTTTCGTCGGGGACGGTCTGGTAGGCTACGCCGTAACTATCGAGATAATCCTTTATCCAGTTGGCGATGGAGAGGTTCCCTTCTCCGCCGAGGACGGGGAAGGCTACTAGTTTGGTTAGGATTTGGGTGGCGGTTAACGGTTTGGTTGTGGTCATGGGGGCTAAGGTACGGCTTAGTGTGTAGGGGGAGATCACATAGATCACAGAGGGCACAAAGAACACAAAGATCACAGAGAACACAGAGATCACAGAGAGCACAGAGGCTCTGGGCCCCTATCTGAGGGTTATTCCCAGTAGTGACCTCACCCCGACGCTTGCGTCCTCGACAGATCAGGCAGCTTCCCATCTTCGGGCCGCAGCAACCCAGTCCCGGAGGGACGCCTAGCTTAGCGAGGGGTGGAGCAAGCGGCGTTAGCCGCGCAGCACAACCCCTCGACTATTCAACGGAGAAAACCCACAACGAGTAACAAAAACAACCGGTTTAATCCGCATCGTATTTATACCGAAGGGACAGAAGCGAGCATCTCTTTGCGCAGCCCCTCCAACTCCCCATCCCGGTCCGAAGACCCCGAAAACCGCCCCTTCCAAAAAGCCCGGTAAGTAACCCAGTACTTCAGCGCAAAGAGCCCGGAAACCGGCAACGAGAGCGCGTACAGCCAGCCCCAGCTCTCCGGGAAAACCCAGTTGAAGACAAGGATTTGGATCAGGTAGATGATCGGCAGGATGATCCAGCTGCCGAGGGTTTGCACCGTCGCCTTATAGCCCCGATCGATGCCGAGGGCCTTCCAAATAGCGTTGATGGCCAGCAGCCAGATGCCGTGGTTGAGCAGGCCGTAGAGGTAAAAGGGAAGGCCGAGTACCGTGCCCGCGTGTAATTTTCGCTCGGGGTGATTGCTGAACTCAATGTCCATCTGGCCGGTTTCGCGGAGCCCCTGGTCGTAGGTGGTGGCGGTGGTGCGGAGCGCTTCCCGTTCTTCTTCGGGGAGTTCCCGGAGCCAGGCCAGGATGCTCTGCGTCCGGTAGTGATGCTTACTGACGGAGAGCGGCTTCTCGTTCTGCACCGCCCGCTCAATGGGGCGCAGCAAATGCTCTTCGGCCTTATTTTTGGTCTGAATCAGCAGGCCCTGCATCCGGTCGGTCAGCTCGTTCGTCAGGGCGCGGATGGCGCGCATCGGGCTTTCCTCGTACTGCTGGCGGAAGGGCATAATGTCGATCGGCTCCCCGTAGCGGATGAAGGCTCGGCTGAAGGGGGTGGTCGGAGATTCGTAGTTGACGCCTACGGGCTGGACGGAGAGGCCCAGCTTCCAGTCGTTGCGCTTCTCAGCCTCCAGGGCCATGCTGGCGGCTCCACCCTTCAGGCGGCGCAGCTTGCGCTCCAACTCACTCGCTCCTTCGGGGGCGATGTAGACAACGTTTCCGCTCTCAAGACCACTAAACGTCCGGTTGAAAATCTCATCCGTATCACCGCCTTTGGTCGCACCGGCCTTTTTATCCTGCGGCCGCGCCACCGGAATACAGAAAGGATCGATCAAAAAAGCCATCACGGGATTGATCCACATGGCGGCGTTGGCGAGGAAGTAGGTCTGGTAGTCGAGGTGAATCCCTGCAATGAGGGGGTCAATGAGGGTATTCGGGTGGTTGCCACACAGCAGGGTAGGGCCGGGGTGATTAGCTGTTTCCCGGTTCTCCACCTCCATGCCGGGGTAGAAAATACGGAGCATCCAACGGCTCATGAAGTGGAATATCCAGAATACTAGTTTTGACATGGGGCTAAGGTACGGAACCATAAGATTGGCGAGAAGCTGTCAAATTGATTTCGTTCATGACATCTTAATCGGACGGCAACAGGTTGAAAAATATCGGGAATAATTTGTGCAAGTGCAAGTGCAAGTGCATCCTTAGATTAGTAAAATATTCGGGTTGAGTAAAGCCGTCTCACACTAATTGTCTGAAGGCCTGAATGCAAAATACGGTTTTACGTTGCTACTGAAAAAGTTTATTACTATGAAACGATTGTTATTTTTTATCGCCCTATCATTGGCGTTCTTTTCCTGCAACGAAGGCGAATCGCTTACGTCATCGGAGGAGGGAATGGTTTCTACGACGGAAAAGCCGCTGTCGACCTCCCAAAGCCGGATGGCAACCGATGCCGAAGTGGCCAGGTTGGTAGAGAAGGGAGTACTTGTCCTTGGCGGTTCTTCTGCTAATGAAGGGGAAAAGAAACTTCCTTGCCGGTGGTCTGATGATCCTACGGGAGAAACTTACGGTACAGTAGATTGCCCTCACGGTAACTGTGTCGCCTGGAAGGAGACCAGTGGCGAGAACGAGAGGTACGGCATTGCCTGTGTCGGTAAAGGAGAAGAGCTTCCTGGAGACACGGGAGCCTGGAGACCTTGGCAATAGTGAGGTTGACTGAAAGAATACTAAAAAGGCACGATGGAAAAGTATCCATCGTGCCTTTCTATTATTGAACTGCTTGATTTGCATCCACAATCCCCCACCCAAAGTTCCCGGAGCGCCCGGGGTAGATAGAGGCGG
>CAYWMW010000046.1:0-11400 GCA_964458975.1 uncultured Lewinella sp. | reverse complement strand
GCATCCACAATCCCCCACCCAAAGTTCCCGGAGCGCCCGGGGTAGATAGAGGCGGCGTTCTTCATCCGGCTGAGTACCTGACTGCGGCTCTGGCCGGGGTTGGTGGCCCAGACGAGGGCGGCGATGCCAGCGGTGGTGGCCGTGGCGGCGCTTGATCCACCGACGTAGCCGGGGCTGTCGTTGTAGCGGCTGAGGGTGAGGCTGGTGCGGTCGGTATTGCTGCGACGCTGCATCACGGCGACGAAGTCTACCTTGCTGCCGTCATGACAGGTGTTGCAACGTTGCATCGGGCTGCCGTCGCGGATGCCGGTTACGGCGGTGGTTTCGCTCATGTTGGCGGGGAAGATGACGCCCCACCAGCTCGTCCAGCTAAGGGAAGTGCCAGCGGCGCAAAGGATCAGCTTGTCCCGGTTGTTGGCGTAGCGGATGCCGTCTTTTACCGTTCCGCTGCTGAATACATCGCCGATGCTCATGCTGATGACCTTGGTGCCGGAGTGGTTGCCAGCGCTGACGAGGGCGTTCTTCACGCCCCGCTTCTCGCGGCTTCCGTTCACGATCACGTCGCTGGTAGCCCGGTAGGAGCGCAGGTTTGCTTTATAGGCTACGCCGACGGTGGAGCCGTTGTTGGTGCGTGGTGCGGCGGCCAGCCCAGACATCTGGGTGCCGTGGCCGCACTGATCGTTGGGGCCGTCGGTGCGGCTGCTCCACCAGTTCGGGGCGTAGGTGCCGAACTTACTGATGCTGCGGCCGGTGCTCCAGTCGGAGCTGAACTGGCTGCCCAGTTTGTTCTGCTCGGGGTAAACACCGGTGTCAATGATAGCGATGCCGATGCCCGCGCCCTGGCTGGTGTTCCAGGCGGCGGGGATGTTCATGAAGCTGTAGTTCCAGGGTACCTTGGCACCGGGGCTGATGGTGGTGAAATCCGCAGCGTTGAGGCTGCTGCTCGGTGCTTCGGAGCAGCCGGAGCCGGAGCGCAGTTCAAGCTCGCCGCCTTTATAGTTGCTGGGCTCGAAGTAGCGCACCTCGGGGCGCTCGCGGAACTCAGCGAGTACTTCGGGGTGGAGCACTTTTACTTCCAGGATGGGGAGTACGCCGTCTTCGGGGGCAACGAAGAGTTCTTCTTCGGTGATGTCTTCGCCGGTGAGGCGGGCGGTGGCTTCGAGCAGGTCGTTGACCAGCTCATCGCGCGTGGTCTTCCATTCGCCAGCGTCGACGTTGATTTCGTGGATGGTCTCCGGCAGGTTTTCGTAGCCGGCGGGCTGGTAGCCGAGGGCGGCTTCGTTCTGGCTCAGTTCCAGGGCGGACCAGATTACGTGGTTGGTGGTTTCGTTCCAGTCGAATACGTCGTTGGTGGCGAAGAGGTGGGCTTCCACCATGTCGTTGAGTTCCGCTCGGGTCAGTGGGTCCTGGCCTTCGGAGGTAGCCGTTTCGTTGAGCAGGGCTTCGTCGTTACAGGCGAAGAGGGAGAGCGCGAGGGCGCAGCAGAAGAAAATTCTTTTCATGGTGGGTGTGGTTGTCCTGATTCGGTTTTTGGGCTCGGCAGCAGGTGCAGGGGAAAGCTCATGGAGAGCAAAGTGGGCAAACACCTGTTCTTACTGGTGAAATCAGAATTTATTTACGAATGTGGTGGTGAACGTATTGGTTTGTGCTGCGAATATAGGGAAAATCAGAATTTTAGCGAAATTTCGCTTGAGGTTTGTTGCTTGTGGTGACGGCCTTGCCGGGCACAACCATTCAGTACGAGGCAAGGACTAGAATTCGCTCGTCGGCCGAGCCTTGCGCTAGCCTGGCTCGTCCGGTGAGGGGATTTGGGTTGTTTGGGCTTGTTTTGGCGCGTAAATCAGCGCTTGCACGTTTTTGCTTTGCAGCGTTCCTCAACGACGCATCTCTTTCCTTCAGGAAACGACCAGTGAAAATAGCCCCACCGCAATCTCTATAACTAAAGTTACTAGGCAGGGCCGCCCTCGTGCGCGAAATTTGTGAAGGAGCGCAAGCCAGTACACGCCTCTGGTGTACTGACCGACGTGCTTGCCTGGATCCCTAACGTTTGCTCGTCCAGATCAATGGAGACCTGTGCGAAAGCGCAATCCCTCCTGGTAAACACCCAAAACAACACTTAAGCAAAACACCCAAAAATTCCGTGAATTTTTTTTCAGCCCCCCTCCACCGTTTACCCGGATCGGAGAGGGGCTTTTCAGGTTCCTAACGGTCTTATCGTCGGAGTGTGAACGTAGGGAAACCTTCTTTGCACCTGCGGCCGCGCCTTATTAGTCAGGCAGTCAAATGGTCAAGTAGTGGCCGTTGTTATTACTATTTAACGATAACCTCTACGGCAAACAAGCCGATTTCGACGTACTAAGGGACCAACGAACTACCTTTACTCCGTCCTTACAAAACATTACCCCGCCCCCGTTCGTCTTCTTCCCTGACTATGCAATTTTTATACCCCAATTTTCTCTGGGCCCTGGCCGCACTCGCCATCCCGATCATCATTCACCTTTTTTACTTCCGCCGCTTTAAAAAGGTGGCCTTCTCGAACGTGAAGTTCCTGAAGGAAGTGAAGGAAGAAACCAGCATGCGCAGCCGCCTGCGCAACCTCCTCGTGCTGGCGGCCCGCTGCCTGGCGCTGGCCGCGCTGGTGTTTGCGTTCGCCCAGCCGTTTCTACCTTCCGCGCGGGAGGTGCTGACCGGCCGCAAAGCCGTTAGCCTGTACGTAGACAACAGCTTCAGCATGGGCGCCGAATCTGACAGTGCGCCGCTGCTGCAGATCGCTAAAGATCGCGCGCGGGACATCGTGAACGCCTACGGCGTGGAGGATCGCTTTCAGGTGGTCGACAATGATTTCCGGGGCCGCAACCAACGCCTCGTTGGCCAGGAAGAAGCCCTGGAATTGATCGAAGACATAAAGGTCGCCCCCGCCAGCCGCCGCCTATCGGTGGTGAACGGCCGCCAGCGCTCCGCCCTCCGGACGGAAAACATCGACAATAAAATCACCTACCTCGTCTCCGACTTCCAGCGCAACGTGACGGACCTCACGGCGGAGAAACTCGACACCGGCGTGCAGGTGAACCTCGTGCCGCTCACCAGCGTCCGGGAGCGCAACGTAGGTATTGATTCGGTCTGGTTTGAAGCACCAGTACCACAGCTGAACCAGAACAACCTGCTGCTCGTCCGGGTGCGCAACTACGGAAACGAAGACCTCGACAACGTTCGGCTAAGCCTGAACTACCTCGGCCAGAACAAGCCGGAGGGTACGCTGGAAATCCCGGCGCGCAACTACGTCATCGACTCCGTCTACCTCAACATCGCCGAGCCGGGCATCGGCAAGGCGGAACTGCGGATCACCGATTTCCCCGTACAGTTCGACGACGTTTACCACCTCACCTTCCGCACCGCCGACAAGGTGAAGGTGCTCAACATCGACGACGACGGCCAGCCGCAGCGCAACCTTCGCGCCGCCCTGGGCGGGCTTTCCGTCTTCGCGGCCAACTACGTCGGCAGCCGCAACATCGACTACGGCTCCCTGGCGGAGAACGACCTGATTGTACTGACCGATCAGGTTTCCGTCGGTTCCGGTCTGGCCGAGCAACTTCGGTTGTACGTCGAGAACGGCGGCAACGTCCTCGTCTTCCCGCCCCGCAACGCCGACGTGACTAGCTACAACACCTTCCTGACTCGCGTTGGCGCAGACCGCCTCGAAGCCTTTGCCGAACAGAACCGTGAAGTGAGCGGGCTGAACCGCCGGGAGTTCATCTTCCGCGATGTCTTCCGCAACCGCTCCGCTGCGCTGCGCCTGCCCGCAACGACGGGCAACTTCCCCGTCGGCCGCGTCGGTAGCCGCCAGCAGGAAGCACTGCTCACTTACCGCGACGGCTCCGTCGCCCTGGCCAAATACACCCTCGGCGAAGGCAACGTGTACCTCTCCAGCGCTCCGCTCGACAACGAGATCAACAACCTGGCCCTCAACGCCGAAATCTTCATCCCGATGCTCTACAAGATGGGCATCAGTAGCGGCCGCAGAAGGCAAGCGGCCTACACCATCGGACAGGACGAGGTGATACAAACGAGCCGACGGAGCGCAGGTGCAGACATCGTTTTCAAGTTGCGCGGTAAAAAGGGAGAGTTCATCCCCGAGCAACGGGTGGTGGATAACCGCGTGCTCCTCTCCATCAACAACCAGGTACCCGAAGCTGGCGTCTACGACCTGGTGCTGGGCGACGAAGTAGTCGATGCCTTCGCCTTCAATTTTGACCGCAAAGAATCCGACCTCACCTACCTCAACGGCAACGAACTGGCCGAGCTGGCCAACATCCCTAACGTCTCCCTGCTCGATGCCGACAACCAGGCCAGCCTCATCGGAGACATCCGGGAGCGCAACGAAGGCACGCCGCTGTGGCGCTACTTCATCTGGGCCGCACTGGCCTTCCTTCTGGTGGAGGTGCTGTTGCTGCGGTTTTTGAAGGCTTGATGGTTTTGGGTAAAATTCAAGGATGCAATAAAGCCCCGCAGGCTTGGGTCTGCGGAGAATAGGTCGCTTAATCTCCGCAACTTCTGCGGAGATTAGGGTGTTTAACCTCCGCAATAACTTATCATGTACATTCATCAGCGTCCGGCCTGGCCCGGTTTTTTCTGGGATGCGCACTACGTATCTCCTCTTCTCGCCAGGGTGCGCAACCAACAGGGCCGGCTACTCGGCCGGATAGCAGATTGGGGATTTGAGCTGAAGGAGGAAGCTAGTTTAGAGAGTATTGTTAGTGACGTGCTTACTTCGAGTGAGATCGAGGGAGAAATGCTACCCGCTGATCAAGTGCGTTCTTCCGTTGCTCGCAAACTGGGGCTGGAGTATGCTGGCCTGGTTCCGGTTAGTCGGGATGTAGATGGTGTTGTTGATATGCTACTAGACGCTACCCAGAATTATGAACAAGCACTCACCCACGAGCGGCTATACGGCTGGCAAGCCGCGCTGTTTCCGACGGGAAGAAGCGGACTCAGTAAAGTTCAGACGGGGCAGTACCGGAAGCACGGCCCCGAAAGCCCGATGCAGGTAATTTCAGGAGGCTTTGGAAGAGAGCGTGTTCACTTCCAGGCACCCGCGAGCGAGCGAGTACTGGGAGAAATGTCTGCCTTTCTAAAATATATCAATGAAGAAGCACCTGAGCAAGACCCCGTAATCCGAGCTGCAATTGCCCATCTGTGGTTCCTTACTGTACACCCCTTTGACGACGGAAACGGACGTGTTGCAAGAGCCGTTGCGGATATGATGCTGGCGCGGGCTGATGAAAGTAAATATCGTTTCTACAGTATGTCTTCCGCGATTCTGGAAGCGCGGAAATCTTACTATACTATACTGGAGCGAACGCAAAAAGACGACCTTGAAATAACGGAATGGTTGCGCTGGTTTCTGACTACAATGCTCAGTGCTTTAGATCAGTCCGAGCAGTTGATCGAGCAAACGTTTCAGAAAGCCCGTTTCTGGCAGTGCCACGCCGCGACCTCCTTTAACGATCGGCAAAAAGAAATGCTCAACCGCTTGCTGGATGGTTTTACCGGCAACCTGACGTCTTCCAAGTGGGCTAAAATCACCAAGGTGAGTCAGGATACAGCAAACCGGGACATCAACGACCTGATTGGTAAACAAGTTTTGAAAACTGCGGAAAGCGGAGGTAGGAGTACGCACTACCTGCTGGAGGAAATTTGATGCTAACAAGCTCTTAACTCCTCCTCTCAGGAAAAATTGACAAGCATTCGGGATAAATTTGTGAGGATTGCCGCGCAAAACGCCCCCATCTTTGCCATGTCAATAAGACACAAGCACAAATAAATACATCCAACAATGTTTAAATCCATCCTAACCTTCGCCCTTACGCTGTTTACGTTCAGTGCACTACTAACCGCAGCAAGCTTTGATAATCCGCAAGCTGATTTTACGTCTGATACCGATGCCCTGCTAAAGCGCTACGTGAAACAGGGCCGTGTTGATTACGTGGGTCTTAAAGCCTCAAATGATCTTCAGCCACTTATCAAGAAGATTGAAACGACCGACCCCGGCACCCTGTCCGGTAACGCTAAGAAAGCTTACCTCATCAATGCTTACAACTTACTGGTCATGAATCAGGCCCTTGAAAACTACCCGCTGGCCTCTGTGCTCGACGTGAAGGGCTTCTTCGACGGCAACAAGCAGAACGTTGGCGGCAAAAAGCTAACCCTCAACCAACTGGAAAAAGGCATCCTCCTGAAAGAATTTAAGGACGCACGGTTGCACTTCGTACTGGTCTGTGGTGCCCTTGGTTGCCCTCCGATCACCAACTTTGCCTACACCCCGGCCAAGCTGGAGGCCCAGCTCGATAAGCAAACCAAACTCGCCCTCAACAACCCCACTTTTCTGCGCATAAACGGTGACAAAGCGGGCCTTTCCAAAATCTTCGAATGGTACGCTAAAGACTTCGGCGGCAGCAAGTCTGCCGTACTGGGCTTCATCAATAAGTACCGCGACGAAGCCGTGCCGACCAACGCAAAAATCAGCTACTACGAGTACGACTGGACGCTGAACAAGACCTCCGGCCGCGCCGCCACCGGACAAAAGGACAAGATGGAGGCCATTGATGCCATGGAAAAGGAAGCCCTGGCAGACGGAACTGAAATGAGAGGAGATAAGGACATGGAGAAGAAAAAGGATATGGAGGAGTTTAAAGCTCAAAGTGTAGTACCACGGTCTGGCGGTGGCGGTGGCAACAACGCCGCCCGCTACGTTGTCTCTTCCGCGATCCCGAAGGGAAGTGCGGAGATCAAAATCTTCAACAACCTTTACAGTCAGGAAGCCGCCGGAGAGCGGTCTTCCTTTTTTACCTCAACCCTGAGTGCGCTTTACGGCGTAACGAACCGTTTCAACGCCGGTATTGACCTGCGCTACCGCCGGGTTCGTTACGACGAGGTGGGTACGGCTTCCAACTTTGCCGTACTTGGTGAAGGGGGGACCTTTAGCCGCACGGCTATTTCTGGTTTTGGCCCCAAGGTGCGGATTGCGCCGTTTAATAACTTACCCAACTTCTCCATCCAGTCTGCGCTCTGGATTCCGCTGGCGGATGACCTGGAGGGCAACGAAAGTGGGCGCTTCACCGATTGGAACAACGCTACTTGGTTTACCCAGGTTTTTAACGACTTCCCAATCGGTAGCAACTTCTCTTTCTTCACCGAGCTAGATATTGTACTGGAAGATATCGGTGGAGAAGAAGATGACTTTAACCGCTTCTCTACTCCGGTGACGGGCATCTTCAGCTACTTCCCGACGCCGAAGGCGACGCTGTACGGGTTGGCGAGCTACTCTCCGTTCTGGCAGGAAAATTTCGATTACTTCTACCAGCTTGGTGCCGGGGCGAAGTACCAGTTTACGCCCAACTTCGAGATCGAGCTGCTGGCTACTGCTTTCGACAACCAGTTCCTGAACTCAGTGGATGGCAACGCTGGGACGGTGAACCTGGGGATTCGGTTTAATCTGTAACTCGTCGGCCGAGCATTGCGAAGCTTTGCTTGTCCGCCGAGTGGTTAGATACTGGGGCCTCCCCTAATACCCCCATTTATTAGGGAAGGTGTTTAAACATACACGCTTAGGCATATCAACATGTCAACTTGTCGACAAATCCGCCGAGTGGTTAGATACTGGGGCCTCCCCTGACACCCCCATTTATCCGGGAAGATGTTTAAACATAAATCGGATGTGTCAACATGTCAACTTGTCGACAAATCGACTTTTAAAACAACAGACCCTACCCAATCAAAATCCAGACTACCCACGCAAGCCGTACCTTGTGTTCCCTAACTCAAGAAAATGTCTTATCCGCGTTGTGTTTTACTGGGTCTGTTCCTCCTGAGTGCTTTCTTTGTGAAAGGGCTACAAGCCCAAATACCCCAGCACTTCGAAGGTTTGGCGCGCACGCAGGTGCAGTATTTGGATGCGCAGAGCAAAGTGTTGGAGGTTGGTTCTTCGCCCGAAAACCTCACCCTGCACCCGCCGCCGGGCCAACAACTGACGGCTACCCTGAACCACCTCCGCCAGCAGCTGATCAACCTGCCGGCCATCACCAGAGCAGATTACACCATCGACTCTACCGCCGGGAAACCCGCTGCCGTAAACTGGCGAATCGAAGAAGCACGGACGCTCTTCCCGCTGCTCGACCTCGGCGGAGTAAGAGGGAATTTTTACTACCTGCTCGGCTTCACCGATTTTAACTTTCGCGGCCGCGGCCAAAGCCTGACCGCCTTCTACCAAAACATCGACGGCGAACACAACTACTACCTCGGCTTCACGAACCCTAATTGGAAGGGTTCGCGCTGGGGCTTCCAGCTGGAAAGCCAGCGCTACGCGGCCATCGAACCGCTCTATTTCCCTGCCCCCGTCAGCTACGTCTACTCCAACCTGAGCTTCGGGGCCGGGCTGAGTTACACCACCCCCAACCGGCACGTTTTTCGCTTCGGCCTCAGCAATTTCTACGAGCACTACAAAAAAACGGAGCCCGAGCGCAGCACCCCCGGCCCCAACGAACTGAACCTGAATAAAGGCCTGCTAAAATTCAACCACGCACACCGGAACCTGAACTCTCACTGGGAACGACTGGAGGGCACCGCCCACGAAACTGTCTTCCAGGCGGTACGAACCTTTAACAACAGTGCGGACAACTTCGTGATCGGCTGGCACGATTTCCGCTACTATAAAATGAAGGGAGAATCAGCTAATCTGGCCCTCCGCCTCCGCGTAGGGCTCTCCACCAACGTAAACAGCCCCTTCGCCCCCTTCGTGCTCGATAGCCAGGTCAACATCCGGGGTTCCGGCAACCGGATCGACCGGGGAACGGCCCAGCTCATCCTCAACCTGGAGTACCGCCTCACGGCCTGGAAAGACAAAAAAGAACGCTTCGCCGTCCAGGCCGTCGGCTTCTCCGACCTCGGCAGCTGGCGCAACCCCGGCGGCGAAATATCCGACGTCTGGGATGAGGAAAACTTCCGCCACTTCGTGGGCGGTGGCGTTCGTCTCATCAGCCTCAAAGCCTACAACGCCGTGCTCCGCCTGGATTACGGGGTGGATGTTCGGAATATGCAGGAGCGGGGGTTTGTGGCGGGGTTTGGGCAGTATTTTTAGGGAGCATGAGAGAAGCTATGCACTAGATACTGTAGCTTGTTCGGTCATTTCGGTTATCGAAACGGAATCCAGTGCAAACTTTGATGTTATTGGGCACGACTATTATCCGTTACTTAATAGCGTGACACCTAACTATAATTTTGAGGTGACCTTTAAAAAAGCGCTGAGAGAAGAAAATGCCAACCGGAATGCGTTTCTACTCATTGCAAAAGACCACTTACCCAACGGGAAACTAGGGTATCGTGTAGAACTTAAGCTTCCCGAAGCCAGCCCCTACGATACCATAACCTCTATCGAAGAACTTTTAATCGCCCAGGAGGTGCTGGATCGGGTAGAGGCAGTCGCGGAAGGGTCTGAGCATAGCCCCTATGGGAACGCCACGGCTGAAATAGCGGGGCTCCGGTATTTTCGTGAAATCGTCCGGCAAATCAATACGGGAACATTCAACCTGAAGATAGACTTGCGCCGGGCAGGATTTACGGCTGAACCCATTACGGCGGCAGGCTTATTTAGCCGTAGATTCACCTCCCCACCGCCCAGCCCAATTGACCTGGGCCGCGTGACAGCTTACGACTTCGTAAACCTTGAAGAGACCGAAAACAACACCCTCTTCCGGGACTTAATCGGAGATGGCCTGAAGGACACTAGATTTAACATCGAAGGCCTCAGCCCGATTACGAGTACCATCATCATAACGGATGAGCTTTCAGATGATGATGACGAAACCGCTGCGACTGCCGCGCTCGCAAATAGTGACGATAAGGTAGTCATTTGGTTCCACCATACACAAGACACCCTGTATACTAAAAAAGAGTTCAATTTCACAGCAGAAGAGGCTAGTCTGATTATTGGTCACTTCTACTTGGAACACTTACAACAGTGGCAACCTGAACTGGGGTTGGAAGAAGAGGAAGAACCGCCCGCACTCCAAAAACCTGAGGATGCTGCTGAGACCAAGTCCGCCGAAGAAGAATGTGACTTGGGCTTTGAGCAAAGCTGCGGCTTATCCTGGCAGTGGGGAAAGAATTGTGTGCTTCATGAAGTAAACAAGGCCTTTGATGCTCAAACCCCTCAGGAAGTCGAATCTGCGGCGCTAACAAGACTCAGGGACCTAAGAAGGCTGCAAATGGGAATTGTAGTAGGGTTATTCGACGGGCTGCTCGGCACGATACAGTTCGTGTACGATACCGCGCAAAAATCAGTCTCTTGGATCAGCTCCATTGCGAGTTATCTCTACGAAACGATGAAGGCCTACATATTGGGAGGTGCCCTGGGCGTGACGCTGAAAATAACGGCTGACTTAAAAGAGGTGGTGGATAAAATTGTCGCATCCTATGAAGCATTTAAACAACTGATCGAGCAGCTTGACTGGGCTGTTGTAAGTGCTATTCTGAAGAAGATGGGGCAGGGGATAGAAGACTGGTTTGGTGGCTTCAGAGATGGTTGCCCGAAGCAAGGGTACGATATCGGTACGATTGTGTTCGAGGTCATCCTCGGTTTTTTCTCTGGGGGGAGTTCCGTAGCCGGGAAGATTACGGCGAAACTGGCGGGAAAAGCTTTTCCTAAGCTGTTAGGGTATTTACAAAATATGCACGTTCCCGGAGGTGACTGGATCAATGGTTTGGTTGCGAAGTCTTTGAAACAAGTAAGAGCCGGGACCAAGTATGCGCGGGAGTATCGGTTGGCGCTGAAGTGCAAAATCTTAGGAAAAGGATGCTTCATTGAGGGTACGCCGGTCCTGTTGGCAAGTAGCGCAAACCAGTTCAGTCTGAAGAATGCCGGGAAAGCGATGGTCGTAGCGGCAGCGATGCCAATTGTCCCGGTCCCGATACAAGAAGTACAATTGCTGGATTACGCCGTAGCGCACGAAACGGTAAACTCTGGCCAAGAATTGCTGGCCAGTATGGACAACGATGTCTACTCAGGCCTGACCCGGAAAGATCCGTATACCTCCGACCAGCAACGTGAAAGAGATCGTTACCAAATTAACGATACCGACTGGTACGAGGTCGTTTTTGAGGAAGTGAACGGCAGCTCTACCGCAAGACTCGCCCTACACGATGAACGGATGAGTGAAAAAGGATACTCGGTTGATGAAGTTGTCAGTATGAACCTTCCCGAGCAAGGCATTTCTGGTCCCTTCCGCATCACTTCCATAAAACACATCCTTCCCCAAAAGCGCCCCACCGACGAAGACCCCACCGATAATTTTGGCTTCCAGCCCATAACCGGTATCTTCACCCACCAGTCCGATGACGTTTGGACGC
>CAYWMW010000045.1:0-21357 GCA_964458975.1 uncultured Lewinella sp. | reverse complement strand
CTACTCAAGCCTAGAGGTTTGCCTTCGTTTTTTAGCTTCACGGAGAACCAAAACCTACCAGAAGCTAAACGTCAAGACAACCATGTCAGACCACTTACATCTTCGCAAAAACACTCATCCTTTTCGCTTGAGTCGACATTTTCTTGGCAAAACCCACGATTGAGGTAAAATGAAGAGTGTTTGTCAGGTGCTTTTTTTTGCACCTCTAAGGTGAGTTACACCAACTTTGTGCTCATCGTACAACAGGGCTAACAAAATCTTATTAAAGGGTTTCCCGTCCTGCTACATTTTTATTCTGTCGTGAATTAGTTGATGAAATTTTCACACGATAGAGCGATCCGATCATTGCAAGTATAATTTTATGAAAGCATTAGTAAGTATAGTGTGTCTTTTCTCCTTATTGTCAAGTGCTGCTTATGGGCAGGAAAGCCTGGTCAATGGTATAATCACCGACGATACAAGCGGGGACCCACTCATCGGAGCAACAGTAATGGTTGCCGAAACGACCACCGGGACGGTCACCGATTTTGATGGTAGATTCAGCGTACAGGCTGCCAACGGAGCCAGGCTCATCATCAGCTACCTTGGGTACGAGGACTTGGAGGTGGTCGCCAACAATAATTCGATGATGCGCATCGAGCTTTCTTCTTCGGCAGCAGTGCTCGAGGAGCTGGTTGTGGTTGGCTACGGCACCCGGCAACGGAAAGACATTACCGGAGCGGTAACCTCCGTAGCGGCCAAGGACCTTGAGAAAAAGCCGATCGCCCGCCTGGAGAACATTCTGCAGGGCCAGGCGGCGGGGGTCCAGGTCAATCAGTTTTCTGGTAAGCCGGGCAACAGTATATCCGTTCGTATACGGGGTGCGACTTCGCTTTCAGCCGGTAACGAGCCGCTTTATGTCATCGATGGTGTCCCGGTACTCAACACCGAAGGAATCAACCCCGCTGACGTAGAATCACTGGAGGTACTAAAAGACGCCTCTGCTTCGGCTATTTATGGCGCGAGGGCCGCCAACGGAGTTGTTCTGATTACAACAAAGAAAGGTGTACCGGGCAAACCGAAAGTTAGCCTGAGTTCCAGTATCGGTTTCAGCCAGGTCACCAAAACGCTCGACTTGCTGGATGCCGCAGGCTACGTTGACCTGATAAACGAATCTTACGTTAACGCAGGCCAGGCCCCCGTGCTTGATGCGGCAGACTTTACGGCGGATACCGACTGGCAAGACGAAGTATACCGCAATGCCATCACCTCCAACCACCAGCTTTCCCTTAGCGGCGGAGACGGTAAAACACGCTACTTCGTTTCCGGAAGCCGGCAAGAGCAGGAAGGCATTGTCCGGGAGTCTGACTTTGTACGTACTGGCCTGCGGGTCAACTTCTCTACCGAGTTAAAGCCCGGCTTCGAGCTAGGGTCTACGATGAACATCTCCCGGGTAAGCTTCAACAGCGTACCGGACAATAACCGCGTGAACCAGGGCGGCGTAATTCTGGGTGCCCTGTCTTCCCCTCCCACTATCGGCATTTTCAACGAAGATGGCACCTTCACTACCAACCCACTACAAGCATGGGAGAACCCCGTAGCGAACATCATTGCTCCGAAAGACCAGTCTTCCACCAATCGCATAGTGGGCAACCTTTACGCCGCTTTTGACATTTTGCCGAAGTTGCGCTTTAAGACCTCCTTCGGTGTAGAGGCCTACGCCAATAAGAACGATTTCTTCCTCGATCCCTTCAGCACCCAGTTTGGCCGGAGTCTTCAGGGAGTAGGCATTGCCAGTACGAATCAGGAACTGGTCTGGCTCACAGAAAACACCCTTACCTACGATTACAAAAGGGGCGCGCACGATTTCACCTTCCTGGGTGGCATCACGGCCCAGGAATCCGCTTTTGAGTCTACCTTCGGCCGGGCCGAAGGTTTCCCGAACGCTGCGGTTACAACGCTTAACGCAGGTAGCCGCAAGATTGAGGCGAGTACCGGTGCTTCCCAGTGGGCGTTGTTCTCTTACCTCGGCCGGGTGTCTTACAAATTTCAGGACAAATACCTTGCTGATGTGAGTTTCCGAGCTGATGGCTCCTCTCGCTTCGGCGCTGGTAACCGCTTCGCTTATTTCCCTTCGGTCTCTCTCGGCTGGCGCATCTCCAGCGAGGATTTCCTTCAGGGCAGCGAAACGATCAACGACCTGAAGCTCCGCCTGAGCGCCGGTACCACTGGCAACCAGAACATCGGAGATTTTGCTTCCTTCGGGCTCTTTGCCACCGGCTCCAACTATAACTTCAACGGCGAGATCCTGCCCGGCACCCGCCCGGCAACCATCAGCAACGAAAACCTCCGCTGGGAGACAACAGCCCAGGCAAATATCGGTTTCGACCTTGCACTATTCGACTTCCGGGTGAACCTAACCATGGATTACTACCTGAAGAATACCTCCGACCTGCTGGTCAATGTGGACCTTCCGCAGTCGACCGGTTTTGGTAGCGGCATTCAAAACCTAGGCGAGGTCAGGAACCAGGGCTTTGAGCTTAGCCTCAAGACTTACAACATCAAGGGTAAGCGCATTGACTGGAATACAAATTTCAATCTTTCCACCAACCGCAACGAGGTCATCAATATCGGTGGCCCGGATAAGGTAATCTTCGCTGGTGGCATCCCCGAGCGGGGGGACGCGGTGATCGTCCGGGAGGGCTTACCGCTGGGTTCTTTCTTTGGTTGGGTTAGTGAGGGCGTAAACCCTGCTACGGGGGATATCGTCTTCAGTGACCTGAACGACGACGGCATCATAAACGACGATGACCGAACCGTGATCGGGGATGCCAACCCGGACCTACAGCTGGGCCTTAACAACTCCATCAGTATTGGTGGCTTTACGCTGGATGTACTGTTTCAAGCCATACTCGGCAACGATGTATTCAACGCTACCCGGATCGAGACGGAAGGTATGTTTACCGTTAACAACGCCCTGGCCTCCACCGCCAACCGCTGGCAAAACGAAGGAGATATTACGCGTATTCCCCGTGCAGTATTTGGTGATCCAAATCAAAACAGTCGTATAAGCAGTCGTTTCATTGAAGACGGTTCTCACCTGCGCCTGCGGAACGTGACCCTTTCCTACAACCTCCCCACAGATTTACTCAACCGCTTCAACGTTCAGGCGATGAGCGTTTACTTCAGTGGGCAGAACCTCTGGGTCCTGACCGATTACAGCGGTTATGACCCCGAGGTAAACCGCGACGGTGGAAGTGCTATTTCACAAGGGATCGACTACGGTACCTACCCCCAATCCAAAATTTTCACCGGCGGTATTAAACTGGATTTTTAAGCCCACCCCCATCATGCATCAGTCAACTAACAAAACCTTTAGCTTTATGCTGCGCTCCTTTACCTTTCTTTGCACCTGCGCCCTCGCCCTGATTAGCACCTCCTGTGCGGAATCCTTCCTGGACCGGGAACCGATCTCGGACGTTACCCAGGGTAATTTTTTCCAAACCGGTGCGGACGCCGAAGCCGCCCTCATTGCCGCCTACGACGCCCTGCAAAGTGAGTATTACATCTTCGACCGCTTCACTAACGGAGACGTGATCGCGGACAATTGCTACGCCGGCGGAGACAACCCGAACAATTTTCAGCTCGATGAATTTCGGGTAGCTCCCAACAACGGAAACGTGGACCGCGACTGGGGTTACCTTTACGAAGCCATCAGCCGCGCCAACGCCGTGATCGATAACGTCGGTGGCATCGAAGCGGCTGATTTGACGGAAGCCCGCAAGTCGGAAATTCTCGGAGAGGCCCGCTTTTTACGCGCCACCCACTACTTTCAGCTCGTCAACCTTTGGGGCGGCGTACCGCTGATTCTGGAAAAGGTTAACTCCACCGATCCGGAGATTGTCTTCCAGCCCCGGGCGAGCGAGGAAGAAATCTACGCCGCCATTATTTCTGACCTGGAAATAGCCATGGACTTCCTACCCGCCACCTGGTCTAACCGCCAGGAACGCGCAACGAAAGGCGCAGCCCAGGCGGCCCTGGCGAAAGCCTACGCACACCAACCTACTCCTGACTGGAACGCCGTAAAAACACACGCCGAGGCGGTCATCAACAGCGGCACCTACTCATTACTCAGCAACTATAATGCCCTCTGGGATGGCTCGAACGAGAACTCTGCGGAGTCCATCTTCGAAGTCCAATACATCGGCGGAACCAACGAAGCCAACTGGGGCCCACAGCTCTGGCTGCCCCCCAGCTTAACGGGAGACAACTGGCGGAAATTCAATGTTCCCGCCAGAGACCTACTCCAGGCTTTCGACACCATGAATGACGGTGTCCGGAGGAACGCTTCCATCCTAATGGAAGGAGGCTTACCGTGGAGGGATCCCGACTATACCTCCGGCGTTCTGCCCTTTCCCTTCAAGCAGCGTCGGGCTGGTGGGTTTTCCAGCCCCAACAACTTTATCCTCTTGCGTTTGGCGGACATCATCCTGTTGGCGGCGGAAGCCAACACCGAGCTGAACGACCTCGACATGGCAAAAGACCAGCTCAATCGCGTACGCCGCCGGGTTAATCTCCCCGATGTAACCACCAACGATCAAAACGCACTGCGCAACGCGATCCAGGAGGAGCGCCGTCTCGAACTCGCTTTTGAGGGCCATCGCTGGTTTGACCTCAAGCGTACCGGCCGGGCCATTGAAGTGATGAACGCACTCAACCGTGGCTACGACGTAAACGAAGAAAAACTATTACTACCCATACCGCAGTCAGAGCTGGACCGTAATCCTCGTCTGGACCAAAATCCCGGCTACTAATCGTAGGTGCCACTATTTAATTGATGGGGCTCCGCCCCGGCTATTCGTGCACAGGCTAACCGGGCAGACGGGTACCCCCATCATAACTGCTTTTTCATGAGAACTACGCTTCTATTTTTCATCTTGTGCTGCCTGCTGGGTGGCGCCCTCACCGCCCAAACGGTAACGCCTTTCCTGACCCAGGGAAATCAGGGGGCTTTGCTGGCCCAACAACCAACGATTGAATGCCATAACGAAACCGCCCCGAATTGGGCAACGATAACGATCAATAGTAACCAAACCTTTCAACCGATCGACGGCTTCGGCTTCACGATGACTCAGGGTAGCGCTCAAGCCATCCGGACACTCAACAATAACCGTCGAAATCAATTGATGCAGGAATTCTTCGGCACCAATGGAATTGCTAATTCTATGGTCCGGATTTCAATTGGAGCCTCCGACCTCAGTAACAGTACTTATACGTACAACGAGACGAGCGGGGATACAAACATGAATAACTTCAGCCTTAACGGACCCGACCTGCAGGACCTGATCCCGGTCTTGAAGCAGGCGCTACAAATCAACCCCAACCTCAAGGTATTGGCTACGCCATGGACGGCGCCTACGTGGATGAAGGAGGGTGATACCAGCGCCGGAGGGTACCGGGGGGGGAGCTTGCAGCAACAATATTATGCCGCTTACGCCCTTTACTTCGTGCGCTACCTCCAGGCGATGCGCGACGAAGAGATTGATATCTGGGGTATTACACCACAGAACGAGCCCGAAAATCCGTTCAACGTTCCCAGTATGGCGATGACTGCCGACGAACAGGTCGATTTTATCAACAATCACCTGGGCCCACAGATTCGTAATGCCGGCTTCAACACCAGGATTATTGGTTTTGACCACAACTGTGACAATACGGCTTACCCCACACAGGTCGCGAACAGCTCCAGCTTTGTCGCTGGTTCGGCTTTCCACCTTTATGAAGGTAATATTTCTGCTATGGATACGGTACGAAATAATACCAATAAGCCGGTATATTTTACTGAGCAGTACACGGACATCAATGGTAGTTTTGACGGTGACCTTGGCTGGCACATGGAGAACGTCGTGATCGGCTCACTAAACAACTGGTCTCAGACGGTCTTTTCGTGGAATTTGGCCTCCTTCCCTGAAAGTGAGCCGCGAACGGATGGTGGTTGTACGGACTGTCTCGGCGCAGTTACCATCGAAAATGGCAACTATCAGCGGGAAGTGAGCTACTACATCATCGGACATGTTTCAAAGTTTATACGGCCGGGGGCTCGCCGGATTAGTTCCTCAGACAACAATGACAATATATTTTCTACCGCTTTTCGTAATCCGAATGGTGATCAGGTGGTGGTCGCCTACAATAGCGGAGATACTGAGCAGGCCGTACGGGTTCAGGATGGTAGCCGCTGCTTCGATTACGACCTTCCCGGACGTTCGGCGGTAACCTTCATCTGGACACCCGGGCACAGCGGTGATTTGCCCCAATCCCCCTTTGCCGGTGTGATCGATCTTCCCGGAATGGTCGAGGCTGAGAACTTCGACGAGGGTGGGCCTGGAGTTGCCTACAGCGACAATAATACGTCAAACTTCGGCGGTCAGTACCGTACTACGGGAGTCGACATTGACAATGCCAGCGAAGGCGGTTTCAATGTCGGCTGGATCGAGGCTGGTGAATGGCTGGAGTACACGGTAAACGTAGCCAGCGCGGGTACTTATGATTTCGTGTTCCGGGTAGCTTCTCTGGGTACTTCCGGCCAGCTAAACGTAGCCTTCAATGGGGCAAACCGGACCGGCTCCGTTGATATTCCCAATACCGGTGGCTGGCAGTCTTGGAGTAACGTAACGGTGAACAATATATCCCTTAATGCAGGCCAGCAAACCATGCGGATCAATTTTACAGGAGGAGACTTCAACCTGAATAAGGTAACCGTTAACGCTGCACAAAACGACAGTGGTAACCTGGCGGGCTTTTATAACATCTTCAACCGCGGCACTGGCCGGGGCCTGGACGTGGCCAATAATTCAACGGTCAACAACTCAAACGTTCACCAGTGGGATATCAGTAACGGCGGTGGAGACAATCAGCGCTGGGAGTTCGAAGCTCTGAACAATGGCTATTACCGCATCAAGGTGAAGCACACTGGTCGCTGTCTGAGTCAGTATCGGAACAACCAGTATAATGTCGTACAGCAGAATTGCCAGAACATCAGCCGTCAGCAGTGGGACCTACAACCAGTGGGGAGTTCAGAGTTCTTCCGTGTGGTTAACCGCGTTAGTGGACGTCGGCTTCAGGTCGACATGAGTAACGGTAATAACAACGGAGCTAACGTAGAAAGCGCTCCGGCCAGTGGTGGCTGGAACCAGCAATGGCGTTTTGAGTTGGTGGGGAATAGTTCAAATTTGGTGGCGGGGCCGCAGGTGCAAAGCGAGGTTGGAGTACTGGCCGAGCAAGTCGAGTTGTTTCCCAACCCCGTCGACGATGAGGTAACCGTAAACCTACCCACAGCGCACACCTTCAACGGTTCGAGGCTGTTCGACGCCGCCGGGCGCTTGCTACTGGAAAAGACGGTAAGGCCGGCAATGACCCAGCTGGGCTTCAACCTAAAAGCCCTTCCCCCGGGGCTGTATTTCATTCACTTTAATTCTCCGACCGGGTCCGTTGTCAAGCGGCTGGTCAAAAAATAACAAGGTGTTTGTGGGAGAGGGGGAATGGCACCCCTTCTCCCCAAACGATTAAATCATCTTCACAATTAAATCAACTCAACCATGATAAGATTCTACCACCTTTGCTTGTTTCTCATCTTATTTTGCACCAGCGCCAGCGCCCAAATAAACGTGACGGTAAGCGTCGACATGACCGGCGTTACGGTGGACCCCTCCGGCGTACACCTCGTGGGCGGTTTCAACGGCTGGGACCCCACGGCAACGCCGATGACTGAAACCGCTCCCGGCAGTAACGTTTACGAGGCTGTTGTTAACCGACCTGCGGATGACAACATTGAATACAAAGTACTGAACGGCAACTTTTACGATCGTGGTCCGAACGGCGAGGGTGAAGAACCCACCTCCCCCTGTTCTTATCTTCACAATGGCAACCGTGTGTTTACCGTTCCGATGGCGGACGCGGCCCTACCCACCTTCGCCTTTGGTGGTTGCCCTCCCGGAGTTGGCCGCACCCCGGTAACCTTTAGCGTGGATGCCGCCGGGCTCGACGTGAGCCAGGGTGTATTTGTGGTTGGCGACATGGTTGGCTTCAACAACGACGGCTTTACCGCCATGAGTCAGGTGGGGGCTACTTCAGTCTACCAGGTTACGCTGATGTTACCCGCCGACCTGCTGCGGGTCAATTTCAAATACGCTACGGAGGCAAATTTCGGCGCAGCCGAAACCACAGTACCCGCACCGTGCGCTAACCCCGACAACTCCGATCGTTTCTACCGCTTTACCGGTGGGACGGAGGCGACGGAAGTCTACTTCTTCAACACCTGCGATGTCTCACTTGCCCTACCGGTAGAACTGACCCGGTTCGCGGCAGCACAGGCAGGTAAAACGGCATTGATTCAGTGGGGCACGGCCGTCGAAGACGCAGTAAGTCATTTTCGGGTAGAGCGCTCTGGCACCGGCACTGATTTCTCCCTGATCCAAGAAGTATCCGCTCGTTCCGATAGCCGCACCAACAACGCCTACGAGGTGACCGATACACAGCCACTCAGCGGTAGTAATTACTATCGCCTTACAACCGTTGACCTCGACGGTACGCGCCACATCGAAGGCGTACGGTTGGTAAACTTTTCCGGAGGCACGGAGCAACCCCTTCTTTTGTTTCCTAACCCGGTAAACAACCAACTAACGATCACCTTCCGTGGAGCGGGCACCGTCAGCGTCGTCGACGCGCTCGGCCGGCCGGTACACCAGGCGGTCGCCACGGATGGCTTCAATTGGCCCGAGGCCGACCGCCTCGTTCCTGGCCAGTACTATCTCCGTCTGAAAACAGACGGTGGCGTACAGCAGGTTCCCTTCATCAAGCAATAAATTTTATTGCTCATTTTTAAATTCGTTCATTAAATCAACCAATCATGAAACAAGTATTATTCCTTTTCTGCCTTCTGGCGGGTGTTTCCGCTTTCGCACAGGAGGTCAACGTAACCTTCCAGGTAGACATGTCTGGCGTGGCGGTTTCCCCCGACGGCATCCACGTGGCCGGAGACCTAAACGGCTGGACAACCGATGCAACTCCGCTTACCGATCAGGGCAACGGCGTTTACGCCGTTACCGTTCCGCTGCAGAGTGGTCGAGATATTCAGTTCAAGTTCATCAACGGCAACGCCTGGGGTGCGGAAGAAGTACCGCCCTTAAGCTGCGCCGTAAACGGCAACAACCGGATATTCACGACCCCACTGGAAGACATTACCCTAGCGGCCACCCCCTTTGGCGGTTGCCCCGCTGACGTGGCGACCAAGATGGTTACCCTGCGCGTAGATATGAACGGCCAGACCGTTAGTGAGAACGGCGTAAGCGTAGCCGGAAATTTCCAGGGCTGGAGCCCTGGTGCCACTCGCATGACCGATGTCGGTGGCGGCATCTATGAAGCCATCGTTCCGGTACTGAACAGCGTCTCCGTGCTCCAGTACAAATTCCTTAACGGCAACGAATGGGGAACGGACGAAGACCCACCCGCAGGCTGCGAAAACTTTGATAACAACAGAACAGCGATTGCGACTGGTACGGAAGACATCGTACTGCCTACCCAGACGTTCGCTGGCTGTGAGAACCCGATCCCGACCAAGGATGTCTCCTTCCGGGTGGATATGACAGGATTTGACGTTTCACCCGACGGTGTTCACCTCGTAGGTAATCTTCAGGGCTGGAACCCTGCAGGAACACCAATGACGGATATCGGAAATGGTGTTTACGAGATAACCCTTTCTGTACCTGCTGCGGTTTCCTCCATCAATTATAAATTCGTAAACGGAAACGCCTGGGGCCTGGAAGAAGACCCACCCGTCGGTTGCGAAAACGCTGACAACAACCGCTTTGCCGCTCTCCCCCTCACTACTGACCCCGTTGCAATACCCGGCGTCAAGTATGGCTCTTGCGAAGGCATCACCTCTCTTCCCGAACTCCTGAGCGCTGAAGAATTTCAGCTCTTACCGACGGTGAGCAGCGATGTCGTATCCGTACGCTGGCAACTACCCCGCGCGGAGGTGGTGAACCTCCGTATCCTTGACATGAACGGCAGAACGGTCAGCGAAGAAGAAATCGCCGCCGACAACCTGCAAATGACCCGTACCCTGGAAGTCGCCAACTGGGCACCGGGGATGTACTTCGTTTACCTACAGACGCGCAGCGGGCACTCCGTTCGTAAACTGATGGTACAGTAAATCGATTTTTCAGTACAACAACCTCCTGGTTCTGGCTTAAATAAAGGTTCTCACGGCGTCCCTTAGGCCTAAACCAGGAGGTTTTTTATTCTCGCATTTAGTAACTCTCTGACTTAGTAATAATTCTTCCCCATGTTCCTGTTTAAAAACCGAAATAAGCTGTTGTTCCTCCTGCCACTGGTCCTGTTGCTGGCCTACGGCTGCGGCGAGGACGAAATTCCCATCCCCAATGTTCCGATGGACGACGATGACGGCCCGATGCCTCCGGAGGAAATGGGTACGGTAAAAGTCTGGAATACCAACAGCCAGGGTACTATTCTACTCTCCGAATCATCCAACTTACTTGCCTTCGAGCCTGACCTGAACGGAGGACTCCCCATAGACATCGATACCGCTACTGCGCTACAAACTATGGATGGTTTTGGTGCCGCTCTTTCCGGCTCCTCGGCTTTTGTACTCAAAGAACATTTATCTGACGCAGCGAGAGCTAGCCTGTTGCGCGAACTCTTCACCCCCGAAGCCGGTATCGGTATCAGCTTCCTGCGGATTACCGTAGGTGCGTCCGATTTTTCCCTAAATGATTACTCCTACAACGATAACCCAAGCGGTGGCTCGGATCCGGACCAGTCTGAATTCAGCATTGCGCGCGACGAGGAACACCTGATCTCAGTTCTTCAGGAAATAATGGCCATCCGCCCTGATCTAAAAATAATGGCAACGCCCTGGAGCGCACCGGCGTGGATGAAAACGAACAACGACATGCGCAACGGTGGCCAGTTACAAAATAACCTGCTCGGCAGTTACGCAAAGTACCTGGTAACCTACCTGGAAACTATGGCCGATACTGGTATTCCGATCTATGCTATTTCGGTACAAAACGAGCCCCTGCTCGCCAGTGGCTACCCGACGATGGAAATGTCTGCCGCTCAGCAGTCTGTTTTTATCCGAGATCATTTCGGCCCGGCGCTGGCTAGCGCTGGTTTAAACACTAAGGTGATCATCTATGACCACAACTGGGACGACATTCAGTACCCACTCAGCATTCTGGACGACGCGGCCACCAAACAATTCGTAGCGGGCACCGCCTTTCATTGCTACGCCGGAGACGTGAGTGCTATGAGCCAGGTGAACGCCCAGCACCCCGACCGGGGCATCTACTTTACTGAGTGTTCGGGTGGAGATTTCGCTCCTGATTTTAGCACCAACCTTGCCTGGAATTCCGACAACCTCATCATCGGGGCCACCCGCAACTGGGCTAAAAACGTACTGTTTTGGAACCTTGCACTCGATGAGCGCAGCGGCCCACAAAACGGAGGATGTAGCGACTGCAGGGGTGTGGTTACGATCAACAGCTCCAATGGTTCCATCAGCCGGAATGTGGAGTACTATTTACTAGGCCATATCGCAAAGTTCGTTCAACCGGGTGCGGTTCGGCTGCCTACAATTTCATTGCGCGGTCAGGGTATTTCTCAGGTCGCCTTTCTGAATCCCGACAACAGTCGGGTAGTGGTTGCCTTTAACCACAACGCGCAAACGTCCTCTCTACGTGTCTCCGAAGGTGGAGACAGCTTCAGATACAACATTCCAGCGGGAAGCCTGGTCACGTTTAACTGGTAAAACTGCCACTTTTCTACCACATCATTGAAACTTTTTCTAATGCGCTACAACAAATTATTCCTGGGCCTTTTCGCCGTACTGGCCTTTTTTCTTAGCTCTGCCTTCATCCCCCTGCCTATGCAGCCTTCTCCCCCTTCCGAGGTGATCGATGAACAATTTCACGCCTCCTTTGCGGACTCCGTTCTTCAGCTGATGACCTTCGCGGAGAAACTGGGCCAATTACAGCAACTCGATGGAGGAATCAGTCATGACGATCTTCCCCGCCTGATCGCGGAAGGGAAGGTAGGCTCCGTGCTTAATGAAGTGAACCCGGAGCGCAATGCGGAGTATCAGAAAATTGCGCGGGAGAAGAGCCGTTTGGGTATTCCGCTGCTGATCGGCCGTGACGTAGTTCATGGCTTCAGAACGATGTTTCCCATTCCCCTGGGCCAGAGTGCCAGCTGGAACCTGGACCTCGTCCGGGAAGGCGCGCGTATTGCCGCGAAAGAAGCAAGTGCCGCTGGTGTTAACTGGACGTTTGCGCCGATGATTGACGTGGCCCGCGACCCCCGCTGGGGCCGCATCGCGGAGTCTCCCGGTGAAGACCCGTTTCTGACCGCAGAAATGGGCGTCGCGATGATCGAAGGCTTCCAGGGCCAAGACATGCGTGAGGCCGGGCGAATAGCCGCCTGTGCCAAACACTTCGCCGCTTACGGCATGGCCGAAGGTGGGCGCGATTATAACTCGGCCATCGTCGGTAAACGGTACCTGCATGAAGTTTACTTGCGGCCGTTCAAGGCGGCGGTTGCTGCCGGGGCGGGCTCTTTTATGACCTCCTTCAACGAAATCAACGACATCCCCGCCTCCGGTAATCAGTACCTGCTGCGGGAGGTATTGAAAAAACAGTGGAACTACCCCGGTATGATCGTCAGCGACTGGGAATCAATCACAGAGATGATCGCCCACGGTTACTGTGAAGATCCTGAAGCGGCCGCTTTGGCCGCCATGAAGGCCGGAGTGGATATGGAAATGACCAGCACCTCTTACAACGACCACCTCGAACAACTCGTCGCGGCGGGTCAGATCGACGCGAAGCTTATTGACGAAGCCGTGCGCCGCATCCTATTCCTCAAGTCTCGCTTAGGGCTTTTTGAGGAGGCGCGGCCGCAGGTGCAATTTGCGGTAGAGACATTGGGATCAAGCCATCGCGAAGCTGCGAAACAGGCAGCCATCGAAAGCGTCGTGATGCTGAAGAACGACAACGCGGTCCTCCCCTTAGCATCCAGCCTGAAATCAGTAGCCGTCATCGGCCCGCTTGCCGACGCGCCGCACGAGCAGATGGGTACCTGGTCTTTCGACGGTAAAAAGGAAGACTCCGAAACACCCCTCGCTGCCCTCCGGGCCGAGTTGGCGGGCAAAGCCAAAGTCAATTATGCGCCGGGTCTAAATATCAGCCGGACGAAGACGGAAGAGGGCTTCGCCGAAGCACTGGCCGCCGCTAAGGCCTCTGATGTAGTATTGTTCTTCGCCGGTGAAGAAGCAATTCTTTCCGGGGAGGCACACAGTCGTGCGCACCTTAATCTGCCCGGAGCTCAGCAGAAGCTGCTTGACCAGGTGAGTGAGCTGGGCAAACCAGTCGTCTTAGTCATCATGGCTGGCCGGCCCCTCATCGTTACCAACATGCTGCCCCAAGTAGATGCGCTGCTTTACGCATGGCACCCAGGTACCATGGCCGGGCCAGCGCTGAGTGACCTCCTGGTCGGTAAAGCAAACCCCAGTGGCCGCCTGCCGGTTACCTTTCCGAAAGCCGTCGGTCAAATTCCAATCTACCACGCCCATAAGAACACCGGCCGCCCCGCAAAAGAGGAAACCTGGGTCCATATCGACAAGATCCCCGTGGAGGCATGGCAAACTTCGTTGGGCAATACCTCCCATTATCTCGACGAAGGCTTTACCCCCCTGTTCCCCTTCGGCTACGGAATGTCTTACACTACGTTCTCTTACGGCCCGCTACAGTTAAGCACCCTCAATGCCAACGAGGCAGAAACAATCACCGCTTCCGTTGAAGTAATCAATACCGGAAAGGTTAGCGGTAAAGAAGTTGTCCAACTCTATCTGCGTGATCACTTCGCCAGCGTGACCCGGCCGGTTCGCGAGCTGAAAGCGTTCGAGAAAATCAGTCTTGCACCAGGCGAAAGCCGTACCGTGAATTTTCAACTTACCCCCGAAGACCTATCGTTTTATCAAGACGACCTAAGCTACGGTACGGAAGCTGGTAAATACACTGTTTGGGTGGGTCCGCACGCAGCGGTGGAAAAAGGGATTGAAATTAACACTTCAAAATAGACCGACCAGGAGCTTAGGAACGCCAAATAAGCTCTGTGTAATCTAAATAGTACTACCCTCAACGGGCGCAAACCAAATTGTCGCTTTTTGTTCCCCCTTTGGGGGCTAGGGGGCCAAAAAAGCGACAATTTGGTTTGCGGCCCCCCTAAACGGCCATACCGACATGCAAGTCGGTATGGCCGTTTACTATTTACTGAGGCCATCTTTATTTCTCTCAAAACTTTTTTCTCTCCTTTAAACAGCTTGAAAGCCCCTATTTACCAAGCACCAACATCAATCATCACGGAAGTATAACAATTCAAGCATCAAATAAATACAATTCACTGTTACATAGACACTTATGAATCAATAAGCCACTCTAAGAACGTACTATGTCACCGCACGACACACATCGTTTACCCGTAAAACTTAAAGACTACACCGAGCGTACTTGGGAGTGAACAACGGATAAATATCGTTGAATTTTATCACTCAATTTCGGTAACCAACCCGAGCTAAATTAATTACCATGTTTAATCTTAAATCACTCTTAATTTTCAGCGCACTCGCCCTCTTCATGTTCAGCTGTGAACAAGACGACCTCATCACCCCTGCCGACACCGACGCTAACATTTCTGAAACCTCTTTTAGCCAAGCTGACGACATCAGCGAAATGCCGTTCGATCAAAGCGTCCTGGTATCCGACGAAGTAATAATGGCTTCCATCGGAGAGGAAGACTTCAAGGAAGGCCCAGCTAAGAGTGGCCTAAACGCCAGTTTCGTCTATACACTGAGCAATGCCGTATCTGGTAACGAAGTTATTGCTTACAGCTCTACGGCCGGCAACCTACAGGAAATTGGCCGCTTCGCTACCGGAGGAACCGGTACCGACACCAACCTGGCCAACCAGGGCGCACTCATTTTAAACCGCCGCCAGAACCTTCTTTTTGCCACCGATGCCGGATCTAACTCCCTGGCCATGTTCCGCGTTAGAAGCAACGGAACACTTCGCCTGATAGACCGCGTAGAACTCCGAGGTGATGAACCGATCAGTGTAACTTCTTTCGCCAACTTCGTTTACGTAGTGAACAACGGTAGCGACGATATCGAAGGGTACCGCGTCAGTCGTAATGCGTCCCTTGAATACATCCAGGGCAGCCAGCAGAGCCTGAGTACTACCGGAACCGCTCCGGCCCAGATCAGCTTCGGTCGTTTCGGTCGCGTTCTGATCGTTACCGAAAAAGCAACGAATAAGATCACCACCTTCACTATGAACAGCAATGCATCCACTGATCCTGGCAACAGCTTCGAGAGTGCAGCAGATACCCCCTTCGGTTTCTCTGACGCCTTCTCCAACATCATCGTTGTGAGCCATGCTACCGGAGGTCGCCCCGGTGAAGGAGCGGTGGTAAATTACCGCGTTGATCGCTTCTCTGGTGTAGTAACACAGTCTTCTACCGTTGTGGATGACTTCGAAGGAACCGCAACTTGCTGGGTAGTACCTACCAGAAACCGTCGTAACTTCTTCGTAACCAATACGTTTACCGACGATATTACCCGCCTGCGCCTTGGCCTTGGCCGCGGCGGCAGCACCACGCTTGCTACCGATCCCATCGGTGCTAACGGAGCGACTAACGTAGGCACCCCCGCCACTCCTCATGATCTGGGCCTGAACCGTTTTAACAATCAGCTCTTCGTGCTCACCGTCGGTAGCGATGAGTTGGTCAGCTACCAGCTCGACAACCGCAACGATGCCCTCATTCAGGACTCACAGCTTTCTACCGGAACGATTTTCGCTACGGGCATTGCCGTTAGAAACTAATACCGCGTTTGCCATACCGGTCTGCTGAGCAAACTAATCGCTCAGGTTTCCCGGAATCGAATCCACCCTGCGGGGAAATGCTTTAACGGCATTTCCCCGCTTTTTTTATCCTCCGACTTGCACCTGCGCACCGGCGCCCCACACTCTGTCGGTAAGTCGCGCCTATTCCTCCACCTCTAACTCCAGGCCCGCCACTTTGTACTCTTCGTCCACCTCCTCCAGATAAACTCCTGCTACAGCCGCTTTCAGGGCTCGAACGGCACCAGAAACAGTGCTGCGCGGCAATTCGAGTTTAACCACGGCCGTAGCGCCAAAGTCCTGCTCGGCCATCTCCAGCTCCAGGGCGGAGAGGGCGGACATCACCGGGCTCATCAGCTCGTAGCCGAAGCGTAAAACGACCGTCTCCGTCAATGGTTGCAGGGTGCTTCCCCCAGCTTCAATCGCCAACCGGGCGGCTTCCCGGTAAGCATTGATGAGGCCGGAGGCACCGAGTTTCGTCCCGCCCCAATAGCGGCTTACCACTATGACGACGTCGCGCCAGCCAGCCTTATCGATTTGGCCCATGATTGGTTTCCCGGCGGTGCCGGAGGGTTCGCCGTCGTCGTTGGCGCGCCAGCGGTCCTGGCCCGGCCCCAGGCGGTAGGCGTAGCAATGGTGGTTGCACTTGAAGTGGAGCTTGGCTTGCTCTTCCACCACCGTAAGGGCTTCCTCTTCGGTGCGGACGTGCCGCAGGGCTGCGACAAATTTGCTGCCCCGGTCACGGAATTCGCCTTCACTGGAATGGGCGGGGATTTTGTAAAAGTCGATCATTTTGTAGGGTAGTTTTGTGGCTGGGTGGTTTTGTGGAGGGTGGTTTGGCGGAAGGTAACTCCACAAAACCACCGAACCATAAAACCACCCTCCCCCCCTTACCAATTCTCATTATCCGCCTTCATATAAGCGTTCAGTTCTTTATAGTCCAGCTTACCGTTTACGCTCTTGAGGTATTCACTGATCTGCACCGCCTTTTTAATCCTTGTTGCCGCGCCTTTAGGCTTTGCTATTTGGTAGATAAGACCGCGCTGCTTACCTGGGGTGAGCTTATGGAACAGTTTGTAGGCAACCTCATCTACGGCCCAGAGTTCGGCCAGCTCTTCGGGCAGGGGCATCCCGTATTCGCTGTTGTCAGGAGAAATGACCAGGTTCACCTCATCGTCTAGCGAAATGTCAAAGCGTTTGCGTACCGCCTTACTCACCGTCACAAAAAAGTTCCCCTTCCCGTCCGGCATCAGCCCGCTGTTGATGTTTCCTATCCCGTTTATATTAACAATAATACGGAACTGGTTTTTCTCCCTTTTAAGTATTTCTTCTACTTCCGAGGCTTTGATCGGGAGAACGGTATAGTAAATATCGCCGTAGTTCAAGTCGTCATCGGCGAGGGATAGCTTGGTGGTAATTCTAATCATACAATCTTATTTTAGCCCCTTCAGCGCCAGCTCAATCGCCTTGTCCAACTGCGGGTCTTTGCCCGCAGCCCGGTCCGCCGCCGTATTGTCGATGCGGACATCGGGTTCCACGCCGGTTTTTTCCAGGTTTTTACCGTCCAGGGTGTAGGTACCCCAGCTCGGGAGGCGGTAGAAGGAGCCATCCACCAGCCCCTTGCCGGAGGTGAAGATGATCCAGCGGTAAGTCGGTGTACCGACCACAGTTCCGAGGCCGAGTTCCTTGAAACCAGCCGCCGTCATCTCCGCATCGGAGAGGCTCTGCTCGTTGATCATCAGGATGAGCGGCCGGGCGGCGGGGGCAAAGTTGGGCTGGTTGGCCCGCTGGCCGTTCCGGTACTGCCACTTCAGGTAGGGGCGCTGGCTCAGGAACTGCAGCACGGCATCGTGTACGTTGCCGCCGGTGTTGTAGCGGAGGTCCAGGATGAGGCCGTCGCGCTGGTAGTTTTCGGAAACCATCTCGTTCATGAACGCGTCCAACTGGCCGCCGGTCATGTTTTTCATGTGGACGTAAGCGATCTTTTTGCCCGTCTTCTCGTCCACTATTTTCTGGTTCAGGTCTACCCATTCGTCGTAGCGGTTGGTGCGCTCGCTGAAGTAGCTGCGGGGGTGCAGGCGGGTAGTCATTTCTTTTCCACCACGGTCTACCGTAAGTGCTACCGAGCCGTCGATGCTGGGGCGGCTGAGGTACATTTCCCGGTTCATGGCCGGGTTTACGGGTGTTCCGTCGATGGCCGTGATGCGGTCTCCGGGGCGGAGGTCAACGTCGTCCCGGTCGGCCGGGCCATCTTTGAGGATGGCGGAGATTTGGTACGGATCGTTTTTGTCGTACTCCAGGCCGAGAGACAGCGTCTGCGCGCCCTGCTTGGTGCTTTCCTCTTTGCCCCGGGAGCTGAAGCCGAAGTGCGAAGTATTCAGCTCACCGAGCAGGTCGTTCGTCAGGCGGCGCAGGTCAGCGCGGTTGGTGATGTGGGGGATGAAGGCGGCGTAGCGGTCGCGCATCGCAGGCCAGTCTACGCCGTGGAAGTCGTTATCGTAAAAGTTCTCCTCCATATTGGCCCAGGTCTCGTAGAACATCTGCCCGAACTCCGGTTCCAGGGAGCGGCGGAAGGTTTGCTTCACGTCAATGGCCTCAAATTTCTTCTGGCCTACGTTCAGCTTCTGCACCTTGCCCGCGCCAACGAGGTAGTAGTTTCCCTTCACTTCCACCAGGTCCGTTGCGTTACCGACGCCCCGGCCCTTGAACTTCTCCGTTTTTGGCTCTTCAAATGGTTCGTAGGTGGTTACGTAAAGTGCGCGGGAGCCTTCGTGGTTGGAGCCGTAAAAGACCATCGTTTTGCCTTTGCTCTCCACCACGAACGCGCCGCCCTGGCTGCCGAACGACGGGCCGACGCGTTCAATGCGTTCCATGATTCCTTCCATCTCGATGGTTACGACGACGGAATCCTTCTTGTCCTTTTTCTTGTCCTCTTCGGCGAAGAGCTCGTCGAATTTTTCGGCCCGGTGCGGCCGGTCAAACTTGCGCAGCGGCAGGCGGTAGAGGTTCACGTCTCCCCCACCCCGTGGGTAGCTGGGTTGGTGGCGGGCGGAGCCGAAGTAGATGTACTTCCCGTCCGGGCTCCAGACCGGATCGCTTTCGCTCACCCCGGTTTTGGTCAGGTTGATGAGTCTGTTGTCGTCTTTGGTATCCACCAGAAAAATGTCCTCTTCAAAGTCCCGAAAGCCGGTAAACATCAGGTACCGATCATCGGGAGACCAGCGTGGTACGGCGCCCCGAAACCAAACTTCCTGTTCGGCGACCATCTCCACGCTAAAGTCCTCCAGGTTCATCACGTGGACCTGATCGCGGCCGCTGAGGTAGGCAACGTGGCTGGTGTCGTTGCTCATCTCCAGGTTGCGGTTGTTCCGGGCATCAGAAGTGCGGCGGGCGGGCTCGCCCTTGCCGTCGGCGCTTACGGTGTAGAGGTTTTGGTAGCCTTGATGGGTCTGGGTGAAGACGAGGGTTTTGCCGTCCTTCAGCCACTTCACCTCCATCACGCGGCCGGGGCCGGTCATGATTTGGCGGACGAATTTGCCTTCAACATCAGAGACGAAAAGCTCGCCTCGGGAGACCGTGGCCAGTTTCTTTCCGTCGCGCGCCACGTCGAAGTAGCTGATATTGCCGTCGGTACTGAAGTCGGCCGTCTTGGCCAGGCCGACGAAAGCGTTGAGGGAAACCGGCACCGTTTTGCTGCGGCCGGAGGCGACGTCGTACACCTCCAGTTGGTAGTCGCGCACGTAGGCGATCTTGCTACCGTCGGCGCTGATACTAGGGTTGAAGACGGAGGTTTTGTGCTTCGTCAGGCGTTTTATTTTGTTGTCTTCGCTGAGGCTGTACAGGTTGTACTCGCCGTTGTCGCGGTCGGAGACGAAGAAGGTGTTGCCCTTCCGGTCGGCCATCGGCCACATGTCTTTGCCCTCCCACTTGGTGAGTTGGGTGACGGTGTTGGCTTGCGGATCGTAGCGTTTCAGGTCGGGGTTGTACGGGCCTTTATAGCCTTTCCGGTGGGTGAAGTTGTTGCTTTCCCAGCTTTCGTTGAAGAGGAAATTATCGCTTTCCGGCAGCGGCACCACGTTGTGGGTGATGTTGAAATAGTGGGGCATCAGGCGCTGGGGCGTTCCTCCGGTTACGGGTACGGTGAAGGTCGTGATGCGGTTGTAGCGGCTGGAGGTGAAGTAGATCGTTTTGCTGTCCCAACTCCAGTTTGCCACCTGGTCGGAGGCCTGGTGATAGGTGAGTTGTTTGATGTCCCCGCCGGCCATCGGTGTAACGTACACATCGGCGTTGCCGTACTGCCCGGAGGAGAAGGCCAGCCACTTGCCATCGGGGGAAATACGCGGGTGGCTTTCGGCACCGTCCAGGGCGGTGATGCGGTTGGCGGCGCCGCCGGCGGCGAGCACTTTCCACAGGTCGCCGTTATAGGCGAAGACCAGTGTTTCACCGTCCGGGCTCAGCGCGGGGTGATCGGCGAAGTGGAGGCTTTGGGCGCTGACGCAGGTGCCGAGGAAGGTTGCGAGAAGCAGTGTTAGGAGATTGGTTTTCATCTTGGCTTTTTGGTTTGGTGGGCGTAAGATAATGGATGATGTGGAGTATTTCGGAGAAAGCAACTCCTTGCTGAATTTGCGTGTTTCTTCGGTCGAGGAGTTGTACTCTACGGTGAGCACACAAGTTTACAGCCGCGTAAAACCCTCTCCCCCAGCCCCTCCCCAAGCCGCCTCCGGCTGGGGAGGGGAGCAAAAACGCTGCGGCTCTGCCTTCACTTCATGAGTAGGTGCTACGGTTGTTCTCATTTATTGATAATGTTTGTTAGTGCTACTGACTTTTCTCTAAAAACGCATTGCGTTTTCACAAGCCCCTCCCCTGTGGGGTAGGGGTTGGGGAGGGGGTTTTAGCGAAAAACGTACGGCTATAAACTTGTGTGCTCACCATAGAGTTGTACTCCGAGTGCGTTCGAGCGGTAGCGAGAAATTACTCTTCGCTACCGCTCAAAGCACCCCTCTTAACCGAAGAACCTACTTCTATGCGCAAATTCATCAGCCTGCTCCTCCTCGCCATTTTCCTGGTCTCAGCCTGCGGTTCGGGCGATACCACCGGTACCCGCATCAGAGTCAGGAACGAACTGGACAACGAACTACGTGACTTAAGTTGGTCCTTCAATTTTGGCACCGACGAAGGTACCGACAACCGCCTCCGACCGGGGAACGCTACCGACTATAAGCGCTTTGACGGTGCGGACCGCTGCGGTTTCCAGCTCGAAGCCCTCCTCGTCGGCACCGGCAACATCACGGGAGGCTTCGGTGTTTGCGGCCAGCCAGACCCGATTGCCGAAGGGGCGTACACCCTCGTCGTCCGCAGGCCCAGCAGCGGTACTTCGGAGTTTGAGACTGTTTTGGTGGAGGATTGA
>CAYWMW010000044.1:13673-21421 GCA_964458975.1 uncultured Lewinella sp. | reverse complement strand
GCGTTTTCTTCTTAATAGCCCCTCTCCGCTGAGCCTGAGGCGAAGCGTGTTGGAGGTAGGTATATACGCTTCCCATTAGCCGCAACCAAAATAAAACAGAAACCCAAATCGACACGAGCCAAGCCCAAACAAATCACTCAAACCCCCGCACCAGAACCCCAGGCCCTAAACAAAACAAAACATCCAAGACCGAAAGCCCCCCCAAATACCCGAACCGATCGGTAAAAACCTGTGGATACGCTGCGAGCGCATCCGGTATATCAACGGGGCGAAGGTAGCTGGTACTGGAGGGGTAGATGAAGCCTTCGGTGACCGAAGGCAAAACGGGCCACTGCAGCAAGCGCGTAACGGTAGCGGTAAGGGCCTGGTTGAGTTCCCAGAGCGTTTCCGGTTGGGCGCGGGGGATGGCGAAAATTTCCTCGGCGTAGTACTCGTAGTAGGGGGAGCGGCCGTAGGCGGTACGGATGCTTTGTTCGTGCTCGCGCCACCAATCGTTGCGATAGCTGATGCGGACTTCGGTGATGGGCTTACGCTGGTGTTTGCCTTTTTCCAGGGGGACGGAGAGGAGCTGGATGCCGTTGGGTCCGGCGATTTGGCAGCGGTTGCGCCACCCGCCTTTCTGGTAGTTCTCATGCCCTTCAACCTCCCATGCACCTGCGTCCCGCGCCCCAATAAACCAATGGGCGGGCGGGAAATAAGCGGTAGAGGTGAGGAGGGGAAGTGATTTTTTCATAACAATAACCGGGCTGTTGCGTTAGGTGATCAAAAGTAAGCTATCATGGACGATACGTCGATTTTTGAACGGAAAATAGATCCACTTTACCAAGCGGGCGGTACGCTGGTGGCTGTTTTCGTCTCTATTATCCTGGGTTCGATTGTGGCCGCGGCTACGGATGACTTTGTGACCCCGAAGTGGCCCTGGCTCTGCGCGGCCAGCTTTATGCTCTTCTTCGCCCTCTTTAACTCGATCATGAGCGCCACGTCCGAAAACCTGATGAAGTACTGGGGGCGTAGCATCTATTCTTTCCTTGGCCTCGCGGTTGCCTCCGGCCTGTTGGCCTGGGCGTTTAGTGGCCTGAGCATCGGCGAGGCGGGGAGCTATAAATGGATTTACTTCGTGGTTACTTTTGGTTATTTGGTGTTTTTGTCTATGATTGCGTTTATGAAGCAGATCGTGGAGTTTGCGCAGAAAGAAGAATGGAACCGGCCGCGCTTACGGTCGCGGAAGGGGAAAAAGAAGAAGAAGTAAGAGCTTTTGATAAGTTCCTGGGCAATGATGGCTTGGCGGAGGAGGTAGTGAGCATCACTCCACCTCCAACACAATCATATCCGCCAACTCCGGAGCCCCGCCGTGGTTACCACAACCACTAGCCATGATAAGTTTCCCGTCGTGGTGGATGATGCCGGTTCCGTGCCGCCCCCGGCTCAGGGAATCAAGCGAACGCCACTTCCCGGAGGCGACGGATAGGGCCTCCACCTCACTGTGCGCAACGACCTGATCTTTAGATTCTCCGCCGACCACAAGAATGTCATCCTTAAGCACAATCGCAGCGTTGCCCGCCCGGTGCGTCGGCAGCGTATCGGAGAGGGTAGACCAGCTGCCGGTCTCGAAGTCGTAGACATCAACTTCGCCGATGGTGTTGGCGAAGGGGTTGGTAGCGGCAACGGTAGTCCGGCCCGCAAGGGCGTAGAGTTTATTGTCGTGTACAACGGCCTGGAAGTGATCGCGGGCGCGGGGTGCATCGGGGAGCTGGCGCCATTCTCCGGTTTTCAGGTCGTACTCATCAAACCAGGCAACGTGGCCGCCCCGGTGCCCGTCGGTAATGCCGCAGACGAGATAGAGCTTATCATTATGGAGCACGGCTCCGGCACCGCCACGGCGGCGGTCTGCGGGGATCTCGGCCGAGGTACTCCAGGTGTCGGTTGCCGGGGTATAAACGTGGATGTCCGGCAGCGGCGTTTCACCGGGGTAGCCGCCGGTCATCGCTCCGAGAAGAAGGATCTCGTCGTTCCAGACCACAGGCTGGAAGTGGTGAATTTCTACGGGAGGCTTCGCCCCCTCCGTCCAGGCTTGCGTTTCACTATCGTAGACGTTGACGGCTTTGATTTTCCGGCCGCCGAGGAGGTAGTATTTATCGCCTAAACCGATAAAGGCCGCTTCGTGGCGGGCGGTAGGGGCGGAGTCGTCTTTAGCCGTTACCTCATGCCATACGGGGGCACGTTCCGTAACGGGGGAATCCGTAACTTCGTTAGTCTTGGTTTGGCAGGAAAAAAACAGAAAGGGGAGAAGCAGGATTAAGTAGCGCATGGCGGAAGATACGGTGGTGGAGATACTTCTACCGAGCGTTACTGGAAATTATTTGCTTCTGCTGGCTACATCCTAACCTCGAACAGCCACCGGTGCAACAAGCTCCTCCTCGTCTTCCTGTCCCATCTTTTTCAAAATCCGGTAATGCGACTTCAGCGCATCGAAGAACGTAGGGTTGTCGTGGTAAGGGATACCGTGCTTAAGCGCCACCCGCTCAACGATTGGAGAGAGGGCGGGGTAGTGGATGTGGCAGATGTTGGCGAACAAATGGTGCTCGATCTGAAAGTTCAAACCACCGCAGAAGAAAGCAGCCAGCTTGCTCTTGCGCGAGAAATTTGCCGTAGTGTGCATTTGGTGTACCGCCCAGGATTCTTCCATCGACCCCTCCTGATCGGGCTCGGGGAAGTCCGTCTCCTCCACGGCGTGGGCCAGCTGAAAAACGAGGCCAAGTACCAACCCTTCGGCCAGGTGCATAGATACGAAACCAATGATGAATTGCCACCAGGTAATATCCATCACCACCAGCGGAACTACAATGAAAAGCGAATAGTAGAGTGCCTTGAAGAAGAACAATATGAAGTACTCTTTACGGGGGTGATTGGTGTTGTCCGTATGGCCAATTTTATCCTGAAAAAATTTGACGAAATCTTTACGGAACACCCACGATAGTGAAGCCAAACCATAGAGCGGAAAAGCATAAAGGTGCTGGTATTTCATGATCGGCTTCTTCTCCTCCAGGCGGGATAAACGCAGCAGACCGGGAGCTACGTCCAGGTCTTCGTCGTGGCCGGGGATGTTGGTGTACGTATGGTGTACTACGTTGTGGGTGATCTGCCATACGTAGGCGTTGGCGCCCATCAGGTTGAAGGTGTAGCTCAGTAATTTATTCACCGTTTGGTTCGCCGAATAGCTTCCGTGGATGGCATCGTGCGCCACGTTGAAACCGATGAAAGCCTGACACATACCAATCAGAATCGCCAGCGCATAGGTCACTCCCAGGCTAAACTGACCAAAAACGATGAGCACGTACAAACCAACCAGCCCACCCAAAAAAAGAATGGTCTTGAGCACCATTGCTGTATTGGCATTTCTGCTGATGTTGTTCGATTCGAAGTAGTGCCCAATCTCTTGTCTGACGTCAGCGTAAAAGCCCGAAGTACTCTTTCTGTTGAATTTCAACTGCATGCGGATTGCTTTAGTCCACTAAGGGTGGATGTTGTTATGATGATGAAGCGAAGGTAATACGCTAATGACGATTAAAAGTAATTTCTCTTTTGAAGTCCCTTCCCGACAAATTCACCTACCCGACAAACACCGTAACTCTTTTTTCGCCACCTTTGCCCCATGCCGATCCCCCAAACTGCCATATTACTCTTCTCCCGCACGGCCTCGGCCGAGGCGGAGTGCAAGAGTTTTGGTGGCGGAAAAGCGGATCAACGGATCACGAGAGCACTCATTTCCCGGACCGAAGAGACCATCTCCCGGACCAGGCTCAAGCTCTTTCGCTCTGACGAAGCCTCCCAGCGGGGGGGCACTTTCGGTGAACGGCTGGCCAATGCGATGGAGGATATTTTTGCGCAAGGCGTGGAACGCCTGTTGGTAATTGGCAATGACTGCCCTCAAATCACCACATTGCACCTGCGCTCCGCCGCCAAAAAAATGGCAGCCGGGGAAAACGTGATTGGCCCCGATCACCGGGGTGGTGTATGGCTCATCGGCCTGCAACGTGCTGATTTTAACGCCCAATCCTTTGCGCAACTGGCCTGGGAAACCAACTACCTCTACAACGAGCTTGCTGATGCTTTGCCCAATCATTCGGATACGACAAGCCTGAGCGACCTCAACACTTTTGAAGACCTCAGCCGCCAGTGGTTCCTGCTGCGGCGGCAACTTTCTGAGCTTTTTGACCTCCTGCTACTCTCCGAAGCAGCCTTCGGGCCTTGCTCGGAACAACCCGAACACGTCGCAATATTGCGTAGGCTGGATCGGGGGCCGCCACGTTAAAACCCTCGCAGGAGGTAGGTAATCCTACGGGTCAATCACGTCCCTTTCTCCTTTTTTTCTTCCCCTTTCTTCCTTTACTTCCTAAGTCTGTTTTATGCTTCGCATTCACCTGCTGGCCTCCCTCGTGGGCCTGCTTTTTACCGTCGGTTTATCGGCGCAGAGCACCGTTTCTGGTACCGTCATCGACGCAATTTCTAATGAGCCACTGGTCGGCGCTTCGATCCTTGGCCCCGAAGGTGCCGACGTTGGCACCGTAACGGACCTTGACGGTCAGTTCTCAATTCAATTGTCCGAAACCGCTGACTACCTCCGGGTCTCCTACATCGGTTTTACCAGCCTGAAGTACGATTTGGGCGCGGCCGCAGGTGCAAGGAAGGGTCTAACGATCGCCCTCCAGCCCGGAACGGCGCTCGGTGAAGTTGTAGTCACCGCCCTCGGCCTGAAACGCGACAACCGCGAACTCGGCTACGCCATCCAGCAAATCGACGGTGACGCGCTTACCGACGTACAGGCGGTTAACTTTCTCGACAACCTTGCCGGGCAAGTAGCCGGTTTGCAGATCACGGCCGGTGCAACGGGCGTAGGCTCGACCAGCCAGATTACGATCCGGGGGCAAACGTCGTTCACCAACAACAACCCGCTCTTCGTGGTCGACGGAACCCCGATCAACAACAACACCATCATCAACCTGACCAACGAAGCCGCCGCCGGCTTCCAGGAAGTCGACTTCGGTAACGGCGCGATGGAAGTCAACCCGGCCGACATCGAATCCGTCAGCGTTCTGAAAGGCGCATCCGCCGCCGCCCTCTACGGAACCCGCGCTGCTAACGGCGTCGTCCAGATCACCACCAAATCCGGCGGTCGTAAAAAAGGCCTCGGCATCACCTTCAACTCCAACTTCACGGTAGACAGCCCCTTTCAGCTGCCCCGCGTACAGAACCGCTTCGGCCAGGGGCAGGGTGGTGAGTTCGAGTTCGTCGATGGCCTCGGCGCCGGTACGTCAGACAACATCACCTACAGCTACGGACCGGAGTTGGACATCGGCCTGGAAATCCCCCAGTTCGATAGCCCGGTTACCTTGCCCGACGGCAGGGTCGTGCGCGGCGCAGACGTTGCCGTTCACGGCGGCCTGCCCATCACCCCGTCGCCCTGGGTGAGCAACCCGGATAATATCACCGGCTTCTACGAAACCGGTACCACGGCCATCAACAGCCTTTCCATCAGCGGCGGTGGCGACTTCGGTGATTTCCGCCTCTCCGCTTCCGACCTTCGTTCCGATAGCTACATCCCCGGCGTAAACCTGAAGCGCAAGAACCTCTCCGGTAAGTTCAGCTTCCGCCCTACGGAACGGCTGCGCGTCAACGCCAACATCAACTACGTCAACTCTAACTCCGACAACCGCCCGGCCGCCGGCTACGGCTCTGAGAACATCGGCTACAGCCTCACCGCCTGGTACGGCCGCCAGACCAACACCGAAAGCCTGCGCGATTACTGGCAGCCCGGCCTGGAAGGCACCCAGCAGTACAGTTTCAACTATACCTTTTTCGACAATCCCTTCTTCACCCTGCTGGAGAACCGGAACAGCTTTAACCGGGATCGCCTTTTCGGCAACCTCTCCGCCAGCTATGAATTCAGCCCGACGCTGAAAGCGACCATTCGCTCCGGGATGGACTACAGCGATGAGACGCGCCAGTTCCTCCGCAACTTCAGCTCCAACCGCTTTGTGCAGGGCGGCTACGCGGAGAACGACGTCTTTTATCGCGAGATCAATACCGACTTTCTGCTGGATTACCGGCCCAACCTCGGTGGAAACTTCAGCATCAACCTGCTCGGCGGTGCCAACCGGCTCGATCAACAGGCGCGGAATACCCAAAGCCAGGCCCTGACGCTGGCCCAGCCCGGTATCTTCCGCCTCAGCAACGCCGCCAGCCCGGTCGAAATCTTCGATCAGGTGGCCAATAAGCGCATCAACAGCGTATACGGTCTGGCGAAGTTCGGCTACAAAGACTTCCTCTTCCTGGACGTGACGGGCCGCAACGACTGGTCTTCCGCCCTGAGTTCCCCCCTTGGGGGCGGAGGGGGCACCAGTTTCTTCTACCCGTCCGTAAGCCTGAGCTTTCTTCCTAAGCGGGTATTCACCCTGCCGGAGAGCGTTAGCTTCCTGCAACTGCGGGCCAACTGGGCGCAGGTTGGTAACGATACCGATCCCTACCGCACCAGCTCTACCTTTGTGGCGCAGACTCCCTTCGGCGGCCAACCGACCTTTTCCGAGCAGGCCGTACTCGCCGCACCGGGCCTGCTGCCCGAGCAAACGACCAGCGCAGAGATTGGCTTCGATGCCCGCTTCTTCGACGACCGCATCGGCCTGGACGTGACCTACTTCAACCAGACCACCGAAAACCAGATCCTGAGCCTGCCCGTACCGCTGTCCTCCGGCTTCCGTGAGCAGATCGTTAACGGCGGCAAGGTGAGTGCCAACGGCCTGGAAGCCGTCTTGAGCCTCCGCCCGGTCTGGAACAATAAGATCAAGTGGACGAGCCGCTTCAACTTCAGCGCCAACCGCGCCAGGGTAGACGAGCTGCCCGACGGTACAGACCGTTTCACCCTGGCCTTCAGCCGGGTCTACAACTCGGTGAACCAGACGGTATTCTTCATCGTCGAAGAAGGCGGTGAAATCGGAGACATCTGGGGTACGGGCTACCTGCGCAACGAAGACGATCAGCTGGTGCTCAACTCCAGCGGTGGTTTCATCGCGGATAATAACCTTAAGAAGCTGGGCAACGCTAACCCGGACTTCACCCTCGGCTTCCAGAACAACGTGCGCTTTGGCAACTTCGATCTCGGGATACTGCTGGATTGGCGGCAGGGGGGCGAACTCGTCTCCCGTACCCTCGCCCTGGCCGGTGTAGCTGGTCAGCTGGAAGAAACGGTGAACCGGCCCGAAGAGGGCTTCGTCATCGAAGGAGTGCAGAACACCGGCACGGCTGAAAACCCCGTCTACGTAGAAAACACCACCCCGGTTTCGGCGGAGAGTTTCTACCGCAGCTTCTACAACCGTAACCACGAGGAGAACAACGTCTACGACGCGAGCTACCTCAAAATCCGGGAAGTCTCCCTGACTTACCGCCTCGGGCAAAAGCAGCTCGACGGTACCTTCCTGAACGGACTGGGCAGCATGAGCATCAGCCTGATCGGGCGCAACCTTTACGCCTTCTCCGCAATCCCCCACTTTGACCCCGAGCAGTTTGCGATCCAGGGGCAGAACATTGTTGGAGGCGTAGAGGATATCTCTTACCCTTCCGCCCGCTCCTTTGGGCTTAACCTTGGCGTGGAGTTCTAGCTCGCCGGCCGAGCCTTGCGCAGCTTGGCTCGTCCGCCGAGCGGTAGATGATGATTCTGACCACTCGGCCGACGAGCCAAGCTGCGCAAGGCTCGG
>CAYWMW010000044.1:0-13663 GCA_964458975.1 uncultured Lewinella sp. | reverse complement strand
GGGCCCGCTTTGGTTTTTTTTTTTTTTCTCCCACCGGGCCCCCGAGCCAAGCTAGCGCAAGGCTCGGCGGACGAGTTAACCTACCCCTGCACCTGCGTGTGCGCCCAAAAAATAAAACTAATAATGAAAAAGCTAACCCTACTTTTATCCCTTACCCCCTTACTCCTTCTCTTCACCTGTACGAAGGATTTTGAGGCCATCAACACCAACGAAAACGCCCCGAGCGAAGTCCAACCAGAGCTGCTGCTGCGCCAGGTGCTGTACGGCTACGGCGACGCGATGAGCTACGAAGGCTTCGTTGCCGGAAACCTGCTGAGCCAGCATTTCTCGATGATTGATTTTAACCTCTTCGACCGGCACGCGCTTAGCTCACCGCAGGAAGGGGGTAACCCGTGGCCGATTCTCTACACCGCTCTGCGGGATAACGAAACCATCCTGGAGTTGAGCCGCGCAAACCCCGCTCAATCTGTCTACGAAGGCCCTGCGCTGGTGATGAAAGCCTACCTGGCGATGACGCTGACGGATATGTTTGGCGATGTGCCTTACTTCAATGCTTTCTCCGGCCGCTCCTCCGGTATAACCACGCCGAAATACGACGCGCAGCAGGATATTTACAACGATGAAACCGGGATACTGGACAACCTCCGCCAGGCGGTAGCTACGATGGACGCTTACCAAGGAGCCGTACCGCTGAACGGAGATATTCTGTTCAACGGCGACCTGGAAGGCTGGATTCGTTTCGCCAATAGCCTGCGCATCAAGGCCCTGATGCGCATTTCTGCCCGCCAGGACCCCGGCGGTGCCATTCAGGAAATCGTAGACGGTGGTCGGTACCTTCAGAACAATGCCCAAAACGCAACCTTCGATTTTACCGCCGGACCGCCGAACAGCTACCCCTTCGCTACGGCCCGGATCGGTATCTTCAACGTATTCCTGATGTCGGAAACCGCAGCTGAAATCCTGACGCCGCTCAACGACAGTCGCCTCGGTGTTTTGTACCGCCCGAGTGCCGCGAATGCTAATTTCAGCGGCATCATCAACGGCATCGACGCCGCGAGCGCGATCGTACCCGATAACTTCGCCCGCCCGGGAACCATCTTTCGTGAGAATACCGGCGACCTGGACTTCAACTACCTCACCTCCTGGGAGACAAATCTGCTCCTTGCCGAAGCCGTCGTTAAAGGCTACCTGGACGGGGAGGCAAAAACCTACTACGACCTAGGTGTTAACCAGGCTTTTGAGTTTTACGGCGTGGTCCCTGCGGAATCTTACCTGAGCGCTGCCCCAACCGCTTACGACGAAGACCGCGCCCTCGAACAGATCATCACCCAGAAGTGGATCGCCAACATCGGCAACGCCTACGAAGGCTGGGCGGAGTGGCGGCGCACCGGTTTCCCCGCCCTCAAGCCTGTAGAAGCGAGCCTGAACGGTGGCCTTTACCCCGTCCGTATGCCGTACCCCAACGATGAGCAAGCCCTCAACTTTGAGAACTACCAAGCCGCCGCCGCCGCTACGCAGGACAATTCGGTGAACGTTCCCGTTTGGTGGGATGTGGATTAGGAATTAGAAACTAGGGAACTAGATGGCCGAATCTAGCTCCTAGCTCCCTAGTTCCTAGTTCTCTAGCTCCTAGTTCCTAGTTCCTAGTTCCCTAGTTCCTAGTTCCTAGTTCCCTAGTTCCTAGTTCCCTAGTTCCTAGTTCCTAGTTCCCTAGTTCCTAGCTTCAATTAAACTCCCATCGACAACATCACCCTCCTCCAGTGGCTACTCGTCGTCGCCTCCAGCGTACTGCTTTTCGCCGTAGCGCCGTTGGCGCGTACGACTGCTGAGTTTTTCGGCGGGCGGAAGAAAGACCGTACACCCTCTACCGTCGCCCTCATCAGTAGTTTGGTAATCAGTTGGTTGTTTGCCAAGTCGATCACCAACGCGGCGAACCTCGGGTTGGCCTTCGGGCTGGTGGGCGGGGTGGCCTACGCTGCCTATTACCTCAGCTTCGCCGTGGCGGGTTGGGTGATCTATCGAATGCGGACGAAGGGCGGGTTTACGAGTATTCACCACTTCCTGGAAACCCGCTTCGGAAAGTCGGCGATGGTTTTGTTTTCCTTACTGATCTGTTTTCGGCTGTTCAATGAGGTTTGGTCGAACACGATGGTGATCGGAAGTTATTTCGGCGGGGTAGGGGACACGGCTTATTACGTTGCTATTCTGGTGTTTACGGCCCTCACGCTGGCGTACAGCTTGAAGGGTGGGATGTCTTCTTCGATCCTTACCGACGTCATTCAAATGGCCTTTTTTGGGATATTGGTTACGGTGATACTGCTGGCTATTTTGCCGAGGGTTGAATACGACATTACACCGATGCTGACTTCTGGAGAATGGACCCTGGCTACGGGCGGAAACCTGTTGTTGGTGGCTATTCTTCAGAGTTTCAGCTATCCTTTTCACGATCCGGTGATGACGGACCGGGGCTTTTTGAGTGATCCGGCATCTACGCTGAGCGCCTTTTTATGGGCGGCACCGATTGGCTTTGTGTGCATCGTCTTGTTCAGCGTTGTCGGTATTTACGGCGGTACCGTTGGTGTAGAAGGTCAGGCTCCGGTGGAGGTTGCCAAGCTGCTCGGCGGGCCGATCTTATTGGTGATGAACTTCATCATGATTACCTCGGCGGCCAGTACGTTAGATTCTACTTTTACCAGTTTTTCTAAGCTGGCGGTGGTGGATTTAGCTACGCTGCTTCCTGCGGAGGTGGGGGCGGGGCCGCAGGTGCAGCGTAAGCTTTTGAAGGGCAAGGTAAGGGACGAAGAAATTGTTCCGTCCGTAGTTGGGCAGGCTCCTGCGGTGAGTGTCACTTATGGCCGTTTAGCCATGATCGCCATCACCGTTCTCGGTACCATCCCCGTTTTTCTCAATCCCGCGATCCTTTCTGCGACAACGGTTTCCGGAGCGATGGTGGCGGGCCTGGCCCCGGTTTTTTGCTTGTGGTGGGTGAAGGCTCCGCCGCTGAGCTTTTGGCTTTCGGTGGGCTTTGGTTTGCTGTGTGGCTTCCTGCTCGTCTTCGGTTATTGGCCCGGCTGGCTGACGGTTTCTACCGGTAAATATGCTGATCTGCTGGGCGTTTCGCTGGTGGAGATGGTTGGGTGTTTTGGGCTGTACCTGCTACCGGTGGTTTCCGTTCGGTAGCATTGCAAACTACCAAACCCGCTCCATAATCACGGTATCGATCCGCTTACCGCCGACAAAGCCGATGCCCACCTGTGTGCCGACCATCCGAAAGCCGAAGTTTTCGTGAAAGCGGATACTAGCTCCGTTGTTGGCCCATATTTTTGCGGTGAGGTGACGGTAGCCGAGGGCGTGGGCAACGGGCAGCAGCTCGTCGTAAAGGTGCAGGCCAATTTTCTGGCCCCTGAGCGCTGGCTTCAGGAATACAGAGATTTCACCCGCCAGGATGTAACCTCCCCGGTCGCTGTACGGCTTCACGTAGGCGAAGCCGACGGCTTCGCCTGAAGCTTCTTTAGCAACGAAGACGGCACAGTTCTCGGCTTCGATGATGGCCTGGTAGTCTGCTGCCGGGCGGGGTTCGAGTACCATAGTTGCTATGCCCAGGTACAGGTTGAAAATATCAGCAATGGGCTGGGCATCGGCGGCTTTTGCGGGGAGTATGATCATGACAGTCTGAAATTGCTGGATGATTTATTATATCCAATATACCACTCTGCGCTAAAAGTCGGGTCTATTTGTTTCAGGTGATGTACGAGGTGAAAGAGATAATCTTCGATCAGGATGCCGTGGAGGGTTGAAGTAGCAAGGTTCATAAGCTGAAAGGTCCGAATTTTCAGGAGAAAAACAATGCTTTTAACCTTTCCCTGCACCTGCTGCCGAGCCCACAACTGAAAAGAGGACGATCCGCCGAGCGAACCGTCCTCCCTGATGAAGAATGTTTACAACAACACTTATTTACGACTTTCCCGAACGAAGAGGTACTGCGTGCTGCCACCGGTGGTCGAGGCATTGCCTTCACTCGGCAATACCATCGCTTCCTGGTAGGCCCAGCCGTTGCTGATGAGGTAGTTTACGGCGTGCATCACGGAGTTGAAGCGGATGCGCTTGTTGTCTCGGGGGCTGATGACCTCCATGTCCTGGCGGCCACCGCCACGGACGCTCTGGCCGTAGTCGATGAAGATGGTCACTTTATTGGAGAGGAACCGCTCCTGGGCGATCATCCGGATCATGGCCACCTCTTCGAGGTTGTTGATGTTGACACCGTCTACAACAACCTGAGCGGAAGCGACAGTGGTGGCTCCCAGCAGGAGCATGAAGGCGAAAAGCAACTTTTTCATTTGATTCAGTTTTGATGATTTGATAGGTAAACCATTATTCAAACCTTTTGATTGATAGGAAAAACAAGTATAGGAGTTTCTTAACAAAATTTGGACGGCTCGCCGACGTTATTTGTGCAGCGTACAGCATTTAGCTTAAAGTGTTTAGTTATGCGAGTGCTTATAAGTAGCCGGACAAAATTATCGTCTTCAATGATCTATCTCTTATCCTTATTATTAAGCCTGAACTTTACCACTACGCCACCCGACACCATCGTTGCGTGGCAGGGCGATATGACCGTTGATCTGGGCGACATCCTCCAGGGAGAAGACCACGTCCACGTCTTCAAGTTCAAGAACCTGACGGATGCGCCGATCCTGGTAGAAAACGTCCGCGCCGGCTGTGGCTGCACAGCGACCGAGTGGGAGAACGTCCCCGTCGCCCCCGGCGAAATCGGATCGATCAACGTTACTTACGACGCGCTGAACGTCGGTTATTTTCGGAAGTACGTAAAGGTTTTCTTCCACGATCACCGGGGCGGACACAAGCTCTGGCTGGAGGGTTTCGTCGAGAAATAAGCGTAGAATATCGGAAGCGGTACCGGGAGGTGAAGCAAATTGTTACCTTCGCGACTGATTCGATAGCATTTAGCTTTTAGCGCTTAGTATTCAGAACCTACCAGTGGTGAGGCCCTGTTTTCTAAACGCTAAATGCTAAAACCTAAACGCTCATTTATGACTTGGTTACTTTGGGTAATCCTCCTCGGCTACGCTGGCCTTAGTGCTGCGCTCTATAAAATTTTCCCTAAAGCTGACAAGCCAGCGAGCCAAGCGCTCATTCCCCTCAAGAACATGATGGTGGTAGCAGAGCTGGTGGGCCGTAAGCCGTGGCATGCTTTTTTGCTGTTGATTCCGTACTTCAACGTTTTCATCTTTGCTGCACTGATGGTGGACTTGTGCCGCTCCTTCGGCCGTTTCAACTTTGGCGAGCACGTACTCTCCGTTATCGCCTCCTGGGGTTACTGGGGCTGGATGGGCAAGCGGGACGACCTGAAGTATGAAGGTCCGATCCTCGTTAAAGAGCGCGCCTTCCGCAAAGATCTCGCCGTTGCCGAAAAATCCGGTGATAAGCGGGAGATCAATAAGGTCTACGGCCAGTACCGGGATTTTGAAAAACCGTTTTACCGGGAATGGGCGGAGGCGGCCATCTTTGCCATCTTCGCCGCCGCGATGATCCGCCTGCTGCTCATCGAGTCGTACATCATCCCGACCCCGTCGATGGAGGGCAACCTGAACGTGGGGGATTTCCTTTTCGTTTCCAAGATTCACTACGGCCTGCGCCTTCCGGAGACCATCCTGATGGTTCCGTTGGCGCACAACCGCGCACCCTTTGTTGGTGGAGAGTCGTACATCGAAGGGGCGGAGCTGCCTTACCGCCGCCTGCCTGCCCTGGAGGCTATTGATCGTTACGATCCCGTGGTCTTCAACGTTCCCGCCGGAGACAGTGTCTACATCACCCCCGGCCGCAACCACTATCCCTTTGAGCTACGCGCTGGCGGGATGATCCCCCAGCAAGTAGAACGCGCCATCACCAATGGCCACTACAAACTTACCACCCGCCCGCGGGATAAGCGCGACCACTACGTGAAGCGCGCCGTCGGCCTACCCGGAGAACGCCTGCAAATCAAAGACCGTCAGGTAATCATCGACGGAGAAGCCGTGGCCGATCCTGAAAACATCCAGTTCAGCTACATCGTCAGCCCAGTCCCAAATGAGATCTCCGAGGAATGGTCCGACTGGGGCATCAGCGCCGAAGATTACTACCAGGACCGGGAAGGAAACATGGTCTTCTTCCTCAACGACGACCAGATTGAAAAGATGAAGGCGGAAAACCCCTCCATCAGCATCACCCATACCGACAAGACCGCCGAAGGAGGCGTACGGATGTACCCGCATGACCGGAAATACTACGGCAACTGGTCAGTAGACAACTACGGCCCCGTCACCATCCCCGCCAGGGGCATGACCATCAAGCTGGACGACGCGACCCACCGCCTCTACTGGCGCGCCATCCGCGTCTACGACGAAAACCCGAGCTACGAAGAGCGGGGCGGTAAGTACTTCCTCAACGGACAGCAAATCACAGAATACACCTTCAAGCAAGACTACTACTGGATGATGGGCGACAACCGCCACAACTCCGAAGACAGCCGTATCTGGGGCTTTGTGCCCGAAGACCACGTGCTCGGTAAGCCGTTATTCGTTTGGTTCTCCATTAAGGAGGGCAGCATCGGTAACGGCGTGAACTGGCACCGGGTTGGGCGGTCTGGTAGTAAGCAGGGAGGGAGGTAGTCTTAGGAACGGTCAACGGACTGTTATTGATTTAGCGTTCCTAAAACCAGGAGCTCATCAAAATGGTTACGGAAGCATGAATAAACCGACTGTTTATTTTCGAGACCTTGCCCGTATGGGTTATAAGGAAGCTTGGGACCTGCAAACTGAAGTTCACGCTGCTACGGTTGCCCGGAAAAAAGCGAACCGAGAATCATCAAAAGCAGGGAAAGCGCCCGGGAAGCAGTTTCATCACCTGCTTTTTGTGGAACATCCACCTGTGTATACACTAGGTAAATCTGGTTCTTTAGAGCACCTTCTCCTGAGCGAGCAGGAGTTGGTAGATCGGGGTTTTACTTTTCATAAGATTAATCGGGGAGGAGACATTACCTATCATGGCCCCGGGCAGTTAGTTGCTTATCCGATTTTTGACCTGGAGGAGTTCTTTACCGATGTGCATAAATACGTGCGTTGCCTTGAAGAGGTCGTTATCCGGACCTGTGCTGATTTTGGCATCCACGCTGAGCGGGATCAAGGCTTTACCGGTGTTTGGTTGCCCGGAGACCCCGCCCGCAGGCAGCCCAGACGTAAAATCTGCGCGATAGGGGTACACCTAAGCCGCTGGACTACCCTGCACGGCTTTGCTTTCAACGTACGCCCTAACCTAACGCATTTTGGAAACATAGTACCCTGTGGCATTGATGATGCGGACCGGGCGGTCACCAGCCTGAGCGTAGAAGTTGGGCGGCCGATTGAATTGTCGGAGGTGAAGCCCATCGTAAAGCGTCATTTTGAGGCTGTTTTCTCCTTTTCTCTGACAGAACCCACCACTTAGCCAGGCGTTTGCATCTAAAGGGCAACAAACTAATGATGCCCATGACGATCTCACTTCGCCAAACCTGGGCTGTTTCGGAGCCTGCCTCCGTAATAACCCCAAGTAACCCTGCTATGACCGAGCAGCAACTTATCATCGGATGTAAGGCCAACGAACGCCGCGCCCAGCGCGCCGTATACAACCGCTACAGCCCGGTGATGCTCGCAGTGGCTCGTCGTTATACCGCCCGTGATGCTGATGCAGAAGACGTACTGATCTCCGCATTCTTCAAGGTCTTCGATAAAATAGGAACCTTCACGGATAGTGGGAGCTTTGAAGGATGGATTCGCAGGATCGTAGTCAACGAAGCCCTCATGCTGCTGCGCAAAAAGCACGCCCTCAAGCAGGCATCGGAAATTGAAGACGTAAACCCAACAAGCTTCTCGGTGCCAGCAGAAGCAGCCAGTCGCCTGGCCGAAGCCGATATCATGAACTTACTGGATCGAATGCCCGTAGGCTACCGTACCGTTTTTAACCTCTACGTTGTGGAAGGCTATAAACACCGGGAAATTGCGGAAATGCTGGGCATCAGCATCAATACCAGTAAGTCTCAACTCATTCTCGCAAAAAAACGAATGCGCGAGCAACTTACCGCCCTTGGCTACAGTAACAGCTAAACGAAGTTCGTAACATCTAACTGACAACCGAAAACCGACAAAACTAATTTACAATGGCAAGCTTTGATCCCTTTGACCGAGAATTTGGAAACCGAGCCCGTGGCTTACGCCGAACGCCTTCTACTCAATCCTGGAACCAACTGGAACAACGGTTGGACCGAAGGCGGCGGGGAACCCGCATTCTAGGTATACGACCCTGGCTAATTGCAGCTATGTTTTTGATCGTAGCAGGCATCACGATTGTGGCCAATATGAACTACGATCCTAATAACCCGCTCGCAAAGCGCGCGGAGTTTATGGAGGAGCTTTCGACTCCCTACACCCCCGCTGAGGTTTTTGAACCAGGTGATTACCAGGGTGAAGCTTCAGAAGACGAATCACCAGATAATGATTCGGATTTCCGTGATGTGGTAGTAGCCGATAAATACCGGGTGCACGGTTAAAGATTGATTTCGAACTTTACAGAGGGAATAGGGTACTATCAGCAGATGATACGTACCCTATTCCTTTGTTGTATACTTCTACTTGTTTTTGATGTGTGGGCGAAGCGTGAAAATTATGCTGCCCAGGCTTTACATCAGGTTACGTAGGTCAAACTCAAAGCCGGGAACAACTTCTTCGCCCGATATCGTTTGGTCGAAACCTTCAATCAGGTCTACCGTGCCGTTTTGCCGGTAAATCCAAAGCTTTTCGTTGGCTGCATCAACGAGCCAACCGAGCTGTACACCATTAGCGATCCACTGCTCCGACATTTTAGTGTGCAGCTCTTTTAGCGAATCAGATGGAGATAGTACTTCAACGACAAACTCCGGTACAATAAGCACGATGTGTTTTAACTCTTCCGAAGAGTACCGCGAGATTTGTTCCTGCGATACGTAACAAGCATCGGGCATTCTTACGGATTCGTCTGGCAATAAGAAGCCAACTTGTGAACTATACGCCATACCGCCATTGGCTCTGGCGTATAGCTTTAAATCAGTAATGAATTCGGCCTCATTGTTAGATGAGTACGGGGACATCGGAGACATAATCTTGATTTTTCCATCAGGTTCCCGTTCAATAAGTAGTTCCTTATTTCTGAAGCATAAGTCCTCAAAATCCTCATGGCTGAGCCCATTAGGAAAATTGAGCTCTACCTCGTTCGCCGGAATTTTTATTTCTAGAACCATAATGAAGGAGTTGAAAAAATCTGCTGCTCCTGTTTTAAGAACGTTGTCTGGTCGCTAAAGTTATAATCATTTCACCACAAACTCCGCCCGGGCCTCCGTCCCTCCAACGTTCAGCACGGCGGTATATGTCCCTGGCCGGAGGTAGTATTTACCGTTCTTAGCGGCCTTGATGGAGACCGGGCGTTTGTCTGCACTACGGTTTTCGTTGGCTTTGTTTTCGAGCATTGCGGCGAAGCGCCCATCGAAAGACTGATCGTAGGGTAGGGTAGTGACACCGCTGTTTAGTTCAACGTCTTGGGTGAAAAGCGTCGTTCCTTCCTTGCTCTTTATCATCAACTTTGCACCTGCGCTCGCGCCCGGAAGAAACACCTGGAACTTGGTCTCTGGCTCCCGCACCTTGAGGTTGAAATCCTTATCACCGTAACGGCTGGAGTACCGCATACGGGAAGGGACGGTGAAGGTGATGCCGGGCCGCTCCACGGCCGCAGTCTGGAGGATGCCAATGTTGGCCAGGTAAAGGCTGCGGCCGTGGGTACCTACGATGAGGTCTTTCGCTTTTTTCTGGATTACGAGGTCGTGTACCGCTACGGCGGGTAAACCGGTGCTCATACCCGAAAACTTGTTGCCTCCGTCCATGCTCACGTAGAGGCCATGGTCGGTACCGACGAAGAGCAGACGCGGGTTGGTTGGGTCCTCCAGAATAACGTTGACGGCCTCGTTGGGCAGGTAGTTCCCAATTTTGGTCCACGAATCGCCCATGTCTTCACTTTTATAGACGTGGCTGCCGAAGTGATCGTTGCGGTAACCATTGAGGGTGGCGTATACAACATTGGCGTCATGCTTACCGGCAGCGATGCGGCTCACCCAAAGGTTTTGCGGCAGGCCATCGTCAATACGGTCCCATTCCGCGCCGCCGTTTTTAGACCGATGGATGCGGCCGTCGTCGCTACCCACGTAAAGCAAATTGGGTTGTCTCGGGCTCTCGCTGATGGTGGTGAGGGTGCCGAAGGCAACGTCGCCCTTGCGCCCTCCGGCGGTGAGGTCTTTGCTGATGGCCTTGAAGTCGTCGCCCCGGTTGACGCTGCGGTGCAGCACGTTGGAGCCGAGGTAGAAAACGTCCGGGTTGTGCGGGCTGATGAGGATCGGGCTCTGCCAGTTCCAGCGGTAGGGGCGCTGGCCGAGTTCGTGCTTTGGTGTGAGGTAGGTGCTGGTGTCGGCCGCCTGGTCAATACGGTAGTAATTGCCATACTGGTAGCCGACGTAGACGGTATTGTTGTCGCGTGGGTCCACCTCTACCTGCATCCCGTCGCCACCGAAGAGGGCTTTGTAGGGGTACTGTCCGGATTGCTCCCACCTGCGGCTCGGGGTGTAATTGTGCGGGCCCACCCAGGTGCCGTTGTCCTGCAAGCCGCCGTAAACGCGGTAGCCGTCGGGGTGGTTGTCTACCGCAATGCCGTAGAACTGGCCGAGGGGCGGAGCGTTGCACTTGCGCCAGTTTTTGCCGCCGTCGTAGCTGATATTGACGCCGCCGTCGTTGCCGTTGATCAGGTGGTCCGGGCGCTCGGGATTGATCCAGAGGTAATGATGATCTGCGTGAACGTTGGGGCCGTTGGCCCCGGTCCAGTTTTTACCGCCGTCGGTGGATTTGAGGACCGGCACGCCCATCGCGTAGATCAGGGTCGGGTTTTCGGGGTGGACGGTGATGGCCCCGAAGTAGTAGCCGTAGGTGTTGTAGAGGCTCGGGAGGTAGTCGTCGTGCGTACGTTCCCATTTTTCGCCGTTGGTGGTGGTTCGGTAGAGTTCGAAGCCCTTCACCGGTGTGTCGAACAGCAAGCTGTTGGCATCTTCCAGGTATTCTACGAGCTGGCCGGTGGTTACCTCATCGCGGGTTACGCGGGCCATCAGGGAGTCGACGCTGAGGTCGCGCGGGAAGCCGTTGGCCCGCAGAAAATCCGTCACTTGGTAGGGGCGCAGGCCGAGGAAGTCGGCCTTGCTCATGCTTCGGAGTTTGTTTTTGGTTAGCTGGTCTTCGTCGGTGCCGCCGGCGAGTTCTGCGGCGGATTTGCGGAAGTAGTTGTCTATGCTGGCGAAGAGGTACCGCTGGCCGTCTTCGTAGCTGATGGCCATGCCGATGCGCCCGCCGCCTTCGCCGGTGGGGAAACCGCCTTTTGCCGAGGAAATGCGGTTCCAGTTCGTGCCTCCGTCGGTACTGTGCCAGACACCGCTGCCGGGGCCGGATTCTTTGAAATCCCAGGCCTTACGCTCGCGCTCCCAGCTGGCGGCGAAGAGCTCGTTGGGTTTGCGGGGATCGCGGACGATGTCTACCACGCCGGTGCTGTCGTTCACGAACAGCGTCTTCGTCCAGGTTTGCCCGCCGTTGGTGGTTTTGTACACGCCGCGTTCGGGGTTGGGGCCGTAGAGGTGGCCGAGGGCGGCGACCCAGACGGTGCTCTGGTCGCGCTGGTCCACGATCACGCGGCCGATGTGGTGGGTCTCGTCGAGGCCCATGTGGGTCCAGCTGCGGCCGCCGTCGGTGCTGCGGTACACGCCGTTGCCCGCGTAGCTGGAGCGGCTGGAATTTACCTCGCCGGTGCCGACGTAGATGGCTTTGGTGGTCCAGTTCACGTCCAGCGCACCGATGGTCATCACGGGCAGGTCATCGAAGAGAGGCTTGAAGGAGATGCCGTTGTCCTTGGTTTCCCACAGGCCACCGCTGGCGTAACCGACGTAAAAGTGGGTGGGGTCTGCGGGGTCTACGGCAATATCCGCAACGCGGCCGCTCATCACCGTCGGGCCGATGTTGGTAAACTCAATACCGGCGGCGGGGCTCTTCTCTTGCAGAAACAAGCGTTGCTTAAAGGCTTGGGCGCGCACTTGGGCGGGTGTGGCTTTTTGGGCGAGTAAGGGAGTAAAGGTGAAAAGGAGTAAAGGGGCAAGCGCCAGGTTGGTGGCGAGTTTCCTTTTAATCCCTTTCCCCTTTCCCCCTTTAATCCCTTTCCCCTTTCCCCCTTTATTCAGGGCGCTGACGCAGGTGCAAAAAAAGGTTAAAAAGAGCAAGGGGAGGAAGTGGAGGTTTTTCATCTGTCGGTTTCAATCTTTAGTAAGCAGGGTGGAAGATAAGACGGATTGGGGGAGTAGTAGTATTTTGATGCTCATATCAGCTTTATGTTCTCTATATTTGCCTTTGATAAACCTTGATTTTTCATGAAGAATAAACTAATCATACTGCTACTGTGCTTTTGTGCAGCACCGGTGTTTGGCCAGGAAGTGGTCTTTAATGTTTCGCCCCGTGATGCCTTTGTTCGTATTAACGGTGAGGTGTTTGACTTAAGCGGACAAAAAAAAGTACGCCTTACTCCGGGTACCTATCAAGCTGAAATTTGGGCTCCTGGTTTTGAGGTGAAGACGAAGTCAATAGAGGTAAAGGCAGGTAAAACAGAAATCGTGAATTTTGGACTGAAAACCAAGGCTCAACCTTTCGAGGATTACCAAGAGGTACTATCCGAGTACAAAACTGCTAAACTTAAGCGGTCGTTGTCGGGGGCAACATTAATCGCAGCGAATGCTGGCCTTTCTTATTTTATGTTTATCAGTCAGTACCGTACAGGGAAAAAGGCGGAGGATAAAATTGAGGAGCTGCAAGAGCTTTACGATACCAATACTTCGTTTATCGGTTTCGGATTTATCCAGGAAGAGTACAGTAAAGCGCTGGTTGAGCATGAGGAAATTAAAAGAAAGCATGATCGCCGAACAAAAATAGGAATACCTGTTGTTGCTGCCCTGACGGCGGCAACTGCTTATCTGTTCTACCGTAGGGCTAAGGATCGAAAGCTCAAAAAACCAGTTTATACTCCTAAGAATCCTTTTGTAAGTGTCTTGCAGAGAACAGAACCTCTAATTGTTGTAACCGAAAACCGTAGCTCCGTTGGTTTTGCCCTTAAATTTTAAAGCTTTATGCAGAAATTTATAATCCTTTTATTTGTTTCAACAACTATTTGTAGCTGTCTCAAAGATGATTTTCGACCGTTGGAAGGGAATATTTTTGCGGAGCCTAATACCACATTGTTTGCCCTACAGAGTGTGTCACGCGATACGATTTCGGATTCCCGGTCAGACATTACGATAACGTTCACTTCTTCATGGGCGGAGGCTACCCCGGAGCAAAGAAGTACCATCACTGGCTTACGGATAAGTGGGCCGCGTAGTGATAGGGTCTTTTTTTACCCCGCAGAGACTACAACTCATTTTATGGAACTCGAACGGCACGATGTTCGTAGATGCCTTGATTTCGCTTTCACCACCGTGGATGAGACCAATACCCGGACTACCGTGCTTTGTTTTGATCCTTAGTGGTTA
>CAYWMW010000043.1:0-21428 GCA_964458975.1 uncultured Lewinella sp. | reverse complement strand
CGCCTGCGGCTCAATCAACCCATCGCTAAGAGACGTACCCTTATCAGGGCACTAAGGGGTTGCGATACGATTCGATATCCCCTGCTGTGATTACGATGCTTTTAAAAACCTTCTTTGCACCTGCGCGCCGTCGCCCAAATCAGCCCCGCTCCACCAGCTCTACCCGCCGCCCTTCGGGATCAGCCACCACCGCCCGGTAGCCCCATTCGCTCTTCTTCGGTGGAGAAATAACGTCAGCAATCTGAGCAAACAGCGCATCTAAATTCTCGACCTCAAAGCCCAACCGGAGGTTCAGGTCTGGTGCAGTTTGCGAACGCTTCAGCGGGTATATCTCCAAGGTAAGGCCGTTCATTTCGGCGCTGTAATGCAGCGGTCCTTTCCCGTGGCGGTGGTACTCGAAGGTGAGCCCGAAATGGGCGTACCATTCTGATAGGGCTTTGGGGATGTCGGAGCGGAGGACGATTAGGTTTAGTTTCATACTACAAGCTTACGGCAGAAGAATTAAGAGAGCTCGCCAGTCGAATTCTTTTTTGCTCCCGCCTCTGGAGAGAGAATAAAATAAAGGCGACAAAACTTCATGAATAGACATACAATCGGATAGGCCGAAGCAAAAAAGTTCGCCTGTCGAGTTCGGTCAGCATGAGTTCAGGCAGATAACCTGCTAAGTTGGCATGCTTCAAATGATTACATACTCCGCAAGCGTAGGCCAAATTATCTGCGAGGGTTTCCCCGCCATGCACTTCGCTAATGATATGGTCGATTGCAAATGCCAAACCTGTAAATTTGCCATTGACCCCACAATACTCACAACAATGGTTTGCCCGATCTTCAACAAAACGTCTTAGCTCTACCGGAACGTAGGTCTTACTCATTTCGCCGACCATTTAACTTACCGTAGGCTTCTATTTTCGCCATCCGAATAAGATGTTCGGCCTTCAGGAAATAGCCAAGTTCCTGAATCTCATCAAATGTGATGGTTCCACTTGCTTTTTTTCTGAGAGCTCCATAAAACGTTGGTTCTCAGCATCGCTCACCTTAATGCCCATTACTTCTGAAGGAGATGGATTCCTCATCAGAAAGTTAAAAAAACGACTAATCAGGTCTATTTCAGCGACAAGCATACTTTCACGTTAAGATTACTAAGATAACGATTTGGAAACAAATATAGTTTTCCACTTCAAATCTCCAACCCCATATGAATCTCATCCATAAAAACCTCCCCCGTTCGTGCAGCGGCGATCTCCCGGCCCCATTCCGTGAAACCCGCCCGTTCGTAGAGCCGGAGGGCTGCCTTCGCATGATGTGATACAGATAAGATGACGTGGTGCAACCCCGCCATCTCACGGGCGCGGGCCAGGCTTTCTGCCAGCAACTTACCGGATATTCCCTGCCCCCGCGCTGCCGGACTAACGTACACCCCCCAGATCATTGCTCGGTGGCTGCGCTTCGGCGCGGTGTAACGCTGCAAGCCGGTTAAACCGACCAGCTCTGCCTCCTTGCCTTCTTCGCTCAGAAAATAGCCGAGTAATACGCTGCCGTTGTCCCAGCCGGAGATGATGCCCTCCCATTTTTCGGGGTCTACTTTTTCGTCCGGCTCGTGGTCCCAGGAAAGGGGGTCGGTTACCCAGGATTGCTTGCGGAGGGCGAGGAAGGCGGGGATGTCGGCGGTGGTTAGGGGGCGGATCATGCTTGTGGAAAAGCTCGGGACCGGAGAAAAGTTTTTAATTCACCACTACCTTACCGCGCACCACACGCCCTAGCCGGTCCGTCAGCACAATAAGGTAAGCTCCCGGAGGTACGGTTGGGGGGACGCTGACCGTATGCGAATCACTTAGGTTTACTGTCCATTCAGCCATCTGCTGCCCCCCTGCAATATTTATCAGACTAGCCCGCTCTGCTAAAAAACCATCTACACGAATACGGAGTGTCTCACCGGGGCGCACCGGATTGGGAGACAAAGCAACAGGCTCCTTCAAAACCGGACTACGCGTACTGCTTACTATTTCTTCGCACGGTAACTCTGCCGTACCGCTGTCGTTCCAAAGCTCGTACCAGGCACCCTCGAAATAGTATTTCCCCCAGTTGTTTATGCCTTCGCAACTAGACCCTGAAAAACATGATATTGGCGGAAAAGGATGCTGTACATCCCCCACTCCCTCGATCCAAATATTTGTGAACCACCAAGGCCTGTCTTCCTCATAGTTCAGAAAGGGCCTCATGTACATCACCTTTACGGAATCATCAAAAAAGCAGTTCATGTACTTGATACTGTCTACTCGGTAGACCATTGAATCCATACGTGAATTAGACCAAGGAAGAACTTTTGTAACATCTCCAACTTCGAGATTAAAATCATACATGATTCCCTCAATCGAAAAGTCATCGGAATAGTAAACTCTACGATCTTCCGTCCGATAATAACCAACAGGGTAAGGCTCCCCGGAAGTAGGCTGGCTACTCCCTATACCATAGCTGAAGCGGTATATTCCTGTCCACACGTTTCCGTTTATTGTGTCAGTGATGTTTTCGTTGTAGTACAAGGAATCTAAGTGCGTGAAGAGAAAGCTGTCAAATTGTCTTACAAATTTAGGTTGTAATTCTTGTGCACTCAAAACGTTTATAAGGAAAAATAGTAAAAACGTAAATTTTATTTGATAATTTAATTTCATCTGAAAATCGACTGAAGGTTATTAAAAACTATTTTCTTTTATTTACACTATCACATCATCAATTCTTTACAAATTTAGAAGTAATAGCGCCCCCGCCTTTAAGAAATACTGTAATAAAGTAGAATCCTGCATTGAACTCAACAGTAGAAATAGTGCATTCACCTACCGACATACCGATAGTGTTGGAATAAATTACCCTCCCGTTTAGATCAAATATTTGCACTCTTTTTACTTGCGCTTGGTTCTTTTCAACTAAGCGCAAGTTCAAAGTTTCTCCTACAGGATTTGGGGACACAATAACAGACAACCTGTTTTCAGAAGCGATTTCTTGCCCTACCTGAACTTGAACCGGCAGGCTATATGCTTCCTTACCGGGAACTTTATCCTCTTTTCCCGCGCTGGTATAAAAATCACTGTCCTCGCAGTCTAATTCCAAAACATCCGTGATGGGCATATCTTTGTCCAACCCGTTAACGTAAAATTCTACGTAACTCCCGCCTTCCGTTTTACTAGAAGCCACCAGAAGTAGATTTATTTCATTCTCTTTTGCGGAGGTAAGGCCTGCATAAATTGTCTCTGAAGGAGTCGTAGTCTTGGCACTTTTCTGGACTTGGTCAGCAGAGTTGGCGACAGGCTCAGTAAAGACTTTGACTATTTTACCTTTAGATTCAGTCTTGGTTGTCAGCTTCAGTTTTAATGCTGATGTCTCTTTAGTATTGTTTAGTTGAATGGTTACTTTATTCAGTTCCCCTGCCTTTAAGATCATCTCATCCTTCAGGATACTCCCTGCGCCAAGCATTTCACACATCACCCCTGGAGGCGTTACGGTGCTCATCACTACATCACCGGAACGTATTGCATGAAACGTAACGGCATCTGCTTCTTGAATTCTGGGGTCCGTTAAGCTAAGCGGAAACGATAAAGTGTTTGGTTGCGTTTGTCCAGGTTTTACGTCTCCCAAATAACTTTTCTCGGTTTCAGAAGGCAAATAAGCATAATCTTCACCGTTGTACGTCCAGGTAGCGGAAAAAGGATCTGAATTAAACGCTTCCACGAAACCCGAGTCATCAGTTAGCGGGTACTTTGGCATGAATTGGTAATACGGTACGGGTAATGGGCCGGACAGTCCCTCTATGTGCCTTGTTAACTCTATGGCATCAAACACATCGATTGATCCGTCGTTAACAACATCAGCAGCTATTTTCTTGTATGGGTTTTCAAACTCATCCGTACCAAGAATATGGTTGATGATGTCTACCACATCACTCGCCTTGATGTGTAAGTTAGGCTGGTATATTTCCAGCGGTTCACACTCTTCCGATAAAGTGGAGAAGTCGTACTGAACGGTTTCTCCTTCAGTCCCTAGTGGAATAAAACGGTCCGTTTTTAGTACACCGTCACCGATGTACGGACGGTCGTGTTCTTCAACCGCAGCAGCCCCATTATAATCAAGTTTAATCTTACCTTGAAAATAGTCCCGTATCTCGGTTGGCTCTCCGTTAGGAAAGCGGACCAGTTTGATTGGCGCGGATTGGCGAAAGTACGCTAACGTTGGCGCGACAAAAGTATTCACCGGGTCGTCATCGTCGGTAAGAAAACTCATATCACCTCCAAAGCCTGAAACACCAAGCTCCGGAATAGTGATGACGTTGTACATGCGCATTTTTTGTTCTTCCAAAAATCTGGTCGCGCCAGCGTTTCTGTTACTCATCGCATTGAAGAAATCAATATCATAGGTATAATCGGCACCATCAACTTCTACGTCACAAGAACGAGAGTAGGCAAAACCAGAAGCATTAAATCCGCAAGATGCTAATAAAATATCTGGCACAGTAGAAGAAATAAAGTCACCATAGCAAAGGCCAGGGTCAGCCCCATCCCCACAATAGTCACTACCATCAAACTGGTCGTTGTAGCATTCAGCAACAGGTGAACCGTCGGGCAACAGGCCGATGCAATCGTCGGGCCCCATAGAATTTTGGTAAGTATGAAACAAACCAAAATAGTGGCCCAACTCATGCAGCAACCACCTTCCTCTTAAGTCTCGTGCACCTAATGCTACCCCAAAAGGGTATTGCCCCGTTCCAAAATCTGTCTCGCCTATAAAAATAGGAACAGAATTATCACTTATCAAACCTGGGTTTGAATCTTCAATTCTTGGGTTGACCATCCATACGCGTTCCTCCCTAAAAGTTGTAAAATTTACGGTTATCACATCAGATTTAACCACATAGAACTCAATACGAGGGCTCAGTTCTTCATTCACATAACGCACACAACTTAGAAAAGCAGCTTCGATTTCATCTTGCGTCATATCATCGGGTAAACGTCCACTAAATCGCTGCTTTATTATCAGTTGTAAAGGAATACTGATGGTTTCGTTTTGGGTATCTTGGTAGTCTCCCGATGTATTACCCGGCTCGTACTCAGAAATATTCTGATGGTAAGCCGCTAAAGCTTCTTCCGTAAGTGGTTCTACGCCACAGTCATTTTGAGCGGTAAGCACTAGAGAAAAGCATAGCAGTGAGAAGGTGAGAAGGTGAGAAGGTGAGAAGGTGAGAAGGTGAGAAGGTGCTTCATTTGAGTCAAGGGCTTGTTGATTATTCTGCAATATACAAAATATTACTCACTCAAATCATGTCTTGATCGCTAAAGAGGGGCCAGCCTCAGCCGGAGCCTTTTGTTTTTCTTGAGGCTCCGGCTAAAGCCGGGCCTACTGAAAAATCACTCCCGCCGCCGCAAATCATCCTGCCAGTACCGCACCCCACCCAGCCGAAACTTAGCCGGAATAACCCCTTTTTTCTCCTCATTGATTTCCAACCGGCAGAAAAAGGCCAGGTGCGGAGCCGACTTCGTAAAGTCAAAGACCGGGCCGTTGGGCGTTCGGCCGAGGCCTTCGGTGACGAGCAAAGGGTTCGGCGCGGAACGAAAAAGTTCCTCCGCGCGGAAAACATCGCGGTAGCGGCGCAGGTCGAAGGTAAAACCCTTGCGCGTTTCCCGCACGGCCAAGAAGCCGAAGGGAGTTTGGGTGATGAGCTCCGGGCCGCCGGCAGCGGGAAGGCTGGGAACGATGGCGAAGTCGGGCAGGCGGTAAGCTTTGCCGTCCAACTCTACGGTTTGGACTGTTTTTTGAGGTTTCAGGAAGGGTGGTATCTCTTGTTTTGGTTGGGCAAGTAAAGGGCTAATCGCTAACACCAAAAGCCCGAGGAGTAAATTACCACGTAGCGTTGCTCGGAGTACAAATCTACGGTGAGCACACATCTTTACGGGCGTATATTCCTCTACAAAACCCCCTCCCCAACCCCTACCCCAAAGGGGAGGGGCTTGTGAAAACGCTAAGCGTTTTAAGGTCACGTACGTAGCACTTATAAATGTTATCAATAATTGACTAAAATGATAGTTACTAGGTACTAAGCGAAGGCAGAGCCGCAGCGTTTTTGCTCCCCTCCCCAGCCGAAGGCGGTTTGGGGAGGGGCTGGGGGAGAGGGTTTTACGCCGCTGTAAAGATGTGTGCTCACCGTAGAGTACAATTCCTCGACCGTCCTTCATCGTTTCTTTTTATTGTTTTTGTAATCCCGGAAGACGAAGTCTCCGAGGCCCTGCACACCGGAGTAGTACGCCTTGCCGCCGTTCGTCTCCGTAAACTGCTGCACGAACTGCACGAGGTAGGGATCGCGCGCAATCATAAAGGTAGTGACGGGGATGGCCAGCTTGCGTAGTCTACCGGCCAGATTAAGTGTCCGGTTCACGATGGTTCGGTCTAATCCTGCGCTATTTTTGATGTAGCGCTTGCCGCGCTTGATGCACGTCGGCTTACCGTCCGTGATCATGAATATCTGTTTGTTGGGGTTGCGGCGGCGGCGGAGGATGTCCATCGCGAGTTCAAGGCCAGCTACCGTGTTGGTGTGGTAGGGGCCGACTTGCAGGTAGGGCAGGTCTTTGATCTGCACCTCCCAGGCGTCGTTACCGAACACGATGATGTCCAGCGTATCCTTCGGGAAGCGGGTGGTGATGTATTCACTCAGGGCCATGGCGACCTTCTTGGCGGGCGTGATGCGGTCTTCGCCGTAGAGGATCATGGAGTGGCTGATGTCGATCATCAGCACAGTACTCATCTGGGCCTGGTAGTGGGTTTCGTAGACTTCGAGGTCGTCGTGGGTGAGCTTGAAGTCGCCGATGCCGTTGTTGATCTGCGCGTTGCGCAGGGATTCGGAGACGGCCAGCTTGTCCAGGCTATCGCCGAACTCGAAGGGGCGGCGCTCGCTGGTGCGCTCGTCTCCCCGCCCGGAGTAGCGGGTGGAGTGGTTGCCGCGCTTCGATTTTTTGATGTCGCCGAAAATGTCTTTCAGCGCTTTTTGCCGCAGTTCGCCCTCCATTTTTGCGGTCGGGACGTAGGGCGGGTTGCCCGGCCCGTCTCCCGGCTTGATGAAGTTTTTGTCGATCAACTCCTGGATGAAGTCGGCCATCGAGTAGTCGTCGTTCGTCAACTCGTACTCGCGGTCGAGCTGGTTGAGCCATTGCAGTGCCTCGCCCACGTTGCCGGAGGTATGGGTGAGCAGTTCCTGAAATAGTTTCAGGAGTTTGTCGAAGGTACTTTCGTCGCCTTCACCGGGTAGATAGTTTCTGAAGCGCCAGCCGATCATAGGTAATTGGGTCTTGTGGAGAGGTAACGGTTGGGGGTGGGTTCTGGTTGTGACTTCCGCTCGTCGGCCGAGCCTTGCGTTAGGTGAGCTTCGCTGCTGCCTCCGGCGGTGGCTCGTCCGCCGAGGGGAAGTCGCAACCAGCGTCAAAGCGCCACTAATATCGTTTGCAACTCAAGAAAGAACTGGTTTAAATTATTGTTTCATTACTCACGAAAACAAAAAGCCTAAATCAACCCACTCGGCGGACGAGTCAGGGCTAGCGCCCGCCTCGGCCGACGAGTTGGTGACTTCCCCAAAAACTTCCACTGCACCTGCGGCCGCGCCAAAAAAATCGCCTCCCGCAAACACAAGCCCCACTGTAAGCGTATTCAATGTAGCTTTTACCCACCAGTAAACATTCTATGCTCCAACGCCTTTCCGCCCTGCTTTTCTGCGGCCTTTTCTGTGCCGGTCTTTCCGCACAAACCGACATCGCCGCCCTCATCGCCAAATACCAGGAAGACCCCCGAGGCCCCTACCGGGATATTGCCTGGTTTTGTGCCGACGGTGCGGTCATACCTTCCGTACTTGGCCGCTGCGATTCGGAGAACGCAAAAAACAAGCAACACGCCCGCTATAAAAGCGACATCATTAAGCTCGGCAAAGACGAGCACATCTTCCTGGCGCAGATTCTGACCAACACAAAACAAACCGCTTTCTGGGACGAGGCCAACGACCACAGCCGCATGAAACAGTACATGCTGGGCAACTACCTGGCGGCCATCGACGACGGCTGGGTGAACAGAACCGGGCAGTATTACCGGGGTGCTTTTCAGGTGGAAGACGAGATGGAATGGGGCCGCGACTACCTGAACTGGGTGATGAGCAAAGAAAAAGCCCTGAAAGAAAACTTCTACCTCATCCGCCAGGCCGTGCGCGATATTCCTCACCGCCAGGACGATGACCTGGCCCAGAAAATCCGTAACGATTCCCGGACCATCGCCGATAAATACGGTAGGTTTATGAGTTTGCGGATCAAAATTCACGGGCAGCCGGAGGGCGCGGACGCAGGTGCCGTGGAGGGTTTCCTGGAAAAGCACCGCACCGAACTGGAAGAACGGGGCCTCGCTGAAATGACCCAAACCCTGGCCAAAGACATCCGCACCGCCTACGTAGACCGCGACCTGGTGGCCGACATCGTGGCCATCAACGAAACCATCCCCGAAAAGAACAAACTCAAAGAAAAAATCGCCCGCTGGGCCACCAACCAGGCCTGGGACGCCGACAACCCGACGGCCAACACCATCGACCGCTTAACCTCCGCCGCCGACCTGATGTGGACCATCCGCACCGGCATCATGGCCGAAAGCCCCTACTACCGCCTGGAAGCGATGGACATCTCCATCGCCCTGGAACGCCTCATCTTCAATACCGCCAACGACTGGAAGCCCGAAAGCGCCCGCGAGCTGATGGAAAAGATCTGCTACCTGGGCGAAGCCGCCGCCGGAGCCGGCTACGTCGAAGAATGGGAATGGGAGGAAGCCCAGCCCCAACTGGGAGACCTGAACTACCAGCTCGTCTACCCCGTCCACGCCACCAATTACCTCGACGCCGCCCGCCGCTTCGTGGAGTGGGGCGTGAGCACCAACCGGGGCACCTTCGGCGAAGTGGCCGACCGCTACGGCGAGTTTGAGCCCAAAGCCCACGGCTTTCTGGACGACCGCATCCGGGGCTCCGTCCTCCTGCCGCTCGGCAACGAAGTTGGCCGTTTGGGAGACTGGATCGCCGAAGCGGGCAACCTCCGCAACGAACTGCTCGACGTGCCCAACCAGGGATCCCTGCGCGGCCTCAACGCCGGTTACACCAAAGGCATCCTGCGCGTCATTGAGGGCAACCCGGACGAAGTGGAGGTGAACCCCAACGATATTTTCATCTTCGCTACCCCACCCTCCGACCTGAAGCCGGTGGGCGGCATCGCGACGGTCAACGAAGGCAATATGGTAAGCCACGTCCAGCTGCTGGCCCGCAACCTCGGCATCCCCAACACAGTACTCACCGACGAGCAGTTCGCCGCCCTGAAGGCCTACGACGGCAAAGAGGTTTTCTACGCCGTCTCCAACCGGGGCACCGTAATCATGAAGGAAGCCGAAGACATGACGGACACCGAGCGCGCGCTCTTCAACGTCAAAGAACGCATCACGCAACGCGTGACCGTTCCGACCGATCAGCTTCGCCTCGACGTGAACGAGATCCTGGACATGCGCGACATCCGCAGCACCGACTCCGGCAAGCTCGCCGGGCCGAAGGCGGCCAACCTCGGCCAGCTCAAGGCGCTCTTCCCCGACAACGTCGTCGAGGGCCTCGTTATCCCCTTCGGCATCTTCCGCGACCACATGGACCTGCCGATGCCCGGCCAGCCGGGGATGTCTTACTGGGAATTCCTGAACGCCCGCTTCGCCGAAGCACGACAAATGGAAGAAGACGGCGCGGACGCAGGTGCAGTGGAGGCTTTCACACTGGCTCAGCTCGCCACCCTCCGCGAAGCCATCCTGCGCATTGAGCTGAAACCCGCCCTGGTGGATGGCTTGGTGACGGACTTCCAGAAGGTCTTCGGACAGCCCCTCGGCAAGCAACCAGTATTCCTACGCTCCGACACCAATATGGAGGACCTTCCGGACTTTACCGGTGCGGGCCTCAACCTGACCGTCTTCAACGCCGTCGACAAAGCCAAAATCATCGAAGGCATCAAGAAAGTCTGGGCCAGCCCCTACACCGAGCGGAGTTATAAGTGGCGGCAGCGGCTACTCCTGAACCCCGAGAACGTCTACCCCAGCATCCTCATCATCCCAAGTGTGGACGTGGACAACTCCGGGGTAGTGATCACGAAGGGCGTCTCCTCCGGCCTCGACGGAGACGTGACGGTGGCCTTCAGCCGTGGCGCCGGCGGCGCCGTAGACGGGCAAGCCGCCGAAGCCTGGCTCATCGGCCAGGACCAGACCTACACCCTCCTCAGCCCCGCCCGCGAGCGCCTCCATCGCCGCCTGCCCGTTACCGGAGGTTCGGTGATGGTACCCGCCCCCTTCAACGAGCGCATCCTGAGGCCGAAAAACCTGAAGGATTTGCGCGAACTCTCCGTCAAGGCCGAAAAGATCATGCCCGAATCCTCCGGAGAAGCGGGTAACGGACCGTGGGACATTGAGCTGGGCTTCGCCAACGATAAAATGTGGTTGTTCCAGATTCGCCCGTTTGTGGAGAATAAACGGGCGCAGTCATCGGACTACCTGGAGAGCATAAGTCCGGCCAGGCGGGATGATGTTTATTATGACTTGGCGGTTTCATTGTAACTCGTCGGCCGAGTTGTGAACCGAACACCCCCACCCTCCCAAACCTTTTACCCTAAACCCAAGGCCTCCACCCATGAAGCAATTCCTGCCATTCCTCGCCGCCCTAACGGTCATCGTCCTGATGTTCATCCCCTGGAACGTTGGCGAAGCTTACCCGGTAATCGGTGGCGTAGAGAAATCCAATATTCGCCGGCTCGTACGTTTGCAGCGGATGGATTCTGCGAAACTCGTCCGGACGTTGCCCTACGGCGCACGGTACTCCCTACCCTACGTGAAACTCAACCTGATGGGCCGGGCCATCGACTCCAACCTGATTCCGTCTGACCCTACGCTAGAAGCAGAACTGGAACAACTGATCCCGAACCGGGGCCGCGCTTATTCTTTGGCGATCATGGACATCACTGCCGGGCGTGAGCCTCGTTACGTGGAGCGCAACGCGGAAAGCACCTACCAGCCGGGGAGCGTGGGCAAGCTCGCCGTCGTCACTGCGCTGATGTGTGAACTTGAAAATGTCTACGTAGACAGTGTCCAGAAGCGTTGGGACCTGATGCGTACCCGCTTGGTAAAAGGCGGCCCCTTCGCCGTCTACGATCACCACACGATCCCCGAGTACGACCCGGAAACGGAGCGGTATAGCCGACCCCGCGTCAACCAGCAGCACGAGTTTACGCTCTACGAATGGGCGGACCACATGCTTTCGGTGTCCAACAACGGCGCGGCGAGCGTCATCTGGCGCGAAGCGATCCTGATGCGCGTCTTCGGGCCAAAATACCCGGACCTTACCCAAGCGGAGGCGGAGGCCTACTTCAAAGACACGCCCCGAGGTGAGTTGCGCGACATTTCTAAAAGTGTGATCCGCGAGCCGCTGGCGCAGCTCGGCATCGGCCCGGAGGAGTTCCGCGTCGGGACGATGTTTACCCGGGGCGCAAGTGGTATAGTTCCGCCCCAGGGCGGATCTGCCGGTACCCCACGGGCACTGATGAAGTGGCTGACCGCCCTGGAAAGCGGTAACATCAGCGACGCGGCCTCCAGCCTGGAGATCAAGCGGCTGATGTACCTGACCGACCGCCGCATCCGCTACGCCCACGCGGCGGTGCTCGACAGTGCGGCCGTCTACTTCAAGTCCGGCTCGCTCTACGGCTGCAAGCCCGGCACCAGCTGCGGTAAGTACAAAGGCAACCGGATGAACTTCATGAACTCGGTCTGCATCGTAGAACAGCCCGACGGTACGCGCTACTTGGTTGCGCTGATGACAAACGTTCTCGGCCGTAACTCTGCTTACGACCACCAGTTGTTGGCTACGCGCATTGACCGGTTGATTCGGGAGACGGGGCCGGGGGTTGAGCCTAGGGAGTCGGATGGAGTTGGGGAGGATGTGCCGATTGGGGGGTGAAGAATAGGCTGTCTAATTAGTCGTATTCAGCCCGTGGCAACCTCTCCCCAACCCCTCTCCAACAAGCCTCGCCCCAGGCTCGGCGGAGAGGGGCTTTTTTAAAGAAAACGCTCTGCGTTTTGCTGGTAAAATCCGGCACGGGATAAGACCGCCAGATTAGACAGTCTAGGCTAAAGAGCAATTCTAGTTCGTTTTCACAAATTTCTGAGTACCCGTTTTTCCATTTTCAAAAAACACCTTGAGCAAATAGATACCGCTTGGCAAACTAGAAACATCAATTTTTGCTGTTTGCTGACTAAATGTTTTAAGTAATTCTCCTGCCGAAGAGAAAACATGAATACCGGCCAGTCTTTCTGCCTGTTCGTACCTGATGGTAAGTTTTTCACTAACAGGATTAGGAAAAATTGCAACTGGCACATCAGCTGAAGACAGCTCATCCGTCGATACTAAACCCCGGCACAAACTTCCTCGGATAGATGCCCACCACAAATTGTAAATAACCATTGTATCGGTGCCCAGTTCAGAACCTTCAACCTGTAGCGTGTTTGTATAATCCTGAAATGAATTAAAATAACCACGCGGAAAAGTGTCGGGAGGATTAGGGACAAGGTTATAGGGCGTAATGGTAACTTCCTCGTTCCAATCGGCCATGCAGCCCCAACTGTAGGCATCGTCGAACAAGTGAAGATTTAGCCAACCAAAAAGCGTAAGCGGGGCGTGGGTATTGTTGATCCAGCTCCCACTTAAGCAGCGAAATTCACCCCCTTCACGAAACGGCTCACTGTCCCAACTTATCGTAAGGGGTGGGTGCAAAGAGTGGACTATGAATGAAACGTTATCGTTTAACCTTATTCCGGTACAAGTAGTGGGGTCATCATCTGTAAAACGGATAGGGATTATATATTTTTACCAAGAAACGTCAAGTCAGTAAATAAAACCGCTGAAGTTTCATAGAAGATCGCCGCACGTACTTCAAACACGCTGTCGAATGGCTCGTTAAGCATATTAACCTGACCAAGTGCGGGTTCAAATTCTGGCGTTGCGTATTCCGAAAGCCCTATAATAATAGTATCTCTGTTTCCAACCGCATCTTCAAAATAGATGGGAAACTCGAAAAGAATACTGTCGGATTGCGCTGCGACCGTCAGGTTAAGCAGGCCAATAAGGATACAAAAGCATACTCTCATGTTAACGTTGAATTATACGACGAAGAAGGACTTCGAAGGGGCATGCGGGTCTAAATCCCCACATGAATTATTGGTAGACAATACTATTCGATAAGTTGATTCAGGGAAATTAATTATTGGATAATTACCTTCACTAAAATTCGTCAGAGTATTTTATCTAATTTCCTCTTCATTTTATCTAATGTTTTTTTTTCGATTTCAAGGTCAAAGGTTTAAGATGTTTTCATAAATCACAATTCACACTGACAATATACAACCTATTCCTCAATCCTCCGCCCAGATCCCAGTCTGCAACGTCCAGTCATAAGACTTGAACTCCAGTTTGATGTTCTTGTTTTCTTCGGTAAGGATGCCGTACTCGACCAGAAAGTCGTCGATGCCGCCGTGGTCCCGGAAGTCTCCCCGGAACCAGGAGAAAAGGGGGCTGGTGACCAGCACTTTCTTACCGTCCACCTCTTTGATGCTGCTGTGCTTAGTGAGGTATTTGCGTACGCGGTTTTCTACCTGCTCATTGTAGGTTTCTGGCTGGTATATTTCCACCGGAGGGCAATCGGCCGCGCCGCAGTTGAGGGCGTAGTGTACACGGGAGTCTCCGCCTTTGATCTTAAAGGTACGCTCAAATTTATTGGGAAAAAGCTGCGGAATGAAGCCTAACCCGAAGCGGTTTTCCCCACCGCGAATAATGCCATGCTCCATCTCGTTGGGGCTAAAGAGGTGCCCGGCTACGGTAAAGCTCGGAGTGCTGAAGAAAGAGCTGGAATCATCGAACAGTTCCGGGTTGCGGGTCAGGAGGTACTGCACCATCCCGTTGTAGGTATTGACCCAAAAGGCCAGTTTTTTCTCGCGGGTATTGAGCGCGGCCAATAGGTCTGCGGGTTCCAGCGCGCCGAGTTGATCTACCAGGGCGGTGGCGTCTTGCCCGGCTTTCATCGTTTCCAGAATTTCCTCGCTCAGGGCGTTGGGCATGGGGCCGTCGTAACTAGCGGGCGGAAAGCCTTCGGTCGGTTGGTAGCGGCCGCAGGAAGTGAGCACCAGGGCAAAAAATAAAAGCGTTGATAAGTAGCGCATACATTAGATATTTCCACTGTAACAATTCGAGTTTGTTTTTTGTGCTAATCCGGTGCTGTAGACTGTCGTTAGCCGACTGGTTAGCACCTCTCCATACCGTCCAGCATCAACACGATGGCTTCTTCCGAGGCTTCGTGCGGCCATTCGCACTCGATGCCGCGCGCTTGCAGCACAGCGCCGGTGCTCGGCCCCATGGCGATCACTTTTGCGTTGGGGGGCAGGGGTTGGTGATCTACGTAGGCCGCCACGTTCAGTGGGCTGGTGAAAATATACACGTCAGCATTTATGGGCGCGGCCGCAGGTGCAAGGACGTTGTCGTAACAAACCGCGTCGAGCACCGTAATCTTATCCTGGAGCGCCTTTTGGACGCTCAGGCGGGACTGTTTGGCGCGGGGGAAGAAAACCCGCTCGCCTGCGGAGACCTTCAGGAAGGCCTCAGCCGTACGCTCCGGGTTCCCGTCTCCGCTGAAGTCTACCCGGCCGAGCGCGTCGTTTAGGTACTGCGCCGTACCTCCGCCGATGGCCGCAAGCTTTGCCTCTTGCGGTGGCAGGATGCCGCCGTGGAGGGCAAACTCTACGGCGCGGGGGCTGTAGAAGAACCACCAGTCGGCATCCGGCGGCGGAGCATAAGCTACTGGCTTGAAGGTTAGGAAAGACTTTGTAATGAGACGTTGCCCTTTAGTTTCGGCCCAGAAGAGGATGGGGCTGTTGGCTTTTAGGGTTCGGGAGATGAATACGGTCATGGTAGGTCGTCAGCTTCAGGCGGCAACTCTACGCCTTCGTAGAACGCGCTTACGGGTAAGGTAATTCCTAATGTCTTTATCTCGACCTCCTGGCCGATTTTATAGAAAGACCGGATGTGCCATAGTTCGTTGATCTCCCGGTAGAAGTAATCAATTGAAAGTTTCCGGCTATCGATGAGCAAATACTCCTTGAAACTTTCCAATTGGCGGTAGGTGCGAAATTTTTCCCCACGGTCGTAATCGGCGGTGGTTTCGGAGAGGACTTCTATTATTAGGCAGGGGTTGGTCATTCGCGCAATACCCTTACTCTCGTCAAGTTTGATTTCCTTATTACAAACTGCACTAACATCTGGGAAAAAATACCTGTTCCTTGATTGAATTGACACAGCCATTTCGCTTGACTTAACGGTACAATTACCCTTGTTCGCCCGTAGGTGAAAAAAGGTGTTTTCCGCAATCGTACTGTGAGCTAGTGTCCCGCCCGCCATAGACCGGATCACTCCGTCTAAGTATTCGAGTTTATGTTCAGCGTTTTTAAGCTGTTCGAAGTACTCCTCTTCGGTAAAACGGCCTTTTTGGGATTGTACTGAGTGCATGTCCATGTATCTTTAACGAATGATGGGGCTTGAGGGTTAAAGGTAGAGGTTTCTGAGTAGGATTGACTTGTTTAATTCTCAACCCGCTACGTCGTAGCGGACCATTGCACATTGCTATACATTGCACCGCTTCGCGGTGTAGCTGTATCGTATGAAGCGCGCTGTAACCCAAGACTACGCTACGCTTCGTCTCGGGTTACTTATATTAAATCCCTACGGGACTACTACCTTGTTACATCAGGGCGCAAACCATGTGTAGCAATAGACGGCCTATTGTAAAACTACAGCCAATAACTCGGTCTGGGTATCTGCTGGAAGTAACGTGGCGCACGCCTTGACCGGAGCTTAAATTAGATCTGCTTTAGCTTTTTGTAGTCCTAGGTTACGATTAACCCGGGGCACAGCCTACTCGCCCGTTAACCTCCCCCCGCACCTGCGGCCGCGCCCAAAAAACACCGCAACTTCAACCCAGGCAAATAGCGTTACCAAACCACAAACGCAAGCACTATCTTCGCACCCGAATTTGGTTCGGTGGCCTTGTGGTTCGGTGGTTCGGTTAGCCACCGAACCACAACACCCCCCCACCACAAGACCACCGCACCACAAGACCCCCCACAATGTCCGCCCCGAAGACCTACACCGCCAAAGACGTCGAAGCCAAATGGTACGCCCACTGGATGGAGAAGAATTACTTCCACAGTGAGCCCGATGAGCGCGAGCCGTTCACGATCGTCATCCCGCCGCCCAACGTCACCGGCGTTTTGCACATGGGGCACATGCTGAACAATACGATTCAGGACATCCTGATCCGCAAGGCGCGCCTGGACGGCAAGAACGCCTGCTGGGTTCCCGGCACCGACCACGCCAGCATCGCTACGGAAGCCAAGGTGGTGCGCAAACTACGCGAGCAGGGCATCAAGAAATCCGACCTGACGCGCGACGAGTTCATGACCCACGCTTTCGCCTGGAAAGACGAGTACGGCGGCATCATCCTGAAGCAACTTCAGGAACTCGGCGCCAGCTGCGACTGGGAGCGTACCCGCTTCACGATGGAGCCGGAGCTGTACAAAGCCGTCATCAAGGTCTTCGTAAACCTGCACAAAAAAGGCAAACTCTACCGTGGCCTGCGGATGACCAACTGGGATCCTGCCGCCCAGACGGTACTCTCCAACGAGGAAGTCATCCACACCGAAGAAAACAAGAACCTCTACCACGTTCGCTATAAGGTTGCGGGTACGGATGACGAGTACATCGTCGTCGCCACCAGCCGCCCCGAAACCATCCCGGCGGATACCGCCCTGGCCGTTCACCCGGACGACGAACGCTACAAAAAGTACCACGGCCGCAAGGTCATCGTGCCCATTGCCAACCGTGAAGTTCCGATCATCGCCGACGACTACGTCGCGCTGGACTTCGGCACCGGCGCCCTCAAGATCACCCCGGCCCACGATATGAACGACAACGCCCTCGGCGAAAAGTACGGCCTCGAAGTGATCGACCTGCTCAACGCCGACGGAACGATGAACGAAAACGCCATCGAGTTCGTCGGTATGGACCGCGACGACGCCCGCGTTGAGTTCGTCAAGCTGCTCAAGAAAACCGGCGACCTGCTGGAAACCAAACAGTACCGCACCAGCGTCGGCCGCTCCGAGCGAACGAACGCCGTCGTCGAGCCCCGCCTCACCCTCCAGTGGTTCCTGAAGATGGACGACCTGGCCGCCACGGCCCTCAACGCCGTAGAATCCGGAGAGGTGAAGTTCCACCCGGAGAATATGGTCAATATGTACCGCTCCTGGCTGAAGGAAGAAAACGTCCGCGACTGGTGCATCAGCCGCCAGCTCTGGTGGGGCCAGCGCATCCCGGCCTGGTACTACAACGACGAAATCTTCGTCGCCGAAACCGAAGCGGAAGCCCTCACGCAGGCACAGCACAAATTCCCCCTCGAAAACCTGACCATCGATGACCTCGAACAGGACGGCGACGTACTCGATACCTGGTTCAGCTCCTGGCTCTGGCCGATGTCCGTCTTCGACGGCTTCAAGGACACCAAAGAACTCGAATACTACTACCCGACCAACGACCTGGTAACGGGCTGGGACATCATGTTCTTCTGGGTTGCCCGCATGGTGATGGCGGGCTACGAATTCAGCGAAGAACTGCTCGGCGAAGCATTCACGAAGGCCAACGGCAAGATGCCCTTCAAGAACGTTTACTTCACCGGCATGGTCCGGGATGAGAAGCGGCGGAAGATGTCTAAGTCTCTGGGCAACAGCCCGGACGCACTCGAACTACTCAAGAACTACGGTGCCGACGGCGTTCGCTTCGGCATGCTTTCCAGCGCGGCGGCGGGCAACGACATCGTCTTTGATGCGCCCATTGACCCGAAGACCAAGCAGGCCCTTAACGAGTCTGAACTCTGCAATCAGGGCAAGAAGTTCTGTAATAAGATCTTCAACGCCAACCGCCTGATCCAGGGCTTCGAGGTAGCGGATTCCGCCCCGAACCCGACGGCCGTTTTGGCGGCAGAGTGGCTGGAGGCCAAGCTGAACCACACCACCGCCGAAGTAGACCGGATGCTCGGTGAGTACCGCGTTAGTGAGGCGATGATGACGCTCTATAAGTTCATCTGGGGCGACTTCTGCTCCTGGTACCTGGAGGCGATCAAGCCCGCCGAAGGCGAGGCGATCAGCAAGCAAACACTGGAGACGACTATCTCCGCCTTCGAGCGCATGATGACACTGCTGCACCCCTTCATGCCCTTCATCACCGAAGAGGTCTGGCACGATTTGCGCGACCGCAAGGAGGGCGAAGATTGCATCGTTTCCAGCTGGCCGAAGGCGGCAGCGTACGACGCGGCCATCGTCAAGTCCTTCACCCAGCTGCAAGACACCGTTTCCCACATCCGCGACGTGCGCAACCAGCGCACGATCAGTAAGCGGGAGGAGCTGAAGCTGTTCGTCAATAAAAGTGCCGAATCTGAGGCGCTCTTGGGCTCGGCAGCAGGTGCAAAGGAGTTTCTAAAGAAGGCAGGCGTACTGAGTTCGGTAGAGCTGACGACCGAAGCCCCGGCCAACGCCCTACCCTTCCTGATCGGCAACGATAAGGCCTACATCGTCCTCAACGAAACCATTGACTTCGCCGCCGAGAACGCCAAGATCAACGAGGAGATCAAGCGCCTCGAAGGCCAACTTAAGGGCGTAACGAAGAAGCTTGCCAACGAGCGCTTCGTGGCCAATGCCCCCGACGCCGTGGTTGCCCTGGAGAAGAAGAAGATGGCGGATTGGACGGCTAAGGTGGAGAGCCTTAGGGCTATGTTAGGGTAGATGTAATTTGAATAAAAACAAATGAAATACATTACTCTTGAAGAGGCAAAACGAATAGTATTAGACGAAATCGGCAGCTCCAGTCATTGTGAACTTATGCTAGTTGACTCCGCAACGATTGACTTTCAGTGGGGAGCACTATTTGCCTGGAATTCAAAAGAGTATGTTGAAACGGGAAACAATCCTATAGTAGGCAATTCACCGATTTTAGTAGACAAGGTAAACGGCTCAACCCATTCAATCAACTACTTGGGAGTAATAGACAAACTACTCGAAGAGTATAGAGAGAAAATGGGATACCCGCACGTAATTAAATTTCCAGCAAAAGGGGATTTAGACAAGATGACTGACTTAGAAAAAGTCTTCGCGCTAATGGCGACTAGAGAACTTCGACAAATAGAAGAAGCCATTTTAATAGTAAAAGAGAAAAACCTATTTGACCTTGAGGGGCTCGGAACTATCTGCCACAACTACAAAGTTGGGAACTTGGTTGAAGCAATTTCGAAGATGTTCAACAGTATTAGGGGAGTATATCACCTGTACGAATATCCGCTTAAAACGATTCCTAACGAAATAGCCCTATTTCATGATTGAATAACGAGCCTATACATTTACTACTCAGAAGTAGTTGAATTGCCGGACTCTATACTAAAACTGGACCGGCTAGAATCAATAGCAATTGAGGGGACGCCATTAAAAAAAATGCCCCTGGACTTGAGAGAATTAAAGGCATTAAAGAAATTAAGGCTAGAACATACTGGAATTACCGAAAGTGAAATAAGCAAATTCAAATTACCCGAAGGGTGTGAAATACAGATAATTGATTGACCTCGTCGATAAGAATGAGGGAGGTTCTAACAACTCCTAATTTGTCTTGCTAAACGTCTAGGTGACGGCTTCCACTAAAAATTTGTCTGCCCAAACAAAACCTCCCCCCCAAACCAATTATCAACAACCCCAAGCCCAGCTTCCCCAAGCTCGACCCCGTTAGCGCCAATGACCACTATCGCCGCACGCTTCAAAGTCTTGGTCTGCGCCAAAAAGACGTCGCGCTTTAACGCGAGCCGTTCCGCATATTCCCGGGAGACCTTGAAGGGGCCAGCGTAAAACTTCATCTCGATCAGGTTGATCACACCGTCGTGACGGTCTAGCAGGAGGTCGATTTGAGCGCCGGGCTTACCGGCCGTACCCTTTTTGTAGAAGGTACCCGTTGAGGTATAGACGCCTTCAATACGTAGGGCCTTTTTGATTTGCAAAAGGTGCTCCAGACAGACGTTTTCAAAGGCATAACCCGCCCAGCTTTTGTAGGCCTGGGTTTGGCCGAGGGCCATCCAACTACCTTCCCCTTCTAGTTGGTTAGCTTCGATAAAGCGGAGGTAGAAGCTGGAGTAGTGGTCCGTTAGTCGGTAACGGACGTTCTTACGCTTCATGCCGAAGGTGCGGTAGAGGGTTATGAACCCACTTTCGATCAGTTCTTCCAACACCCGGCTTACCCTTCCTCCATCGGGAAGCTTTGCGGTTCTCAAAATTTCCGTACGTGTGAATCCCTGTTGCGTATCAGCCAGGGCACGGATGACGCGAATGTGGTATTCTGAGTTCTCGAATAGCGCGGGGTAGAGGGCGTTAAACTCATCATTAAGCAGCCCTTCACGGGCGAAACAGATACGGTCGATGGCCTGAAGTACGCTTTCTCCGGGCAGCAATTCCTTCAGGTAAAACGGGATGCCACCCATTACCATATAAAGCTGGAGGATTTCGTATTGGGAGAAACGTACACCTCTGTTCTTCAGATAAGCCGATGTTTCCGCAAGGGTGAAAGGATACAGGCGAATCCGTTGGGTCACCCGATTGTGTAGGCCTCCTTGGTTCCGTAAAATCTTGCGGACCATCCACGAAGCAGCACTACCACAGATCACTACAACCACCTGCCTGCGCTCCGCCCAACTGTTCCAAAACCAACTGAGGCCGGTAAGGAAATCAGATTTATGCGTCGCCATCCAGGGAACTTCATCGAAGAAAATCACTTGGCGCTGGCCTTCCTTACGGTGAGCGTCGAGGTATTTGGAAAGGACGAAGAAGGCACGCAACCAGTCTTCAGGATGGTCTTCGGCCGTCCAATCAGCAAAGGTGGTGCTCATTTCCTGAGAGAAGTTGGCCAGCTGCTTCTCCTTGTTCCCGTTCTGAAGGCCGGAGAGTTGAAACGAAAGGTTATTCCTGTAGACCTCACGAATTAGGTAAGTCTTCCCCACACGACGACGGCCAACCACCGAAATCATTTCTGATTCATCTGACTTCAGTGCCCGCAATAGTTGCGCGGTCTCCTTTTCTCTACCAATAACCTTTTCCGACATATTGCGAAGATAGGCAGCACAAAGCACAGCACAAAAAATTCCGACGACCAAAAATTATTACTAGTCGGAATAATTACACCACCGCTACTTTACAGATTATCAACACAATACGTGAACTCACAAAAAGGCAAA
>CAYWMW010000042.1:0-21645 GCA_964458975.1 uncultured Lewinella sp. | reverse complement strand
GTAGGTTCGCGTTGCACGACTGACTTCTAACGATCTAATTCCCAACCATGTCCTCCCTACCCTTCCTCTACCTCGCCCCCAGCCCCCTCGGCGGCCGTGGTGTCTTTACCGGTGCCGAAATTCCCGCAGGCACCACCATTGAATTAGCCCCCGTCATCCTGCTCTCCGCCGAAGACCGCAAGGTCATCCATAAAACCCATCTGCACGACTATTACTTCCAGTGGGACGGAGATCAGGCCGCCATCGCCCTCGGCTACGGCTCCCTCTACAACCACGCCGACGAAGCCAACGCAGAATTCGAACTCGACTACGCCTTCGATCAAATCCGGTTCGTAGCACTTAAAGACATCCCCGCAGGAACCGAAATCTGTACCGACTACCGCACCGGAGACCCCGAAATGAAGCTATGGTTTGAAAAAAAGTAGCCCAATTAGCAATTCTTAGCGTACATTTACACCATAAAGATTAAAAAAAACAAAATTGACACCTTTTTAACTACACTCAAATCACATCCTTATGATCTACGGTACCCGCGCTAAATTCTTGGGCAACTTCCAGGTAAAAGACATCCCCTGCCCCTATTGTAAAGAGGTAGAGAACCAAAATATGTCCATCTTCGGCAAGTACGCCCACGTGATGTGGATTCCGCTCTTCCCCATCGGTAAAACACCGGTCGCGGAATGTACCCGCTGCAAGCGCACCTACGACAAAAGTGAGTTCTCCGAAAAGATGAACCTCATCGGCCATGAACTCGGTAATCGCGTACAATCCCCCAAGTGGATGTGGTCGGGCCTGGGCATCATTGCTGGCTTCTTCCTACTCATGACCATCATTGATGCCACCAAAACCATCGACCCGCGCAACGAACTGCTCAACGCCGATATGCGCGTGATGGTCTCCGAAACCGACGAAAGCATCGATGCCGTCTCCTACCAGATAGACCAACTGATGACCGCCGTAGTAACGGATGAGATGCGACCGCAAGACTTTTCCTTCATCAGTAAGGTCCGGGGAGACAAAGCCCTCACCCTAATCCAAATCCCCGAGCTAAGTAGTCTGGAACCAAGTGAACGCCCCCAGATTGTTGAAATGGTAGAATCCGTAACCAACGATCACGAAAAAACGGCCGGCAAACAACAGTACATCGGCATCATCAATGCTGCCGGGCAGTGCATCCTTACCAAAACACCAGAAGAAGGCCTAAAAGACTACAGCTCTTCCAGCAAAAACCCGATCTACGCCTTCTACGGCCCCGCTAAAACGGAATAAGGCGACCTCCCCCCCCTTTTAGTACCAGTCCGGATAGCCTACCTCAAGGTTATCCGGACTTTTTTTGCCCTCTTTTTTCAATCACTCAAGTTTCAGGCCTCAAAAGCAAACTAATTTCAAAACTCATTCAAAAACCTTATTAAAATTATACAAATCATAAATTTTTAATCATTTTATTGAAAACACTTGCACATTAAGCTCTAATCACTGCATCTTTGCCAATGCAAGAACGGTACAACGGTATCGTCTTTAAAATTGTAGAGTGATGAAATTGGCAGCCATGCCCGCTTGTCTCGCGGGTGGGGAATCCGGGACAAATCATGAAACCTATGCTCCGCAGGAGCGCGGCTCTTCGGAGCAAGGGTTCTAGACTAACCGCCCCTTGCAGGTTCGACTCCTGCCTCTACAGCGAAGTTCATCGTTTGATTTCTTATTTTTTTGCTGCTGGTAAGGCAGCTTCGCTGCCCTACCAGCAGCAAAAAAATAAGAAATCAAACGATGCCTCACCATTGTAAGGTGATGAAATTGGCAGCCGTGCCCGCTTGTCTCGCGGGTGGAGAGCCAGGGACAAACCGGAAGACCGATGCTCCGCGGAGTATGCTCAACAGAGCAGCGTTTTTTTGGCTAACCGCTCCGTGTAGGTTCGAATCCTACCCTTACAGCAAGTGTCATGCTTTGCTTCTTGTTTTTTCTCAACTGCTGGTTTGGCCAAGCCAAACCAGCAGTTGAGAAAAAACAAGAAGCAAAGCAAGCAGTACGAGATTAGCGGGCACCTTCCATTGCGGGAGGGTGCCCGTTTTTACGTTGGTTTGGGCGCGGCCGCAGGTGCCAGGGGAGGTTTGAGGGGCAAGGTAAACGCTCGTACTTTCTCCTTCACGCTGAACAACTATGGATAGAAGAAATAACGCGTTGTCCCGCTAGATAAGGAGGAGGTTATTGTTTTGATTCGCCCTGCAGCATAATGATAACATTGCCTGCTAAAATCCGCTTAATGCTTGTCAGGTGTACCAATTTGCCCGACATTTGCCACCGTTACGCGAAATCGCCCTGTGGTATCAACCTCGGAGGAAAACACGCGTTACACCAACACGCTTTAGCAAAAAAACTACGCAGACTATGAGTATTGTCGAAATGAAAGTCCCCGTCATCGGAGAATCGGTGACCGAAGTAACCTTATCCGAATGGCTTAAGGCCGACGGCGACTACGTTGAACAAGACGAATCGATCTGTGAGTTTGAGTCCGACAAGGCTACGCTGGAGTTCCCGGCAGAAGCGGCTGGCAAACTGATTTACGTCGCTGCCGAAGGCGACGACCTTGAGATCGGTGCTTTGGTAGCTAAGATCGACACCAGCGCCGCCCCCGACGGAGGTGGCGGTGGAGACAAAGCCCCCGCTGCGGAAGCGCCGAAAGCAGAAGCTCCCGCGCCTGCGCCGGCAGCAAAGCCCGCTGCCGCAAGCACCAACTACGCCACCGGCACCCCAAGCCCTGCCGCGGGCAAGATCCTCCGCGAATCCGGCGTAGACCCTGCTTCGGTCAACGGTACTGGCCGGGACGGGCGGATCACTAAGGAAGACGCACAGAAAGCTGCGGCGAGCCCGGCTCCGGCCCCGGCTCCTCAAAAAGCTTCCCCTGCACCTGCGGCCGCGCCCACAAAAGAGTCGGGAGTCGGGAGTCGGGAGTCTGCCGCTTTCAGCCGGGAAGTCCGCACCGAAAAGATGAGCCGTATGCGCCGCACCATCGCCAGCCGGCTGGTGAGCGCGAAGAACGAAACGGCCATGCTCACTACCTTCAACGAGGTGGACCTGAGCGCCGTGATGGCCCTGCGCAAACGCGTGCAGGAACAGTTCGTGGCCAAGTACGGCGTGAAGCTCGGTTTCATGTCCATTTTTGCCAAGGCCTGCGCCCAGGTACTGATGGAGATGCCCGACGTGAACGCCCACATCGGCGAAGACGGCAAGAGCCTGATTTACCACGACTACGTAGACATCAGCTTCGCCGTCAGCACCCCGACCGGCCTCGTAGTGCCCCCGATCCACAACATCGAGAGCCGTGGCTTTGCCGACATTGAGAAAAACCTGAAGGACCTCGCCGTCCGTGCCCGCGACAACAAACTCTCGATGGACGAGATGAGCGGCGGTACCTTCACGATCACCAACGGCGGTGTCTTCGGCTCCATGCTCTCCACCCCGATCATCAACCAGCCGCAGAGCGCCATCCTCGGCATGCACAACATCATCCAGCGGCCCGTGGCCGTTGACGGAAAGGTGGAGATCCGCCCGATGATGTACCTGGCCCTCAGCTACGATCACCGCGTGATCGATGGCTCCAGCTCGGTGACCTTCCTGGTGAAAGTGATCAAGTTGCTTGAAGATCCTACGTTGCTGTTGCTCGGTCTGTAAACCAGACTTTGCTTAGCACTTGCGGCCCGCCTGGACAATTTGTTCCGGGCGGGCCGTTTTTTATGGGTCAGCAAACATAAGGACGCAAAAACAACATTAAAATATTGTTTCAAAGGAAACTTTCGCCTCGCACGCATCGTTAACCACCAAAACAACATTATAATGACAGCGAAAGAAATAGGTGATCTCGTTACAGAACGCAGAAAACTCTTCGGCCTAACCCAGGACGATCTTGCGGAGATGGCTGATGTGAGCCCGAATACGGTACGCAAGGTTGAACGCGGGAAAGCAAACCCGACCGTTGAAACCCTGCTGAGTTTAGGAAGCATTCTCGGCTTTCAGCTTGAGTTGAAAATACCTCATACAATATAGGAGCTATGCAAAGCAGCGACGTTTTTTATCAGGATCAGCTTGCTGGTCGGCTTTGGCGAGGAGATCAAGGGAACCACTATTTTCAGTATCACCCAGACTTTGTGAATGCGGACGCACCTCCGCTTACGCCCAACCTGCCCAAGCGGTTAGCGGCCTACTGTTCTCCACACCTGTTTCCCGTTTTCTACAATATGCTGGCGGAGGGAAGTCTTCGTCAACTACAGCAAACTACTTTTAAGCTAGCGCCACAAGATCACTTTGGCTTATTACGTGCTACGGCCAGGTACGATACCATCGGAGCGATCACGGTGCGCGACACTCTCCTGGAAAATGCAGAATAGTAAAGTTTGCCCTTCAACGCTCAAACCCGGGAGCGGAGCCTTTAGTCGTTCGGCCCAGCGGTTTTTATTCGCGGGCAAGCGGGTGAACCCCGTGCTGGATTTCAACTCCCCTTTTCGACCTGACGGGGAAGTATCCTGGGAAGAATTCATCGGCGGCAGGCTAAGTGTTTCCATCTCAGGGCAACAGCCGAAAATATCGTTGTTGCTTGATGGCTTACGGTTGCGGCCTACTCAAGACGGAGAGCGAGGTACGTTCATACTAAAACCTGTTCCTAATTTTCGTAATGGTGTTTATGCTCCCGCGAATGAGCACCTGACGATGCAAATCGCAAAGCAGGTTTATAACATCCCAACTGCTGGCAACAGTATCGTTTTCTTTCGCAACGGAGAACAAGCTTACCTGACCAAGCGCTTCGACGTAACCCCCGAAGGCCGTAAAGTACACATGGAAGATTTTGCCTCTTTAGCGGGTAAAACAGAAGTAACCGACGGAGAAGACTACAAATATAAAGGCAGCTATGAAGACGTTGGCGAACTCATCAGGCGGTTTGTTCCGGCAGCAATGCCCACCCTGGAGGCCTTCTTTCAGCTGGTGGTGTTCAACTTCGTTTTCAGCAACGGGGATGCTCACCTTAAGAATTTTTCGTTGCTCCGGTCTCCTCGAAACGACCTCATCTTCAGCCCCGCTTACGACCTTCTCAATACCAGTTTCCACATCAATGATGAATACTTCGCGCTGGAAGAAGGGCTTTTGAAAAAGGGAGATTACCATAACCCCGGAAGGCCCGGCCGGAAAGACTTTCTTTTGCTGGCCAGCCGCCTGGGGTTAATCGAAAAACGGATAGTACGCATCCTTGATACTTTCGCAGAAGATCAGCAAATGGTTGAGGAACTGACCGGGAGATCTTTCCTGCCGCTAAATGCACAACGGACCTACTTAGCCGCCTACCATCGCCGCAGGAAGAGCCTCCGCTAAACGCCCGTCCGTTCATCACGCCCCAGCCCACGTACATCAGTCTTTTTTGCAACAACCCGAGCACAAGCCTTCTTTTGTCGTATCTTCAAATCAAGCTCCGGCTACGGAAAAGGATAACCATGCTCGCACCAATCAATAAAATATACGACCAGGTAGAAAGCTTTTTTCTGAAGAGCAACCTCTGGATTTTCACTACCGTGATGACGATGATCACGCTCATCATGACCTTTGAATCAGAGCCATACTCTCTTTTCAGCTTCCTGGTTAACCTCATGACTTTCGGGCTCATCTTCCTTCCTGTGTTTTGGTTCGTCCACTTCAGGCCACAGCTCAAGGTGCAGATGGGAAAATGGATGTTCAGGGGCTTACAGGCTTTTCTTTTCCTGCTGTACCCCTTAATCCCTACCGCTGTGATCGAGGTCTTATCGGTAGATTTTGTGGCAGCGAACGACATCATGGTTGGCACTGCGGTGCTCAGTATGTCTTTTTTCGCGACGGCCGTTGTTTTGTTTGGTCTACTGCAAAGTCGGTGGCTCCCGGATGTGCGCAAACGCATCGGTAGCTACCTGAGCCCTACCGTAATTCTTGGCATATTCTCCGTTTTAGCGGCGATGAGTGCTGTTGCCGCAAATCCTGGTTTTGACCGGCTTACTGGCTCGGCAGACGACCTGGTGGCTACGGGTATTTTCCTGAGTGGCGTCACCCAACTCTGGCTAAGCTACCTTCCTTTTTTAGCACTATTTTTTGTACACCACAAGTTCCTGTACCGCAAGCTGTTGCTGCAGCGCGGCCTTCTTTACTACGTTGCTGGCGGAGTAGCTACGATGCTGGTTTTCACCCCACTCCACGGTTTGTACGCGCGCCTTTTCCCGCTTGTCCAGTCGTGGGAGTTGCACACGTCTACTTATGAAGGTGGCGCAATAGCTCCCGAAAACTTCGCCATTACCGCTGGCTTCCTGATCTTTTCCATCCCCGTAGTCCTTCTGCTGGAATGGGTTCACAAAACCCGTACCATATCCTTACTGCAAAAAGAGAAAACGGACACCGAACTCAACCTGCTCAAGCAACAGGTAAATCCTCATTTCTTCTTCAACACCCTCAACAACCTCTACTCCCTGAGTTTGAAGCAGGCGCCGGAAACGCCCGACACCGTACTTCAGCTTTCGGAGTTGATGCGCTACGTCATCTACCGCGCCAAAGAGGAAACCGTAGAGTTGCAGGAGGAAGTGAAATACCTGAAAGACTACCTGGACCTTCAGCGCATCCGCCTCTACCAGGATGCGGACATCGAGTTCACGGTGAAGATGGACAATCCCGAGCTCAAAATCCCGCCCTTACTCTTCATCATCCTGGTCGAGAACGCCTTCAAGCACGGCATCGAACCGGCCGTGGGCGAATGTTTTCTGGAGCTGAAGCTCACGGAAACGGACGGAGAGATCAGTTTCTTCTGCCGTAATTCCGTAGAGCCGGAAGCGTCCGCCAAGGTACGCTCCGGAGGCATCGGCCTGCAAAACCTCCACCGCCGCCTGGAGCTCCTCTACCCCGATGAATTCGATATTTCGGTACACGACCGCCCGGAGGAATACAGCGTACAGCTCAATCTCTGGGGCGAAGCGCTGCCCATTACGGACCAGCTGCCCATGAAAGAACTGGTGCCGAATTTTGAAGAGCAGCTGCTTTAATAGTAGCTTTAAGACCGCAAACCCTCCCTCCCATTGTCTACCCCGGCCAACCACATCTCCGCCCTCATCATCGACGACGAGCCCCTCGCGCACCAGGTGATCGAGGCTTACGCCAAGGACCTCGACTTCCTTACCATCGCCGGCACCTGCCACCGGGCCACCAAAGCGTACGCCTTGCTCAGCCAGCAGCCGATCGACCTCATTTTTCTCGATATCAACATGCCCGAACTCACCGGCCTCGATTTCCTGCGCACCCTGGAGCGCAAGCCGCGCATCATCATCACCTCCGCTTACCAGGAGTACGCCATCGAGAGTTTCGAGCTTCAGGTGAGCGACTACCTGCTCAAGCCCTTCGGCTTCCCCCGTTTCCTGCGCGCTCTCAATAAAGTGCGGGCGGAGTTGGGCGCGGCCGCAGGTGCCAAAAACGTTTTTGAAGCAAAGGACGACCACCTCTTCGTCAAAGTAGACCGCCAGTACCGCCGCGTCGAATTCGCCGACATCCACTACCTCGAAAGCTACGGCAACTACGTCAAAATCTGGACCGGCGATCACTTCCTCCTCACCCCCCGCACCCTCAGCGGCATGATGGAAGAGCTGCCCGCCTCAGATTTCCTCAAAATTCACAAAAGCTACGTCGTCCAAAAGGCCCTCGTTGATTACCTCGAAGGCAACCAGTTGGTGATGAAGAACGGCCAGGTGCTGCCGGTTGGCAAGTTGCAGCGGGAGGCGGTTCGGGACTGGGTTAGGGGGTAACGCCATGTTAACCCCTCTGCTGCGGCCGCCCCACCTCACTTCCTCTTTGGGCCTCGATAAATACAGCGTAGGTCCACACCGTTTTGTCGCCCTCTTTCAGGAGGCCCAGAGCACAAAAAATCAGTCTCTCCCCCCCAGCCTACTACATCTTTACGACCCTGGTCGAGTAGGAACCTTTTTCCGTTATAACTTGTAAAACATAAATACCGGCGCGGAATTCGACAAGAGAAACAGCTTCGGACTTAAAAGACCGGAGGAGTTGTCCGTTCAGAGAATACAAATTAACCTGAGCGTCAGTTTCCAGGCCTTCAATCCTTATCACCCCCGTTGTTGGATTGGGTATGATTTTTAATTCTGATGGAGATGTAGTCTCCTCGGCAGATAAAATCAACCCACAATCTTCATAATTAGGGTTTTGGTATAATTGCTGATTTCCCTGAAACACACAAAGGATTTCCTTATTTCTAGGGGCAATACAAGCCTGAAAAACACTTAGCCTTCCATCCAGGCGGCCGATACCTTCAATCCATTCGTAAGTACCGTAGTCTGGCAAACCATGCTCTTCGGTACATTCATACGTCAGCCTTATTCTTTCTATACCATCTAACGTAGTAATCGTATCTCTAAAAACAACCTCCTGCTCTACTTTTTGAACTGGAACATTACCGGGAAAGGTAAATGTTGACCACAATCGATCGCCAACAAATAAATCTCTTTCGCCAACTAAGTAGTCAAAATTATCGCGTCTTAAAAATATTTTGCCCCACATCTCCCGCATCGCTTCCCCCGTTCGTTGGTAGGTAGACGTAACGGGATCAAAGCGCTCAATCGGGACGTAATACCTGCCTTCTTCGTATATACTATCGGGTGCGAAGCGGTAAGTTGTATCGATATACATACCTTCTATCGTAGTGGTTCTTTCCGTCCACCGCCGCCCTGGTACAACTGTAGTAACTGGCTTAAATGTTCCTCCGATGAACTGTTCTACTTCGCAATCAGGTAAGACGCAGCCGACACTATCTGTTCTTACTATGAAAGCATCCGCATTATTCCTCGGGCTATTGTTTGATCCAACCCGTTTCAAAGTAACCCTGGCAAAACCAGCAGCATAAATGCTCCCGTCTTCATCTACTTTCACGTCCCCAAACAAAGTTTCCACTGGCATAATAGTATCGCCTTGTGTCCAATATTCGGATTCTCCGGCCAGATAGTTAAAGACCCTGAACCATTCTTTATTTCCATCCTGGTCCAGTTGCATTAAAAAACTGCTCTCCCGGTGTCCGGAAAATAACTCTCTGCCAAAGTCTTTACCAGCTATGATGATTTTCCCCGCCGGGGAAAGTATAACTTTTCGAATATCAACCTTATGCCTGTTCGAAGAAAATAGATTACCGACTGTATAGTCATATTCCCAAATAATTTCCCCTTGAGGGGAAATGCACGTAAGTACATCTAACTCACTAAAACCTATGCTCTCATTATTGGAATCAATAAAAACCAGATTGCCATTTGGAAGCTGAATAAGGTTAGTTCGCGAATTAAATCCTCTCTGAAAGAGGCTTCTTTCGCTTCGGTAAAGGGTATCAATACTCCAATCTGCGTTAACACGACCAATACCAGTATTGTAAGACGAACTGTTTGTTTTTCTCTGTTCGTACAGTATCGTTAGATTACCTTCTTTCCCTACAATGTCTCTGAAATCGACAAACCTGGTCGGCCAGTTATAAACTCTCTGATTTAACATGTTCAGGTCATGATCCATTCGATAAATAACACCAGCAACCTCGTAGCCAGGCTCCTGGTATTCGGCAATATTCACCCCCCTTGCTAACATATAAACACTACCACCATTAATGTACAATTTATTGGCTAGAGTAGCATCATAGTAGGTGTTCTCCGGAGCGACAACTCTTTCCAAAATAACACTATCCCGGCTATCTCTCACACGGATTAAGGGGTGCGAATAGCGTCTGCTATTGAGTAATTCGTAGGTAAGATTTCCGTCTTTACGCACATCAACCACTTCTCTAATATCGCTATCCCCATCGTCCAGAACAAGTTCTCCATTCTTATCTATAAACAACCTCTGGTATTGGTAGAAAAAAGAGTTCTCCGTATAAATTTTCTGGTACCCCGAAGTTATCACATGATCATCAAAAACATTAACAATTACAGCAGCATTATCTCCCTGCCACTCATCATCAAAATGCCTGGCAAATCCTGACTGAGAGCGTACCTGCACACAAGCGAACGCCAGCAAAATAAAAACATTTATTAATCTAATCATATTTGCAAAATGCTCTATTTCAGTAAAAGGCATCCAGTCCTACTCTAATTAATTTCTGACTACCTTCTTCGTAAACAGTGATCCCGATGCCCCTCTCATTGTGATGTAAAGCAGGTCGAACCCATTATCTTTCTTAGGTAGTTCTATTGAGTAAGACTTATTGTTTTCAGGGAAAACCTTAGAGCTAATCTCTCGTCCAAGCCTATCACGAACTGAAATGCTCAAGCTTTCATCTTGCATGAATACTGGAATCACGAGATAAAGCGTACCATTACTTATTGGATTGGGGTAAACAAGGATTTCGTCTTCCGGCTCCAAATCTTTCCTGTCACCTAGTATTTTCCCGTCTTCTTTCAACGGAACCAGAGGAAGTACTAACCGTTCTCCCGTTATCACCTGAAAAACGGACCGGGCGTAGCCACTATACACCCCGTGAGACTTACCTACCGCTAGAAGTTTCTCTTTGTTCTTACTTTCAAGCTTAAAAACACTTTGCTTAGGCGAAGTCAAAAAGTTCAAGTAAATCTTCTGTGTTAAAATAAAATTTTCCTCATCCTTACTCTGAGGTGCCATACTTCCCAGCGCACTCGTTGCCAAAGGATAATCACCAGACTGTACGTATATACCGTAGCCATAGGTCTTCACAATGAAATCTTCTTGCGCTAATAAGTAATCAGCAGCAGCGCCTATAGCCCCTTCTTTAATCATTTTATTAGCATACCCTAGGTGAAGTTGTTTGACACACCTGTCCAAAGCAGTAGGTGACACCTCTTTAACACCATGCTGAGCACTCGTTTCCTGGCTAGGATTTTTGATGCTCTCAAGTAATTCGGGAACATCAGCGTAGCTTATGAACTTACTAAGACATTCTGAGTAAAGAGTACCGCTTGGTGGCTCATCACCTCCACCAACCAAGCCATCAATATCAGCACAAGGTTCTACGCTAGATCCAAAGCCATCTTCAGGAGATGAAATCAAGACACTGAGTGAGTTTCGAGGAAAATAGTCAGAAGTCTCGTCCAGTGTCCTAGAAACATAAATGAAGTCTTCCCCAGATAAATTTTTTATCGCATCCCAAGCAAAAGAACCTCCTAAGAAATAGTTGTCTGCAGAACGAGTCCCGTTTTCAGCCCCATGTGGGTTTTGTAGTGTAGCTGCCTGAGTAATACGAATGTCAGAATTCGAATTCCCGTCAAAACAATTAGCAAGAAACAAAAGCCCATCATTATTCCCATCAACTTGGCTTCCTACTGTTGAATTTCTAAATACTGAATTTTCGATATCAATTCCATTGTTCCCACAATCAATAGCAGCAATACCAACAAATGAGTTTTCAACATAATTCCTCTCGAATTCCGGGTTATTCTCGCCTTGAAGCAGTACGCCAATCTGGTTACCACTGAAATTACTGCCAATTATACGCAGCCGCTCACTTGCAAGCGTAGCAGAAGACTCAACTCTAACCCCATAGGAGTCGCAATTGAAGATATTTTCAGTGCCCTGGGCCCGATCTCCTACAATCTGAGGAGCAGTGGTCATATTGGGGTTGGTATTGATGACATCAACACCGACGGGCATATCATCGAAAGTACAGCCATTAATCACAACAACACCTGCATTATAAGGCAATATCCCCTCTTTACCAATCCTTCTGAAGGTACAGTTATCAAATGTCACCCCGTCGCTTCCCCAATCCGTCACCCCGATGCGTAGATCCTCGAAGGTGCAATTCTTAAAGTAACTCTCGTCTTTGTGCCCGAATAAGGCGTACCTAAGAAATTCGACCCCTCTCCAGGAATCCCGAAAGGTTGCGTCTTCTGCAATCACTAACCCTCCGTAATAGTCTTCACTTTCAGGCCAATCATATTTAGGGTTGTTTGTTGAAATTAAGTTCGTTGCATTTTCCAGAATAGCTCCATTGTCAACTCTTACTAAGCCCCCTTCTGATTGATCATGGTTAGAGTAATCCGCAAAGCCTTCAACGCGAATTCCTCCCCAATACTCGCCACAACCAGTGATTCGTCCTCCGTTGACATGTAGTTCGGCACCTCGTTCCACAAAAATTTGAGCCTTTGGCTGCATATTCAGCTCACACGTAATCTCTAATTTTGCTCCCGAAACTATCCGAATATCGGTATATACTTTAGTGTCAACGCGCCATAATTCATCGTCTACGATAGTTAATTCTTCGCCAACAGGCTGGTCACAAATAACCGTCTGTCGCAGGTTTTTAAACATCAGTGTTTCATACATCTCACGAATCTGCCTTCCGCTAAATTGGTCATAGGCACTACTGGAATTAAACCCGGCTGGCCCCATATAGTTGTTACTACAAATCGAGGTATGACCAAGGTTAAAGTAGTGTCCGTACTCGTGCATCATAACACCAGAGAAGTATTCAATAATTTGTTCCCTTCGTGCTGCTTGCCAGTTATTTCCACTGCCACGAAACAGGTGCTGATAAAGTAAAAACATATCTGGCGCGTGCCACATTACAGGACGAGATAGGTCAAACGTTGGAAAAGAGCTGTACCAGACTCCGTTATAATACCATTCCCCACCAATAGTCTCGTTAAACTCAGGAAGACTTCCAATATCAGAGCTCCTATCCCATAAGTAGTGATAAAACCCATCAGTAGTAACTATGACATCAAAACCAGGCTCGTAGCCAGGTGTGTTTTGGGCTAATTGATTTATCGCATTCAGGTAGTCTTTATTTCCACTATTATAAGGAGCAGGACTAGGATCGTTCCGATGGTTCCAAAGGAATTCATCTTCTATTTCGATGAAGTTAGGGACGAACTCAAAGTTTAAGCTAGAATATTCAATGAGGTCTCCACTTTGAGAACACCCACTTGCTAATGCTAAAATTCTTTCGTTGACCCGTATAAAAACATCCGTCAGAAAGGACCTATGCTCTGGATTATTCGTCCATTCAAAGTTTCCTTCACCTTCACTATTCTGCATCAGAATAACGTTTGATCGAATCCTGATTTTATTAGATGGCTGATTGGGTACTACATCAAGCACATGATTTGAGTTGAAAGTATTGACAGCGGCTAACCTTGAACTCCCCGTCACACAGTTCTGTGAAGAAGAAGAATTGGCAGAAATATTATCAGAGGGCAACGAGTTTGTGCCGCAGGACAATTCTCCTATGGATTGAGAAGCTATACTAGCGCATGTTGCAAAATAGCAACAAAAAAAGACTGCGAAGGTGCGAAGGTGCGAAGGTGCGAAGGTGCGAACATATTTAAGTTTTAATCAAAGCTAATAATTAAACAATGATAACGATAAATCTGATCTTACCAAAACATTGTTTCTATTTTTTTCAAAAAAACAATCATTCCTTTAACGAAGGAATACTGACCCGTCTAAAACCCACCACTAAACAACACCCGAAAATCAACCTTCTCCTCCCCAGCAAAAGCATCCGGCAAATAAGCCACCTGAAAGCCAAAAGAAATCGGTGCCGAGTTCATCCAGATGTTGTCAAAAAAGAGCTGCCCGCCCACCGAATGCACACTTGGTCGCGAGAGGTTGAAGCCCTCGATCGAGAGCTGGCTATAATCATAAAAAGCATTCAGCCGGACACGTTGAAAATAGGTGATGCCGAAGATGCCAAAGTCAGGGTACAACAACGGCAACTGGTAATTCACCCCGATGCGCGTTACCTGATCGTTGAGGGCCCCGCCGTAGCCCCTGGCGTAATTGAACGCATTCGGAAATTTGTAGGTATTGCTGGTATTCTCCGTCTGGAAGTCGAAGTCGATCTTCAGGCCGTGCGTCGGGAACAAGCCGGGCAGGAAGAAAGAGCTCTGCAACAGCAGGCGATTGCCCTCCGGCCCTCCGAGCGTTGAAGCATAAGACAGCCGCGCTACCGCCCCGAACCGGGGTTGCACCTGCTTGAAGGCCGTCCGGTGCAGGATGCTCCCCGCTAAAGACAACCTCAGGTCCGAAAAGCCGTCGGGCGCTTCGGTGCGTTCAGAGTCCGAGGTGTTCAGGTAACCAACGCTCACCCCGGGCGTCAGTTGCGTCTGGTAATCCCCGTTTACCCAACGCAACGGCACCCGAGCGCCCAGGCTGAAGCGCTGCTGGTTAAAATCGTACCGGTTCACGATCACCGTATCGCGGCGCGGATTGAGCACGTCGTACAAACGGCCGGTGGAGTTGAGCCCGAAGTTCAGTACCGGAAAAAAGCCCCCGTAGTCGACATTCACCCCGGTGGAAGTTCTTTTTTCGTCGATGTTGTAAGTTATTCCCGCCCGGGCGCGGACGGTATTCAGCGCATTGGCGGCTTCTACCTCAACCCCCGGCGTTACGTAGCTGCCGTTGAACGACCAGCTGTGGAGCTGCACGCCGCCCAGCCGATCGTTGAAGTCCGAGACTTCATAGTCCTTCACCTCGATGTTTTTGGTCAGGTCCACGGTCTCAGCGCTGAAAGCGGCCGGGCGTTCGAATACGTTGGGGCCAGCAGGATTATTACCCGCCAGCAAGCCGGGGTAAAGCCCAGCGGCAGTTTTCGTTTCCCCGCTCAGGTTGAGCCGCCGCAGCCGCTGCCCCCGTGGCGTAGCCTCGGAGAAGTAGAGGTAACCGTTCGGAGAAAGGCAGGGGAAAGAAGCCCCAATTTTCACGTTCGTAAGCTGGCGCGTGCGCCCGGATTCGGGGTTAAACTGGTAGACATTGTCCACACCATCCCGGCCGTTACTGAACACGATTGTTCCGTCTTCCGTGACCTGCAGATAATCCTGCGGTTCGTGGCTTCGTTCGGTGAGCATCTTTGTTTTTCCGCTCTGGAGGTCCAGTGCGCGGAGCGCAACGCCCTGGAAGCTGATGTCGTAGAAGTAGACCGTGTTCCCGTCCGGAGAAAAGCGGGGGAAGGAAATCGACTGGGTTCCGATCCGGTACTTTGCGGCAACTTCTCCGGTGTTGCTCGCCAGCACTACGATGGCGGGGTCGCCCGCCAGCGGGTCGTGCTCTACCACCACGATGCGGCTGCGGTCGAAGCTCAGGGCGGGGGAGAAATACTTGCTGTTCCGGGTCAGTTGCACCTTCCGACCGCTCTTCATGTCGTAGCGCATGATCTCGGAGAAGCGCTCGTTGGTGTAGCGGGGGTTGATGCGGTTTTCCATCCAGACGGCGAGGTTGCCGCGTACGTGAACGTAGGGCTCCCGCTGGATGCCAACGGAGGTGAGTCGTTTGTCTTTCCCACCGTCCGGGCTCACGACCACCAGGGCGGGCGTTTGCTCGAAGGCCGAGTACAGGGCGATCACCCTCCCCTGATCGTCGACTGAGGGGAAGCGGTAATTCCTGATTTTACGAGACGGCTCCCCGAAGGCTTCGCCCTCCACCACCGGCCCGCGGGCGGTCAGGGCGCTGTCTTGCTTCGCTTTCAGGTCAAGCAATGCTGTTTCGTAGAGTGCTTTGGTGCCGTAGCCGGTTTTCCGTTTCAGCGCCCGGTTGAACGGGTAGATCAGGCCTTTGTAGGCCGCGCCGTCGTGCAGGACAGATTTCCAGACATCGTTGCCGAAGCGTTCCCTGGCGTAGGTCAGGGTGTTGTAGCCGTAGCGGTAATGGTCGGGTACGAGGCTTTTGAAGCTCCCGTTGCGGGCTTTCTGGTAGGAGTAGAGGATGCTGTTATCGAGTAAGCTGCGAAAGGTGGAACTGAAGGCTGGTGTTCTTCCCCGACCAGCGCCGCTCAGCGCCGTTTCGTACACCACCGCATCGCCCTCGCTGAACCAGTTCGGCGTAGCCAGGAAGCTGAATACCGACCAGCCGTTTTGGCCCTGCAGCCAGGAGAAGAGCTTCGTGATGCCGCGCCGCTCGTTGCTGTTTTGCTGTACGTGGCGGTACTCGTGGATCGTCAGCAGGTCCACCCAATCCGTATTGCTCAGGAAGCTGAGTTGCTGGGGCGGCGTGGCAAAAAACTCCGACCGGAACGGCCCCAGGCCGACGTAGCCGTTGATCTCCGTAGTGGCCGTTTGCAGGATCAGGTCGACGTCGTAAATCTTTTCGCCGATGCTGCGGGTGTGGTGCTGCTGCATTTCGTCGAGCAAGGAGCCGACGCGCCTGGCGCGCGCTTCGTAGCCCTTCGGGAAGATGATCCGGGCGTGGTCGCTTTGCAGCTGCTGGTAGTCGATCTGCGGCGGGTGCAGGCCGATTTGGGCGCGGCCGCAGGTGCAAAGAAAGGTAATGAAGAGCAAGGAAAGTAAGGAGCGCATGGGATCGAGAATAAACTTGGGGATAAGGTAACAACAATGTTTGGGGATAACGTCGATACCCCGTCGGATCAATCTACGTTTGCGTGTCTGCTGTTTGTCCAAACCCGGTTTGAGTGCCTCTGGCGTGATTCCTCATCGGGTAAACAACGAAAACATAGGGGCCGGAAACCACTGTCCGGGGTTCTGCACCACACGCTAACGTTGAAAACTAGGCTGTCTAATCTGACAGTCCTAACCCATAGCTGGTTCTTACGCTCAAAACGCGAAGCGTTTTCTTCAGAATAGCCCCTCTCCGCTGAGCCTGAGGCGAAGCGTGTTGGAGAGGGGTTGGGGAGAGGTTACCACGGGCTGAACACGACTAATTAGACAGCCTGCCACTAGAAGCTTTGGGTTGCAAACATGAGTCATCCCGAACTTTCCGCTTCGAGCGTTCGGACCTAGGGTGATAAGAATGTTGGTTAAGTTGCCGCTAAACTCGCCAGTCGAATTCTTTTTTGTCAATACTTACGTGAATAATCAGACTCTTGCGTAGGCGTCAAACTTGGTAGCGACCAGCAGACTAACTCAGCAAACAAAAAAGTTCGCCTATCGAGTTTGGTAAAATGTGTGCTCACCGTAGACCCCAGCCCCCTTACCGCAAACAATAAAGCACCCAAGCCGGCGGCAAATTCGCCCACACCCGCCGCGCGTCAACTTTCCCGAAGGCTTCTTCGTAGTAGGCTTTGGTTTTCAGGCTGTAGTGTACCTGGTTATAACAGCCGCCGGGCCGGAGGTTGTCTTTTGCTGCACTGACGATGGCCTTGCCCAGCTCCTCCGGCAGGGCGGCGAAAGGGATGGCGGAGACTACGTGGTCCGCCTGCTCGGCACCGATTTTGTCTAGCCAGTGGCGGATGTTCTCGGCACTGTCCTGAGCTACAACCAGGCGGGGGTCTCCGATGGCGCGCATATCGTCGCAGAGGTCTTCGAAGACCTCGAAAGCGATCACCTTGCCTTCGGGGTGCAGGCGCTTGAGGATGTGCTCGGTGATGACGCCGTCTCCGGCACCAAGCTCTACGATGACGCGGGCGGTAGCGAAGTCGATCCGGTCAATGGCTGCTTCGCACAGCGCAGTACTGCTACGCGTGAAAGTTCCGGTAGTGCGGATATTACGCAGGCCTTCGAGGAGGAATGAAAAGGTGGACAAGGGTACAGAAATTGAATGGTTTGTGCTCAGGGCCGCAAGGTAGAGAACTTGTGGGAGTCTTGTGAGTCGGGAGTCTTGGAGTCTGGAGTCTGGAGTCGCTGCCGCAGGTACCGCTCAGTTCGCTTCGCTCCCTCGCCTCCGGTGAGCAAGCGAAGCGCCGCGAACGGTACCTGCGGCAGCGACTCCCGACTCCCGACTCCCGACTCCAAGACTCCCGACTCCAAGACTCCCGACTCCAAAACCTTCCCCTGCACCTGCGGCCGCGCCCAAACTACCACAAAACACTAAAAGTGAACATCCTAAGGCCTCCACCCTGTTTTAGCAATATGAAAGCTCTACTCTTTTTCGCCGCCCTTATCTTTTGTTTACCTGTTTCCGTGGAGGCGCAGTCGTTGAACAGTTACCGCTGGAAATCCCGACTGGTACTGCTATTTACCCCTTCCCCGGACGATCCGATGTTCGAGCGCCAGGTGAAGCTGCTGCGCGGCCAAAACGAGGAGTTTGAAGACCGAAACGTAGTGTTCCTATTCATCACGCCCGACGGTAAGTTTGAGAATACCGGTCGGTTTCTGAACCAAGCTGATGCCCAAAAGATGTACCAAAAATTCGGTGTGGAGCAGTTCCAGTTTGAGCTGGTGCTCGTCGGTCTGGATGGGTACGAGAAATTCCGGGCTGAAAACAGAATAACCCCTCCGTCCGTGCTGATGAATCTGATCGATCAGATGCCAATGCGCGCCAGCGAACTGCGCGGGCGCAGCAACCGAAGCCAGGTGAAAAAATCCGGTGGCCGCCGTAATTATTAATTCAAAATATCCCGCACCTCATAAAGCATCGGCTCCCAGTAGCGGCTCTCCAGGATGTTTTCCCGGATCACACCGCTGTTGGTTGCGTGGACGACGATGAGTTTATTGACGCCAGATTCCACGATTACGGAAACATGGTGTACCGCTTTGCCCCGCCTTTTGAAGAAGACCAAATCTCCCGGCTTGGCCTTATTGACGGGCACGGCGCGCCCCTGCCTGGCCTGTTCGCGCGAGACCCGCTCGATATCGATGCCCGCGTTTTGGTAGAGGTAGAGGACGAAGCCGGAGCAATCGAAGCCCTGGCGCGGGTTGTTGCCGCCGTATTTGTACTTGAGGCCCATCAGTTCTTTGGCGTGGTCCACGATGTCGGCCCGGATGTAGGCCGTTGCGCCCGCGCCGCCGGATGAGGAGTTTGTAGCCCTCGGCGAGCGGGGCCTGGCGGGGCCATCTACCGGTTTGAACAGACCACAACCGACGAAGAGTGCGGACAAAAGGAGCAGGGGAAAAAAGGAGATGTGTTTCATGGATATGTTTCGGCTACACAATGAACTGATTTAATGATAAACACCGTATGCCTGAAAAAAAGTACCGGGCTTAACGACATCTTAACCGAGGAAAAGATCGCCGGACCGCAACCGCATCCCCGCTGGGACGTTCCCATACGAAAGATTCCCTCCCCCCATGGTCGAACAAGGCGACCCCATCTTACTTCCCGACACTTCCGCCTCCGCCGCTACGCGCCGCGCCGAGGCGATCATCCCGACGCCCTACGGAGACTTCCGCATGATCGCTTATTCCGAAGATCCGGACGCCTACGCGCCGCACATCGCACTTGTCCACCCGGAGATGGAGCCCGACGCGGAGGTCATCGTCCGCGTTCATTCCGAGTGCATCACCGGAGATTTGTTCGGCTCCAAGCGCTGCGACTGCGGCGAACAGCTGGACCGTGCGCTGAAGATGGCCGCGGCGGGCAAGGGCATCGTCGTTTACCTCCGCCAGGAAGGCCGGGGCATCGGCATCATCAATAAGCTCAAGGCCTACCAACTACAGGATACCGGGCTGGACACCATCGAGGCCAACATTCACCTCGGCTTCGAGATCGACGCGCGGCACTACGAAGTGGCGCAGGGCATTCTTGCGGACCTCGGTGTCAGCCAGATTCAGCTCCTCACCAACAACCCCGAGAAAGTGAAGGCTTTTGGAGAAGGGCCGGTAGAGGTAGTTCGTCGTTTACCGATCATTATTGACCCGGTGGAGGAGAATGAGGGGTATTTGCGGACTAAGGAGTTTTCTATGGGGCATTGGTTGCGGTGAGGCAAAGCTTTGGAGCTGCATAGAGCGTAAGGAACTCCAAATCAAACATGAGTCATCCCGAAGCTTAGGGGTTGCGGAACAATAATTGAATTTATATTTTTATATATGAACAGTATTCCGTAATATTGTTGTACACTTATTAACCACGAGCAATTTATTTTAGTCTATTGCCCGTATAACCCACTATTCGTTTTGCACATATTACCCCCCCCCCGAAGAGTCTGAAAAGACTCCTACCCTTCCTTGCGTTCACCTACCTGCTCATGGTCTTTTCTGCCTGTGACAAAGAGGCTTTTATGGATGACGAAGCTTTAGTTATCATTGTTTTCAAAGACCGGGTAAGCGACCGCGCCGTTATCCGCTCCTTCCGGGGAGTACGCGCATGGAATGCTTTCCTGGAAGCCGTTGATTTCACCTGGTACCTGACCCGCGACAACAAAGAATGGAACGATCTCTGCCTCAGAATTGAGGACGATACCGACAACACCAGCCTCCGGGAGCAAACTTTCGTGGCCGCAACGACTAGCAACGGCATTCATGAATTTTATGACGACCATTCGTCTTTCTCCAGTCCGGGCCGTATCCATGTCCTCATTCATAACCTCGATGATTCCGGTAATGCTGCACCAATGTTTCGGATGATGGATCGGGAAGTGCTGAGTATTTCAGATGTAGTAGAATTTGGGTTCGCGTTTCAAAATCCAATTACCGGAATATTGTACACCTACTGGGAAGTATCCAAACCTGACGTATTTATTTCGTTTGGTGACAGCGACCCTTCCGACGAAAAGAAGAAAACAGTCTACCATGAAATGGCCCACGTAGTACAGTTTGGTCATTTAGGACAGGATTGGTGGCGTGATTACGTGCTATACATCGGGCGGGTTTTCGTTGATAACCTTGTCACAGGGCAAGACAACCTGTACGGAGACGGCTCGTTATCCGATTCGGGACTAGCCGAAATCGCCGAAGGGCTAGCCTTTCCGATCGGAGAATACATGACGGGGCAGCAGTATGGAGTTAATCATAGTATATCAGGATCTACCGGACGAAATAGCTGGGCGGAGCGCGCAGAATTCATAAACTTTCATTTAGCATCCACTAATTTCATCCCAAGAGGAATGTTTTACGACTTACTAGATGGTCCCGGTTTCCCCACAAATGTTCGCAGTTCCGTCGAGACAATACCCGGCGGGGTAGACTTAGTACAGGGTATTTCGTTCGAAGAACAGTATGATGCGCTGAACCCTTCGGTAAGAACCATTGACCAATTTAAGGCCCGACTAATCCAAGTCAATTCAACTAGTAACAGCACCGTAAATATCGAAAACGTTTTCTCTTCTTATGGTCACTAGAATAACAATACTCTGCGCTGCCTTGCTGACGCTACACTCCTGCGACTGCACCGACGTCGATGTCTTCGGCGACCGCACCGTCGTTGAAGTACCCATTGAGTCTTCACCCGCGCAAACCAGTTTTTTGGTAGGCGATACCATCTGGTGGTCGGGTGACTTTTCCAATCAAGTCAGGGTGGAAGGCGTTGACCAGCGGCTGAATCTGGAGGATTTTAACTTTTTCTCCTCTTTTAGTATTCAGCATGTTCCACAAAGTGCCGATCTTGTAGATTCGGCTATTGATGTGTTCACGGACATAGGCGACCTGACTTTCATCAACGCGGATGAATTTTTAGATTATAGCATCAGCATGGTAGAAATTGATGGGCGCTTTAAGTTTAAATTTGGCATTGTTCTACGGAAGGCTGGAGTTTACTTAGCCGACATGAGTACAATTTTTGATTTTGATTTTTATGACCATCCAGCACTGTATGGTTGTGAGCGTACACGCAGGGAGGATTTTAGAATTCATTACATTAACAGCTCTACAGATAGAGTGGCTTACGAAACGATATTTGAGCCCCTTACCAGTCCTGAAATTCTTGCTGCATCTACTTTCGAGAAGTATGCTGATGTTGGCAGCATTACCTTCATCGTAACGGAGTAGCCTCGTTCTGAGCTGTTGGCCTTCTGAACGCCTAAAGTGAATG